>JBAVRE010000275.1:0-6741 GCA_049694695.1 Steroidobacteraceae bacterium | reverse complement strand
GTGGTCGTGGTGACGCGACAACCATAGTGCTGCGCAGCGTGTATCGCCAGCCCGCCCCAGCCGGTGCCGATCTCCAGCAGGTGATCGCCCGGTTGCAGCTCGAGCTTGCGACAGGCGGCGTCGAACTTGGCGCGCGAGGCCCCGGCCAGCGTGGTGGTCGCATCGGCAAAAATGCCGCACGAGTAGGCCATGGTCTCATCGAGCATCAGTTCGTAGAGCTCATTTCCCAGATCGTAGTGCGCGGCGATGTTGCGCGCGCTGCCGCTACGGCTGTTGCGATGTAACAGATGGAACAGCCGCAGCAGCGGGCGTGAGACCAGCGACCAGCGGCTGTCCATGCCTTCCATGAGTTCGCGGTTGACCACCATGATGCGTACCAGGGCGGTGAGGTCGCTGCAGCGCCAGCTGCCGCGGATATAGGCTGAACCCGCGCCCACGGTGCCGCCAAAGGTGGCGTCCGCATAGAACTGCGGATCGAGAACCTCGATCGTGGCGCTGAGCGGGCAGCGCGCGCTGCGCTCGCCGTAGCGCTGCTCGCCGTGCTCATCGATCAGCCGGATTTCGCCGTGCCGCAGCCGGGCAAACTGCGCCCGCAGCAGGCGCCGGCCGAGCGCGGCCAGCGGCGCGAAGGCGCGCTCTTCAGTGGACTCGTCGTCGATCGGAATGATGCTCGGCTTCACCAGGCCGCTCCCCCTTCACTCCCGCTACCGATCAGGCGTGCGACTGCAATGCCGCGATGCGCTCCTCCAGCGGAGGGTGGCTCATGAACAGTCTGCGCAGGCCCGTGCTCAGGCCACCGCTGATCCCGAAGGCGGCCATCTGCGTGGGCAGGGCCGGGCTGTGCGCCATCTTGAGCCGTTCGAGCGCACCAATCATGTTGTTGCGGCCGGCAAGCTGTGCGCCACCGGCATCAGCGCGAAATTCGCGGTAACGTGAAAACGCCATGACGATCATGTTGGCGAGCACCCCGAAGATGACCTGCATGACCATGACGGTGATGAAGTAGCCGAAGCCGCCGCGACCTTCGCCATCGCGGGAAAGTGCGCGATCGACAATGCTGCCGACGATGCGCGAGAGGAAAATCACAAAGGTATTCACGACACCCTGGATCAGCGTCAGCGTGACCATGTCGCCATTGGCGACGTGGGTGATTTCATGCCCCAGCACGGCCTCCACTTCACTGCGACTCATGCTGCGCAGCAGTCCGCTGCTCACGGCGACGAGCGCCGCATTGCGCCGCGCGCCGGTGGCAAAGGCATTGGGCTGCGGCGAGTCGAACACGCCCACTTCCGGCATGCCGATGCGCGCCTGCGTGGCCAGCGCGCGCACCGTGCTGACCAGCCATTCCTGTTCCGGATTCGCCGGCGTTGCTATGACCTGCACGCCCATGGCGCGCTTGGCCATCCATTTGGACATCGCCAGTGATATGAGCGCACCGCCAAAGCCAAACAACGCCGCCATGACCAGTAAGCCGGTGAGATCGCCGCCACGCGCCGCCAGCCAATGGTCGAGGCCGGTAACCTGGGCGACGACCGACAGCACCAGCATGACGGCCAGGTTGGTGAGAATGAACAGGATGATGCGCTTCATGATGGGTCCGGTAGTTTCCAGGTTCGCTAGGTGAAAAACACGTCAGAGCTAAGATGATAGCGGACTGCGAGAGTTCAAGGTCAGCATTTTAAGTAAGCAATAACAGTGGGTTACGGCGATATTCGCCGTTCCGGGGCCGGGTTATTGCACCAGGCCACCACCGAGCAGTCTGCCCAGCCCCCAGGTGCACGCGGCCGCAGCGGCGCCGATCAGCATCATGCGCAGCGCCCCCTGGATGGCGCTACGGCCATTGAAGAGGCTCAAGGTCATGCCTACCCCTGCCAGGGACGCCATGGCCACGCCCAATGACCATTGGACGGCGTGTGCGCCTGTGGCACCGAGCAGGTAGGGGAGCAGTGGCACCAGCGCTCCGGAGCCGAAGGCAAGGCAGGAAAAAATAGCAGCCGCCCACGGCGAAGCCAGATCGTCCGGGTTCAGGCCCAGTTCCTCGCGAGCCAGCGTATTGAGGGCGTGCTCGGGATTGGCCATGAGCCGCTGGGCGATGGCCC
Organism: Steroidobacteraceae bacterium; assembly: GCA_049694695.1. Lineage (GTDB taxonomy): Bacteria > Pseudomonadota > Gammaproteobacteria > Steroidobacterales > Steroidobacteraceae > FEN-1191. Next base: position 4,642 of record JBAVRE010000275.1, on the reverse strand, counting down.
GGGCCTGGCCGATTTCCACGCCACGCGCCTGGTAGATCAGCGCCAGCTCTTCGGCCTCCTCGTCCGGATATTCCGCCAGTTCATCGCGCTCCAGCCCGATCTGATATTCATACATTTCGCGCTGCGAGCGCACCGACACGTATTCACCGGAGGCCATCGACAGTGACCCGGCCAGCAAACCCGCCAGCCCGGCCGTAAGGATCGTCTGGCTGCTGGCACCGGCTCCGGCGATGCCCAGGATCAGGCTGGCGTTGGAAACCAGGCCGTCGTTTACGCCGAACACCGCGGCGCGCAGGTTGTTGCCACCGGTGACGCTGCGATGGCGCTGACCGACATCCTGCACCGTCACCGGCATCAGGTGCCCGTCGATGGCGGGCGCGGCGCCGTAGACCGACAGGCCGCGCAGCTTCATGGCGGCCAGTATGGGCTTGAGCGGGCGCGGACCCAGTCTGCGGACCAGCGCCGCCACCAGGCGCGCGCGCGTCCGGGGCTTGAATTCCCCTGGATTGGCAAGTTTTGCCCAGTGCCCGGCCTGGGCTTCGGCTGCCGCCGCCAGCGCTGAAAACAATTGCCGGCGCGTGGTATCGGCTTCGGCCCCTGCCACCACGCGATATAACCAGGCCGATTCCCGCTCGTGGTACCAGCTGTCCTTAGGATTGCTCATGAAGGCAGGCTAGCAGAGTGCGTCCCTCAGGCGCCATGCAGGAGCGGCGCGACGTGATGATAGAGACCCATGCTGAGCCTGCGGCTGTCGACCACGGCGTGGGCCCCGGCCTGCATGACGGCGACCGCCTCACTGACCGCCGGGTTCTCGACGATGACGATGACTTTGAGGCCAGGAGCGGCCTGCTGCAGTGCGTCGATCAGGGTCGTGGCGCTCATGTCCGCCAGCAGCAGCGGTGTCAGCACACATGACAGGGGCCCGGAGGCCGCGATTGTCAGCGCTTCCCGGCCGCCAGCGCACTGCCTGAACGGCGCGTGCATGGCGTCCAGCAGCCGCTCAACCTCGCCGCCGGCGAGGGGTTGTACATAAAGTACTTTTTTTCTGGGCGCAGCTGGCACTCGGTGGATGGTGCCGTGACTGCCCGGGAAATAAATCAGGGTTTCTGCGTAGCATCCTCAGTGTCGAGCACCATGCGCACCAGCTCGGCCAGCGAACGGGCCTGCATCTTTTCCATCACGTGGGCGCGGTGGATTTCCACCGTTCGCTGGCTGACGCCCAGTTCGGCGCCGACCACTTTGTTGGCTTTGCCGCGTGTTACCAGCTGCATGACCTGCCGTTCGCGCGGCGTCAGCGATTTCAGGCGTTCAAGGATCTGGGCGTCGGCAGCCGAGGTGGCGCGCGATTGCGCGTCGAGCGCCAGCGCGCGTTGCACCCGATCGAGCAGTTCCTGGTCGCGGAAGGGTTTTTGCAGGAAGTCGAAGGCGCCGTGCTGCATGGCCTCGACGGCCATCGGCACATCGCCGTGGCCGCTGATGAAGATCACGGGAATGGTGGCGCCGCGCTGATTGAGCTGCTGCTGCAGCTCCAGTCCGCTCATCTGCGGCATGCGCACATCGAGCACCAGGCAACCGCTCTGGCGTCGATCATAGGCGTCGAGAAACTCACGGGCTGAGCCCAGGGCCTGGGCCTGCAAACCGACCGAACGCATCAGCATGCGCAATGAACCGCGCACCGCCTCGTCATCATCGACAATGTAGACGACCGGTGTTTCGGTTTTCATAGGGGCTCTCCGGAGACGGCGGGCAGGGTGAGATAGAAGCAGCTGCCACAGGGCTGGTTGGCACGCCAGGCCAGCTTGCCGCCGTGATTTTCGGCAATCGAGCGACTGATAGCCAGACCCAGGCCCGTGCCCTCGGGTTTGGTCGTGACGAAGGCTTCAAACAACCGCTCGCGTATCGCCGGGTCGATGCCCCGCCCGGAGTCAGTGACTGACAGTTCCACCTGGTCTGCGACCGGTATGGTGCGCAGGACTATGGTGCGTGCCGCGTCGTCCAGGCCGCTCACCGCATCGATGGCATTGCGCAGCAGGTTGAGCATCACCTGCTGCAGCTGGACGGCATCGCCCAGCACCGGCGGCAGATCCGGCGCCAGTTCAATCTGCAGCTGCACGTTGTTCAGCCGTGCGTCGGATTCCGCCAGCACCACGAGTTCGCGCACCACGCTGTTCAGTTCGAGCAGCTCTTCCTGGACCTCACGGTTGCGCACCAGGGTACGCAGCCGCTTGATGATTTCGCCGGCGCGCAGCGCCTGGGCGGAAATCTGCCGCAAGGCACTGACGACTTCGTCCAGTTGCGGTTGCGGCTGTTCCGCCATTCGTTCCGCGGCCCGCGCGTAGGTGGCAATGGCCGTCAGCGGCTGATTCAGTTCGTGTGACAGACCCGTGGTCATCTCACCGAGCGTGGACAGGCGTGACACATGCGTGAGCCGCTCGCGCGCCTCGCGTACCGCCTGTTCGGCGTTGCGGCGCTGCTCCTCTTCGCGCCGGCGTGGCGTGAGATCGTGCAGGAAGCCGACGAAGCGCGCCGGCTTCGAGTCGGCGATGCGACCGACTGCCAGCGAGGCCGGAAATACGCTGCCATCGCGCCGCCGTGCCGTCACTTCGCGGCCAACGCCAATCACACGCGTCTCGCCGGAGAGCAGGTGATGGCGCAGGTATTCGTCGTGCTGGCTGGCGTCGGGCTCGGTCATCAGCACGCTGACATTCCGGCCGCTTACTTCATCGCCGCGATAGCCAAACATGCGGCAGGCGGCCGCGCTGAAGGTGGTGATGAGCCCGCGGTGATCGATGATGATGACGGCATCGACGCAGGCATCGAGCAGCGCCTGCAGCTCGCCCTTCATGAGGCCCGCTCAGTAGTTGTCGTCGCCGGGATCGTCCTCGTCCAGGTCGTCCTCATCGTCGTCGTCATCTTCGTCCCAGTCATCGTCCTCATCGTCGTCGTCATCTTCCTCTTCTTCTTTGTCCTTGACGCCGACGTCAGCGCCCGACCAGCCCTCGGGCTGCTCGATCTTGTCGAGGTCGAACTCAGCCCAGGTGTCGACATCGATCTCTTCGATGTCGCCGTCCAGATATTCAATCTCGATAAGTTCGGCGTCTTCATCCACGGAGAGCACGCGGAAGCTGTCGTTCTCGTCGATGTTTTCGTACCACTGCCCGACCACGGGTTCGAATTCTCTGGCCACCGGATCTGATCCTCGCAAGCTGACAGGCGACAATTACCACCAGACATGGATATTAGGGTGCGGTGTGTCCTCATGGCAACGTCACTGCTCCGGGTCGGCATCGTCCAGCAGCTTGTTGGCGACCGTATCGAGATCCTCGAACTGATCGTGGTCGACCGCCCAGAAGAAAGCGCCGACCGCCGCGGCCAGCAGCACCAGTGCCAGCGGGATCAGCAGCAGCGCAACACTCATGTGGGGCTCCTCGCATAGCGGTGTGCCCGCCAGACCACGAACAGGGAGCTGGCCGACATCCCCAGGGCCGCCAGCCAGGGCGGCACCAGGCCGACGGCCGCCAGTGGTACGGCGCAGATATTGTAGGCCAGCGCCCAGCGCAGGTTGGCCGCCACCAGGCGCGCGGTGCCGCGCGCGGTATCGATAGCCAATGCCACGGAGGTCAGTGATTCATTCATCAGCAGCAGATCGGCCGCCGCATGCGCGATGGCGGCCCCACCGCCCATGGCGCCGGATACGTCGGCGGCCGCCAGCACCGGGGCATCGTTGATCCCGTCGCCGACCATCAGCACCCGTTGGCCCCGCTGCTGCAGCGAGCGGATCAGGGCCAGCTTGGCCGCAGGATCCATGCGGCCGGTGGCCTGCGTGATGCCCAGTTCTGCCGCAATGCGCTGCACCGTGGCTTGCCGATCGCCGCTGGCAATGCGCAAATCGAGGCCCTGGGCCCGTAGCCGCGCCACGGCCTGGGCGGCATCAGGGCGGAGCGAGTCGATGAGCTCAAAGGCGGCGGCGAAGCCGGCGGCCGAACCGAGCCAGACGCGCTCGTCATCGGACGGCGCGACGGCGCGGGTCCGCGGCGTTGCCCCCGTGCCAACGGGGTTGACCAGCTCGGCCACGTAATCACGCCGGCCGATGCGCCAGCGCACGCCCTCGCACTGGCCTTCCAGCCCGCGTCCGCGGGTTTCGTGCACCTCGGTGAAGGCTATGCGCGCCGCGGTCGCAGCCGTAATGGCCACGGCCAGGGGATGGGTCGAGTGCTGCTCGAGGCTGGCCGCCAGCGCCAGGCTGCGCTGCGGGTCGCCGGTGCCGAAATACTGGATCGCGCCCAGTTGCACGCCCTGATTGGTGAGCGTGCCGGTCTTGTCGAGGACTACGGTCGTGATGGTGGCGAGGCGTTCCAGGGCATTGGCACGCGTGATCAGCACGCCACGGCGCGTCAGGCGCGAGGTCGCGGCGGCCAGCGCGACCGGCGTCGCCAGCGACAGTGCGCACGGGCAGGTGACCACCAGCACGGCGAGCGTGGCCTCGAAGGCGCGCGCCGGGTTGATCCACAGCCAGGCAGCCGCGACCAGGACGGCGAGCACCACGATCCACAGTACGAAGTGGCTGGCCGCCCGATCGGCCGCCAGGGCCTGCGGCGGCCGTTCAGACTGTGCGCGTTCGATCAGTGCCACCATGCTCGCC
>JBAVRE010000274.1:0-5326 GCA_049694695.1 Steroidobacteraceae bacterium | reverse complement strand
CTGCAAGACCGCGACCTCCATGGCCGTGAAGACGACTAAAGTGCCGAGTGCAATGCCAGCCATGCCGATGCTGCGGTGAAACGCCGTGCGACCGGTGGCCACCAGAGTTGTCTGTAGAATCAGGAAGGCAACCCAAGTCAATGTGATTGCACCATGCAAGTGAACAATTGCCGGCGCCTGGAACGTGCCAGCCGCGAGGGGCATAAAGTACCTGCGCGAAAACCCGATAGCCGCAATTAACGCGCCGATCCACGCCATCAACAGATAGAACCTTCGATGTCCGTTGAGTTTGAATTTCATCGGCACTCTCGCACTGGGGAAGTACGGACCAGCACACAGAGAGTGCTCGAATGACGGCTTTGTGGCAACGACTTCAACGGCGCCATAGTCCGCTCGGGGCCGGCTGCTGCCCGACCGAATCCCCGGGAGCCGGCATTCGAATCGATCGTCTGCAGCGGCCCTGGCAAGCGCCCGGTGTGACTGCGCGAGCGACACGCAGTCACACCGGGCGGTGGCCCTGGCGGTTACTTCGGCAGCAGCGTCACCGGCACTTCCATGACTGTGTCGACCGGAATGCTGTTGGCGGCGGCTGCATCACGCACCGCCTGTTCACTCGGCGCATCATAGATGCAGAAAGTCTTGGTCTTTTCGGCGTTGGCATAGGACATCTTCCAGTGCACGCCGTACTTCGCATTGGTGGCGTTGATCCTGGCCTTGCCTTCCGCGTTGAGGCCGGCCAGTGCGCCGGCGGGAAAGGTGCGCTCGATCAGGTAGCGGTGTACGGCGGGTTTGGCAGCGTGAGCCGGCATCTCGGCGGCAATGGCGCTGCCGAGCATGAGGACGGGGATCATGGCAATAAGGGCTTTCATGGTCGTGGTCTCCTTGGGTTATTCGGCGGTTGCCGGGTCGATGATGGAGGTGACGCGCGTGATCTTGTTGGCCGGAAAACCGCCCAGCTCGGCGTGGCGACGCACCAGCGATTCATCGGCTGCGTGGTAGATGCAGAAGATCTTGTCGGCAGTGACGTAGCTGTGGACCCACTGCACGCTGGGACCCATGCTGCTGAGCACTCCACAGGACTTCTGTGAAATGGACTTGAGCTCGGCGGGAGTCAGCTTCCCGGCGCCGGCGATTTCCCGTTCAATGACAAATTTCGGCATGTGCTTCTCTCTGTACTCTGGTTGGTGGATGTTTCATGCTGCGCCGACAACCCGGCGCGCAGGTGTAGGATCGCGCGGGGCAGCGGCGGGGTCTTGAAATGCGCATGAAATGTTTCTGAAACACGGCGACAGCAGGGCATGGATCTGATCCGTCTCGGCCAATTCGAGCTCCGGCCCGCAGAGCGGGCGCTCTCACGGGACGGGCAGCCGCTGGAGCTGGGCGCCCGTGCCTTCGACCTGCTGCTGGTGCTGATCGAGCACCAAGGCCGCCTGGCCACCAAGGCCACACTGCTCGAACGTGTGTGGCCGCGCCTGGTGGTCGACGAGAACAACCTGCCCGCCCAGGTGGCGAGCCTGCGTCGGGTCCTCGGTGCGGGCGCCATCCGCACGGTGCCGGGCTTTGGTTACCGGCTGGAACTGCCAGTGGTACTGCCCGGCGCCGCGCCAGCCGTGGTGGCCCAGCCCCTGCCCGAAGCGCCGCGGCTGGCCATTCCCAGGCGCTTCTGGCCCGGGCGCATTGGCGCGCTGATCGGGCGCGAGCGCGAACTGGCCGAACTGGAGGCAACGCTGGCGGGCGCGAATCTGGTGACGGTGGTCGGCAGCGCCGGCGTGGGCAAGACGCGGCTTGCGCACGAGCTGCTATCCCGCGAGGCGGAGAAATCGGCCGCTGCGGTGGCCTGGGTCAGCCTGGAATCCATCGATGAGGCAGTGCGCGTGCCCTCGGCCATCGCGCTCGCCCTCGGGCTCGCGCTGCCCGATAACATCGATGGATTTGTCGCCCTGCGCCAGGCGCTGGAGCAGGTCCCGGTGCTGCTGGTGCTGGACGGCGCCGAACATCTGCAGGCTGAGTTGGCCGCGCCACTGGTCGAGCTGGTGACGCAGACTGCAGGCGTGCGCGCCTTGCTGACCAGCCAGGCGCCGCTGGGCATTGCGGGCGAAGTGATCTACCGCCTGCGGGTGCTGGCGCTACCCGACGCTGCCACACCGGGCGAGGAGGCACAACGCTATGCCGCCGTCGAACTGTTCGCCCAACGCGCCCGTGCCGCCGACCAGCGCTTCGAACTGAACGCCACCAACAGCAAGCTGGTGAGCGACATCTGCCGGCGCCTGGACGGCAACGCGCTGGCCATTGAGCTGGCAGCCGCGCGGGTGCCGGCGCTGGGCCTCGCCATGGTGCTGGAGCGGCTCGACGACCGCTTCCGGCTGCTGAAACTCTCGGGCGCTGCTGCCGACACGCGCCACGGCGCACTGCACGCAGCCTTCGACTGGAGCTACCAGCTGCTGACTGCCGCCGAGCAGTGTGTCTTCAACCAGCTGGGCGCCTTCGCGGGCAGTTTCACGCTGCAGGCCGCCGCACGCAGCGTGCGTGACGGGAACATTGATGCTGCCGAAACCATTGACCTGATCACGCGTCTCGTGGATCGCTCACTGGTGTCGGCGCTGCCGATCGATCCGCCGCGCTACACACTGCTGGAAACCGCGCGTTACTACGCGCGCGCGCGCCTGACGGAGCGCGACGAGCTGAAGCGTGCAAACCGCAACGTCGCAGGCGCCATGCTCGAACTGCTCGATGCAGCCTATCAGGAGTATTGGTCGCTGGATGAAGCCGTCTGGTTGCACCGCTATCAGCCGGAGCTGGACAACGTGCGCGCCGCCATCGATTGGGCCGCCACCCAGGACCGGTTGCTGGCGGTTTCTCTGTATGGCTCGGCGTGGCCGCTGTTTCTCGAGTCCGATCTCGGGGCCGAGGGTCGCGCCCGCTTTGAGCAGACGGTCACGCAGATCAACGCCAGCCTGCCGATGGCGCGAGTCGCACGCTTCTGGGAAGCGGTGGCGAGCCTTGAATCCACGCGCAAGTACGACCGCGCGCGCTATGCGGCCGAACTTGCCGCGGCGCTGCATGACACGCTGAACAACGCTCGCGCGCGCTATTACTCGCAGTCGCTGCTGGCGCTGAACTGGCGTGGCGACGATAGCGCCGCTGGCGCAGCCTTCGACGTGGCGCACCAGCTCGAAGATGCCGCGTGGCCAGCGCGCCTGCTGGCCCACGGCGCCCTGACCGAAGGCGCACTGCTGGTCAGTCGCGGCGATTTCCCGGCAGCGCGCGCCAGCTACCAGCGCGCCATGCGGCTCGCATTGGCCACCAGCGAACGCCAGGCGCTGGCGGCCACCGTGGCCATCGCCGAGCTGGACGTGACCTGCGGCGACCTGTCCGGCGCCCTGCAGCTGAGCCGCCCGCTGGCGCTGAGTCTGCGCCACTCGGGTCGGTGTGAAACCCGGCTGGAGCTGCTCGCCAGCTACTTCGCGGCGCTGCTGCTGTCCGGCGAAATCACGGAGGCGCGTGCCATCGGCGCCGAGTTGCATGAGCTGGCGATGCGCCTGGACACCGACAGGCTGCACTCAGCGCTGGATGCCATGGCCTATCTGGCCTGTCTCGACCAACAGTACACCTCAGCCGCGCGCATAGCCGCCTGCGCCGATGCGGCGCACCCGGCCCATGGGCAGCTGCGCCGCCAGCCGCTGGAAGAACGCATGCGCGCGCTGGTACAGGCCAGGCTGGCTAATGCCTCGGCAGCGGGATGGCAGGCGCCTGCGCCGGAGGTGTGTGCCGCGGTTGATGAGGCGGCCGCCTGCGCCCTGGCGCTCGGACTCACTCACTGATGCCTGGGCGATAGCGCCACACCTGGCCTGAAGCTCATTGCGGCGCCATGCGTATCGCGCCATCCAGCCTGATGGTTTCGCCATTGAGCATCGTGAGCTCGAAGACATTCTGCACCAGCTGCGCGAACTCGCCGGGCGTTCCCAGGCGCTGCGGAAACGGCACCTGCTTGCCGAGCGAAGCCTGAATATCCGCCGGGATCTGCTCGAGCATCGCGGTCTGGAATATTCCCGGGGCGAGCGCGACGCAACGGATGCCGAAGCGCGCCAGTTCCCGGGCGATGGGCAGCGTCATCCCCGCCACCGCGGCTTTGGTCGCTGCATAAGCCACCTGCCCGATCTGGCCCTCGAATGCGGCCACTGAAGACGTGTGAATGATCAGCCCGCGTTCGCCATCTTCACCGGGCGGATTCTTCTGCATGACGGCGGCCGCGGCTTTGTCGCACAGGAAAGTGCCGATCAGGTTTATGTGCACGACCTTGGTAAAGAAGTCGCCCGCCATCGGGCCTTCCTTGCCCAGCATGCGGCCGGCGCCGATGACGCCGGCACAATTGACCAGCAGGTTGATGCCGTTCAATCGTTGAGCGGCGGCAGCCATCGCGGCATTGACCTCGGCTTCGCGCGTAACGTCGCACTTCAGGAATGCCGCGCGCTCGCCCAGCTGCGCGGCCGCAGCCATACCGGCGGCGTCCTGCAGATCCAGCATCACGACCTGGCCGCCACTCGCCACCACCCGCGCCGCCACCGCCCGACCCAGGCCGGAAGCCCCACCCGTCACCACGGCCCTTGCATCGCTGAACTTCACATGATTCTCCTGATAACGTGATTGCACATGGCGGCACTGTAATGCCAGGCGCCGCTGCTGTCATATCTGGCGGTTGCGCCCCTGGGTAAATCAATCGAGTTCTTTGCCAGCGGTCTCGGGCAGGACGAAGGTCGTGATGATGAGCGCCAGTGTCACAACGCTGATCGCGTACCACAGCCCCGCGAACGGGTTTCCGGTCCTGGCAACGATGTACTGACTGATGAAAGGCAGGAACCCGCCGGCATAGCCGGAGCCGAAGTGATAGGGGATCGAGAGCGAGGTGTAGCGCAGGCGCGCTGGAAACAGCTCGACCAGCCACGCCGCCAGCGGACCATAGGACATACCCGCGAGTGCATAAATCAGCGTCAACGCGAGAATGATCAACGCCACACGTGGCGCTGGTGGTACGACGGTTTCGAGGACATAGCCGGCACTCTTCAGCTGGCTGTCGAGCCTTGCGACATTGGAAAGTTCCAGCGGCTCGCCGCTGATTGTGACGAACGGCGCCACCTGCGCGTCACCATCGACCGTGGTATAGGGAATCCCTTTTTTTGTCAGCACGTCCATCAACCGGCCGCATGCACTCGCCTGTCCGTGAGTGGCAAAGGGATTGTAGGTACAGTCGTTGCCGGTCACGACTACGGGATAGCGCTGCATGGTAGCGCTGAGGACCGGATTGGCCTGGGCGGCGATGAAGTGGAAC
>JBAVRE010000273.1:0-1576 GCA_049694695.1 Steroidobacteraceae bacterium | reverse complement strand
GGACTTACCTACCAGATCGATCAGTCTGATTGTGTGGTGCTGGTTGCCGATACGGAGTATCTCGATCGCCTCGATGAGATTGCCGGCGACCTCAAGAAACTGCGGCATGTGGTCTGGCTCGATCGCGCCAGCACGCCGGCCAAAGCACCAGTGTGGCCGAAAATCGAAAAGCTGACCTACAAGGAGCTGCAGGGGCACTCATCTGCCACCCCCGACGTCACCGTCAATTTCCGTGATCTCGCCACGATCCTCTATACCTCCGGGACCACGGGCGTATCGAAGGGCGTGCAGATGAGCCATAACTACTGGTATGACGTGTGGGCCGAGTCGGTCAAGTATTCCCGCTACACCGACGATGATGTGCTCTACACCGGGCTGCCGTTTTTTCACGGCAACGCGCAGGGCATCACCGTCGGCCCGGCGATCCTGGCCGACGCGAAGGCGGTGATTGTCGAGCGCTTCTCAGCCAGCCAGCTCTGGGACGATTGCCGTCGCTGGAACTGCACGGAAGCCAACTACATCGGCGGCATCATTCCGATATTGCTCAAGCAGGCGCCGCGCGACGACGATGCCGATAACCCCGTGCGCTTGATGGTCGGCGCCGCGGCTCCGGCCGATGAGTGGCACGCCTTCCAGAAGCGCTTCAGCACCAAGCTGCTGGAAGTCTACGGTATGACCGAATGCTACTGCTGCCTCGCCAGCCCGTACGACGAGCCCCGGGCCGGCTCCTGCGGCAAGGCGATCACCGGTTGGGACGTGCGCATCGTCGATGACGACGACAACGAATGTGCGCCGGGCACGCCAGGTGAATTCATTGCGCGCTCGAACAAGATGTTCGTCGGCACCACCGGCTACTACAAGAAGCCGGACGCGACGCTCGAACTGTTCCAGAACGGCTGGATCCACACCGGCGATCTGGGGCGGATGGATGCCGATGGCTACTTCTATTTCGCCGACCGCAAGAAGCAAGCCTTGCGGCGTCGCGGCGAAAATATCTCGTCGTTTGAGGTTGAGGCGGTCATCGACTCGCATCCAGCGGTACTCGAGGCTGCGGTGGTCGGCGTGCCAGCGGACGTGGGTGAAGAGGACGTCAAGGCCGTCGTGGTGCTCAAGGAAGGGCAGACGCTCACCGCCGAGGAGATCATCCGCTGGTGCGAACCACGCATGGCGTATTTTGCCATTCCGCGCTACATCGCGATCCGGACTTCGCTGCCGAAGACCCCGAGCGAGCGCGTCGAGAAATTCAAGCTTAAGGCCGAGGGCGTGACGGCGGACTGCTGGGACCGCGAAAAGTCTGGCATTCAGCTGAAGCGCTAGGCCATCACGGCAGGGCCAGTTAGCAGGCATCCGGGAGAGTTGACATGAGCGGCACACGAGACGGCGTTACGCGGCGGCAGGTATTGGCAGGTGCGGGCGCCGCCACGGCAGCACTCGGCGCGGCCACCTGGCTCCCAACCCGGGCCACAGCCGCCGACCAGTGGGATCATGAGGCCGACATCGTCGTGGTTGGCAGTGGCGCAGGCGCCTCGACGGCGGCCATCATCGCCCATGAGAACGGCGACTCGGTCACGGTGCT
>JBAVRE010000272.1:0-7443 GCA_049694695.1 Steroidobacteraceae bacterium | reverse complement strand
TCATGCTGTCGGGTCCAAGCCACCAGGACTCATTCTTGTTCCTTACCAGCAGGTTTAGCAGCGCGAAATTCGCTCGGTGGCTCAACGAGCCGTCAGCATTGATCGTGAATTTCTTGATGCAGTTGCCGACAGTCTCGCTGACGTAGAGGGTTTTCTGGTCTGGCGAGACGCCAACTCCATTAGCGTAATTGAGATCAGCTGCCACCTCCACCCATTGCCTGCTGCCAGGGGCAAGGTAGAGGATCTTCCCGATCACGGCGGTTGGCAGGTCGATGTACGGGCCATAAACCGTGGCATAAGCGCCGCCACTGGCTGTCACCACGACGTCGTTTATTCCACCGACAAATCTCCTGCCGTTGCGATCGACATCCCAGCGACGCAGTTGCTTCCCCGTCATGTCGACTTCAAGGATGGCACCCGGGTCGTTAGTGCACGCAACCAGGAAGGTTTTCTGCTTGGTAAGCGCGAGGCCGTTGTGGCCGCAGCCCGGCGTGCTGTTCAGAACCGTGGCGGCCTTGCCATCCCACCTCGAGAGCGTGCTTGAGATCCAGCCTACGTAGTAAAGATTGCCGTCGACGAACAATGGCCCCTCTGGACCAAGGACATCGCTGACGATGGGGAGTTCGTCAGCGCCGGCCGCCGCAGACGCCAACATAGCCGCAGCGAAGAAGCAGACAGTTCCATTTGCCATCACACAGCTAGTGTTCAGTGTCTGACAGCCGTAGTCAAATCGGCTCGCGTGCTCTGTTGCCAACGTAGACAGCCTGCGCGAATATCGCTGCTGCGTTGGCAGGAGGGGCTAGATGGCTAAAGGAGCGCAACGTTTAGTCTGGGCGGTGGTCGTTGTGGTCGTTCTGGCGGGCCTGGCCCTGGTCTTTGCCCCATACCTGTGCGCCGAACTGTCAGCCTGGCTGGAGCCCCACACGATCATCGATCCGGCGAAGCCGGAGCTCGGTGCGGGGCGCATGCTGGATGACTACTGGGCAGTGCAGGACATCGACGCGCACACCTACGCACTCGGTGAGCCGCGTTACTACCAGGTCAACTACGCGTATCTCATCGTGGGTGAACAGCGAGCGCTGCTGTTCGATGCCGGTTCGGGCACACGCGACATCTCGGCTGTCGTCGCAGGCCTCACGCCCCTGCCGGTGACCGTGATGCCATCGCATCTGCATTTCGATCTGCCCGATACCCGCGCGGATGTTGCGAACGGCAGGCTGACTCCCAGCCGCTATGAATTCCTGGGCATGATCGATGGCCTGGTGCCGCCCACCTTCAGTGTGACCGAGTGGTTGAAACCTGGCACAAGGATTGATCTGGGCGGGCGCGTGCTGCGGGTCCTGCATGTGCCGGGTCACACGCACAGCTCCGTCGCCCTGTACGATCCGGCGACGCATCAGCTGTTTGCCGGGGATTTCATCTACCCGACGATGCTCTATGCCTTCCTGCCGGGAGCGAGCCTCGCGGAATATCGGGCGACGACACGCAGGCTGCTCGCGACCCTGCCCAGCGACACAAGAATCTGGACTGCGCACTGTTGTCGCGCCGGCGAGAAGACGTCAGCGCCCTGGCTGAGCATGAGCGATCTGCGCGATCTGGATAGTGCACTGGGCGCGATCGAGTCGGGCAAGTCGCATGGCACGGGGTTCTTCCCGCGGCAGTTTCCGGTCAATCAGCAGATGACGCTGGCTACCGGTTTTTCGTGGAATAATCGCTAGCAGTCCGGATCGCAGGAACGCCATGAACTCGATAACCGCATCACTGGCCGCCTACCTCGCGGCGGCATCGCTGCTGACCATTACACCGGGCCTCGACACGGCATTGGTGCTCAGGATGACGACTGGCGGCAGCCCGCGCCGGGCTCTGCTTGCTGGCCTGGGCATCGCCACGGGCTGTTTCGCGTGGGCTGCACTGGTTGCCTTGGGGCTCGGGGCGCTGCTGGCGGCATCGAAGCTGGCGTACACGGTGTTGCGCTGGGTCGGGGCGGCCTATCTGCTTTACGTCGGCTACAAGATGCTGCGCCATCCGCGCCGTGTTTTCCTGACGCCGGCGCCGGGTGAGCAGAATCACCGGGCAGCATTCGTTACCGGCGCGTTGACCAATCTCTTGAATCCCAAGGTCGGCGTGTTCTATGTTTCCTTCCTGCCGCAGTTCGTTCCAGCCGGCGTATCGGTCGGCCCGTTTATCCTGTTGCTGGGCGCCATTCACGCGCTACTGGGTCTGATCTGGTTCACCTGCCTGATCATTGCCACGCGACCGATCTCCACATTCCTGCAACGGCCTGCGGTAGTCCAGGCCTGTGATCGATTGACGGGGGGCGTGTTCGTGGCCTTCGGCCTGGGCCTGGCTCTGGAATCGCGGCGCCCTTGACTGTATAACGAGTCGCCGGGCGCACACGTGCTGCGGGACAACCATAAGTGAGATCAATCATGCGATCATGGCAGGCATCTATAGTGTTCATATTGGCGGCATGCCCCTGTGCAGCGGGCGCTGCCAGCAGCTACACCTCTCTACTGCAACTGGCAGAAGAGTGGCGGGGCTTCGAGCAGCCGGCAGTGAGCCACTGTGTTCCCGACTATGGGGCCGAGGCCATGAGAGCGAAGGCAGCAGCGCTGGCTGCGTTCCGCGCACGCCTGGACAACGTGGATGCCCATGACTGGACGCCCAGCCAGCAGGTCGATCATCGGTTGATCGAAGCCGAAATGAACGGCCTGGATTTCGATCTCAGGGTTCGCAAACCCTGGGCGCGTGATCCATCCTTTTATGCGACCGTGTTCGGTGAGCGCAGTGACGTGCCGCAGCATGAAGGCGCGACGGCCGCACCGGTAATTGATCTGTTCGCCTATCAATATCCCTTGTCACGCGCCGATCAACGCAGCCTCAGTTGCCTGCTGGGCGCCATACCGGCATTGCTGGACCAGGCGCGGATCAATCTGCATGACAGCAACGCCCACGACCTGTGGACCTACAGCGTCAGCACGCTGCGCGAGCAGAGCGAAGTGCTGGCGCATCTGCAGGCGGGGACACTCGACATGCGCACGCTGGAAGGATCGAAACACGCCAGCCTCGCGGGCGCCGACAAGGCGCTGCTCGCCGCAACCGAGCAGGCCAGGAAGGCGACCGAGGCGTTTATTGCGTGGATTGAATCCGAGGCGCCCGGCAAGACTGGTCCCTCGGGGGTCGGCAAGGATAATTACAACTGGTATATGCAGAAGGTGCATCTGGTGCCCTACGACTGGGACCAGCAGGTCACGTTATTGCGCCGGGAGCTGGAGCGCGCCCGGGCGGGCCTCGCGCTCGAGGAGTTCCGCAATCGGGCCTTGCCGCCGCTGGAGCCTGCCAATACTCCGGAGAGCTGGCGCCTGTTGACCGAGACGCGCATGAAGAAGCTCACCGAGTTTCTCATTCGCTCCGGCATCGTCCCGGATCGTGATTACTATCGCGATGCGATGGCGCAGCAGGTCAGCAAATATGTACCACCGGACAAGCGGAATTTCTTTGATCATGCAACCGCGCGCGAACCGTTGGGTCTGTTTTCCCACTCCTATCACTGGATCGAGCTGGCGCGGATAAAAGAGGAGCCCAATCAGAGCGCCATTCGTCGCCTGCCGCCCCTGTACAATATCTTCGACAGCCGTTCAGAGGGCCTGGCGACAGCGATGGAGGAATTGCTGATGCAGGCCGGGCTCTATGACGATAGTCCGCGTGGGCGCGAGGTGGTCTGGGCCATGCTGGCCAACCGCGCGGCGCGGGGCCTGGCATCGCTCTACGTCCAGGCCAATCAATCGACCCTGCTTGAGGCCGGGCGCTTTCATGCGCAATGGACGCCGCGCGGCTGGTCCGACCCCTCGAGCAAACTGGTGGCCTTCGAACAGCTCCTGTATCTGCGTCAACCCGGCTATGGCACGAGCTACATCACCGGAAAAATGCAGTTCGAGCGGCTTATCAGTGATTATGCCTACCAGCGCCAGATGGCCGGGAAAGCCTTTGATCTGGCCGGGTTCTTTGCGCACATGAATGACGCCGGGACGATTCCGTTCGCGCTCATCGAAACAGAGCTGGTCCCTGTGCCCGCCGAGCGCGGTACGCCGGTAACAGATTCGCTATACGAACCCAGTCCAGCGCACTGAAGGTCAGGCAATCAGCTGAAGTTTTTCGGGATCAGGCCATGCTCCCGGGCTTCGCGCTCCAGGCGCTCGCGAAAATCGGGGTGAGCCAGCGAAATCAGCGCCCGTGCCCGTTCGGGCACCGACCTGGCTTTCAGGTTAACCATCCCGAATTCCGTGACGACGTACATCATGTCCGAGCGCGGCGTGGTCACCACGTTGCCAGGCGTAAGATCGAGCACGATACGGCTCTTGCGGATGCCATGACGCTCATAGGTCGAAGACAGGCAGACGAATGACTTGCCGCCCGGCGACGCGTAGGCGCCACGAACGAATTGCAGCTGGCCGCCAGTGCCGCTGATGTGGCGATGGCCCGAGGACTCGGAGGATGCCTGGCCCTGAAGGTCCATCTGCGTGGTGTTGTTGATCGCTACGACGCATTCATTCTGCATGATCATGTGTGGCAGATTCGTGTACTCGACCGGGCAGCAGAGGAAATCCGCGTTGCGGTTGACGGCGCGATAGAGTTCCTGAGATCCAACCGCAAAACTGAACACGATCTTGCCGGGTTCCAGCGCTTTCGCCGCTCCGGTGATGGCCCCGCTCTTATAGAGATCGATGAGGCCATCGGTGAGCATTTCAGTATGGATGCCAAGGTTGCGTATGCCGCTATCGAGCAGCAGCGAGCAAACGGCGTTCGGCATCGCACCGATGCCGACCTGCAGGCAGGCGCCAGCGCCGATCTCGGCGGCTATCAGTCGTGCGACGGCGCGATCCGCGTCGCTGGGCGGTGGGTTGGGAATCTCCGGCGGCGGCCCCGGATCGCCGACAATGACATAGTCGACTTCGCTGATATGGAGCCCGTTGTCGACGCCGTGCACGTACGGCAGGCCTGCGCTGACTTCCACGATCACTATTGTCGCGCGCGCGGCGATGGCCCGGTGCCAGAGATTGGATACACTTAGATTGAAAAACCCGTTGGCGTCGACCTCACAGGTCTTGAGAACGACGATGTCCGGGGGATCGATAAAGCGGCGGTAATAATCCGGGATTTCCCCAAGATTGCACGGAATGTAGTGGCATAGTCCGGCATCGTGCTGCTTGCGGTCGTAACCGCCGAAGTGCCAGTTGTACCAGTGGAAATGCTCACGCTGCGGGTCCGCCTCCAGCACTGCTCGCGGCCGGGTGCTGAGGCAGGCGCGGATCTTCACATCCCGCAACTCCGCCTTGCGAGCCGCCAGGGCGCGGTCAAAAGCATCGGGTTGCGACAGCACGGCGCCGTAGTCCACCCAGTCGCCTGATTTTACGAGGGCAGCCGCTTCGGCTGCCGTAATCCGGCGCGCTGACCTGCCATGCGTCGATTTTCCCACTAGCATCCTCCCCCTGTGACGCGTTACTTTTTGTGCAGGAATGTTAACGCTTTCTGTACCGATGTTGTTAAAGTCCTGATCGGCCTGCCCGGGTCAGCTGGCCATGGGCAATCGTGATGTGCATTACTCACAAGGGAGATGACCATGACAGAACTTCCCTTTATTGTGCGCTCGGACGCCGCCGGCATTGCGACGCTGACGTTGAATCGCCCACAGACGAGAAACGCGCTGTCGCTGGGCATGCTGCAGGCCTTGTTGGCTGAGTTCGAGCGCATCGCCATGGACTCGCAGGTACACATCGTGGTGCTGGCTGGCGCCGGGCCGGCCTTCTGCGCTGGCCATGACCTGAAGGAAATGAGAGCTGAGAACTTCAGCTACGCCTATACGGAAAATCTGTTCGATGAATGCGCCAGGTTGATGCTGGCTATCGTCAACCTGCCAAAGCCTGTCATCGCCCAGGTGCACGGTATCGCCACGGCGGCAGGCTGCCAGCTGGTGGCGAGTTGCGATCTGGCCGTAGCGGCCGACGACGCCCGTTTTGCGACGCCAGGGGTAAACATCGGACTCTTCTGCTCGACCCCCATGGTGGCTCTGTCACGCAATGTAGGCCGCAAGGCCGCAATGCAGATGCTGCTGACGGGCGACATGATCGATGCGGCTACTGCAATCCGCTTCGGGTTGATCAATGAGGTAGCGCCGGCGGCTGAGCTGGCAAGTCGGACTGCGGCATTGGCGGCGAAGATAGCCGCCAAGTCGCCGCTGACACTCGCGATCGGCAAAGAGGCGTTCTATCGCCAGGCTGAACTTCCGCTGGTGGATGCCTATGCGTACGCCGCCGGAGTGATGGTGACCAACCTTGCCAAGCGGGACGCGCAGGAAGGTATAGCTGCGTTCATCGAGAAGCGCAGTCCCGTCTGGTGTGGACAGTGACACTCATCGCAGCAATTCCTCTCTTAAGCTCCGCGCCACATCACTCAAGCTGGCATCCCCCGCATACTTCACCCACTGCCCGATCATTGCTCGCGCCGATGATCGCCGCCCGGCATGTACGGCATACCCGGCGAGCGCTACCAGCTCCGCTTCCGACTCCGGCGTGAAATCGGCCAGCACCGCCGACACGGTTTCCATCACCGTCAAGGCCAACGACATTCGCTTGACCTGCAGCAGGTGCGATAGCAACGTCCGCGCTACCGTCGCCAGACCCCGCCGCTCCGGAAACTGCAACGCCTGATCCAAAATGGTTGGTACATCCAGGTGGAGCTTCTGCTCACCCGACTCAACCAGCCATTGCTTCAGCACCGTTCCCGCCCGCGCGCTGTCGCGCGCCCGCAGCGCACCGTACACCTCGTCCATCATCAGCTGCCGGCGCCGCGCGTACTCCGACTCAACTTTCTCGGCGTTACGTTCCGGACTTACCTGCGGCTCGAATTCCAGCGCATTGCGCTTAAGATAGATTGCTCCGCCAATGAGTGTGTACATGCACAGCAGCAATAGCTCCAGCACCGAAAATCGATAAACACTCGCCACCGGCAGACCCCACACCATGGTGCCGCCGATAATCACCCCGCCCACGGCCGCTACCAGCAACAGGTAATACAACCCCAACCCCGTCATCACGCGCCACAGGGCCAATGGATTGATCGCGTCGATCACCCGATGAGTAATGGCGAGCACGCCCACGGAGGCGGGGAACAGCAGCAACGCCGCCACGCCCACCGCCGCACGACCCGAACGCGGCACGACGCTCATCAGTAGCAGCACGCCGCCCGCCAGCACCGGGTGCACCCACGGCCGCACCCCACCAAACGGCCCCAGCATCTCCACCGACGCTACCGGTGCATCGCTGATCCCGTGCGCTGCCTGCTCCAGCTGCGCAAAGGCATATTTATTGAGCCACGAAAGCAGGAAGAACGTGCCCACGATGCCAAACACGCTTGGCCCACCCGCCGTTCCTGTGAGTAGCGCCA
>JBAVRE010000271.1:0-2431 GCA_049694695.1 Steroidobacteraceae bacterium | reverse complement strand
GGACACACGCGGCGGCGGCGGTGGCGGCTTGGCGGTCGTCACGATCACTGGAGCGTCCATCGGAATATTGATATTGACCAGCGGCGGCGGCACGGACACGGGCGGCGGCGGCAACAGATCGGGTTTCGGCGGCGGCGGCGGCAAATCCTTGGGCTGATCTTCCTTGAGCAGGCTGACCTGCACGTCTTTGGTAATCATCATCAGCGCGGCCTTGCCAAAGCCGCTCACAAATGCCCAGCCGATGAAGATGTGCAGCACGATAATGGCGATGAACACCATCATGCGGCGCTTCTTGTAGCCGGAATCGTGCGCGTATGAACTGTATGAACTCATAAGCTGTTTCGTTCTACCCCGGATTAGGCGGCCCGGTGGCCGGCCCCTGCTATCGTTTTATTCTCGGCGTCTGAACTTTAGCTGCAACTTCTACCCGTTACAACCCAAATTTTTTCATCACTGGAAAATCTGGTCGGTGACGGCGCCCAGTGACGCACTGCTTACTACCCGTGCGTACTTCGCCAGCACGCCGCTGGCGGCATAGGGTCTGCGCGGCTTTAGTGCTCGGCGGCGCCGATTAAGTTCAGCGGCGGGCAATGCCACGTCAATCGAGCGCCGCTCGGCATCGATGCTCACGCGATCGCCATTGCGCAGCAAGGCTATCGGCCCGCCAACGCCAGCTTCCGGAGAAACATGCCCCACTACGAAGCCGTGGCTGCCCCCCGAGAAACGCCCGTCGGTAATGAGGGCCACCTTGTCACCGAGCCCCAGGCCCATGATGGCCCCGGTGGGACTGAGCATTTCACGCATGCCGGGGCCGCCCCTGGGCCCTTCATAACGGATGACCACCACATCGCCCGCCTTCACGCGGCCCGCAAGGATCGCCGCCGTGGCCCGTTCCTCGCCGTTGTACACTCGGGCGCGACCCGCAAAGCGCAGACCTTCCTTGCCGGTAATTTTTGCCACGGCGCCTTCCGGCGCCAGATTGCCGTACAGCACCACGATATGGCTGTCCGCCTTGATGGGGTTGCCGAGCGGCCGCACGATCTGCTGCCCGGGCGCGTAAGGGGCTACTGCGGCCAGGTTTTCCGCCAACGTACGGCCGGTAACCGTCATGCACTCGCCATGCAGCAAACCGGCATCGAGCAGCATCTTCATCAGCGGCTGAATGCCACCGATCGAGATCAGCTCGGACATCGAGTAAGCGCCGCTGGGGCGCACGTCGGCCAGCACCGGCACCCGCCTGCCGACCCGGGTGAAATCATCAAGCCTGAGCTTCACGCGCGCGGCCTGTGCCATCGCCAGCAGATGCAACACGGCGTTGGTCGAGCCGCCCAGGGCGATCACAATGGAAATAGCATTTTCAAAGGCCTTGCGGCTGAGGATGTCCGCGGGGCGCAGCCCCGAGCGCACCATCTGCATCACCACCTCGCCCGCGCGACGGCAATCATCGCGCTTGGACTGGCCCACGGCTTCCTGTGCCGAACTGTTGGGCAGACTCAGGCCCAGGGCCTCAATCGCCGAGGCCATAGTATTGGCGGTGTACATGCCACCACAGCTGCCAGGGCCGGGAATGGCGGTGCGCTCGACCTCCAGCACCTCGGCATCCGATATCTTGCCTGCCGCACGGCGTCCCACCGCCTCGAAAACCGACACGATATCGCGCCGCCCTGCGCCCGGGCGAATGGTGCCGCCGTATACAAACACCGCCGGCCGGTTCAGGCGGGCGATGGCCATGGCGCAACCGGGCATGTTCTTGTCGCAACCGCCAATCGCCACGAAGCCATCGAAGCCCTCGGCGCCGACCACCGTCTCGATCGAGTCGGCGATGATCTCGCGCGATACCAGGGAATAGCGCATTCCCGGCGAACCCATCGAGATGCCATCGGACACGGTGATGGTATTGAAGGACACGCTCTTGCCCCCGGCCGCATCCGCGCCGGCAGCCACCTCGCGGGCCAGTTCGCCGATATGCATGTTGCAGGGCGTGAGATTCGACCAGGTGGAGGCGATGCCGATCTGCGGTTTGGAAAAATCGGCGTCGGCGAATCCCACCGCACGCAGCATGGCGCGCGCCGGGGTCTGCTTCTGGCCATCAACGACCAGGCTGGAATACTTCCTTTGATCAATCAGTTGCCGGCTTTTTTTCATTCACAATCTCATTTAGAAATTACCCGAATTTCTGGCGTATCAGCGCATAGAGCGCGCGGATGCCCTGCGCTTCGGCCCCAACCGGCCTGCCCGGCCGTTCCCGAGGATTCCATGCATAGAGATCGACATGCAACCACGCGGGCGTAGCCGTTACAAAGCGCTGGAGAAACAGCGCCGCGACGATCGCGCCGGCGAAAGTGTGGCCCGCCACGTTATTCAGGTCGGCCAGTTTGCTGCCCAGATCTTCGTCATAGCCACCCCAGAGCGGCATCGGCCAAACCGGATC
>JBAVRE010000270.1:0-21361 GCA_049694695.1 Steroidobacteraceae bacterium | reverse complement strand
AATCCGTCCATGGAGGCTACGGGCGCGACATCCTGTCGCGCACGTTCCCGAAGACCACAAGTCGCAACGCCAGCCACGCCAGCGCTTACACCGCAACGGCACACCGCAGTGTTTATACGTCAGCGTCTACACGGCGGTGCTGTTACGGGAGGCAGGCGATGTGGTGGAGCTTGGCGGCGTTGGTGAGGCGGTAGAAGCGGCGTAGTTCATGGCTTACGGCGCCCTGCGCGTCGACGCTGCGAGTGCGCAGTTTCTGCGCGAGTCGCTGGCAGAAGCGGGCGGCGCTCTGATTGGCACGCCGATACAGGCCGCGCTGCTCACCGGCCAGCTGTGGATCGACCTGGGCCCGCTCGAACAGCAGGCGATGCAGTTCAGCGGGAAAATATTGCGGGTTCTGCGCGCGCAGCAGGGCAACACTGCATACGTATTTGTCGATCTCGGCCTGCAGTTCCAGTTCGTGCACGCTTACCGGGCGATGGTGGGCGGCGTTCCAGGTGAGATAGGCGAAATGGCTGACGCCTTCGAGGGCGGTCCAGTAGTCGGCAATGTTGCCGCCGTGCAGCGCCTCGAGCGGATCGGCCGCACCCAGGCGCTCGAGCAGCTGTGGGTCGAGATACAGCGCCACCGACATGCCGGCGCCATCATTATCTTCGGCTACCAGCAGCTGTTCATCCGTTGAAGTGCCGAGCTGTGCCAGCGGTAGCAGGCCGCGATCGGTGGTCAGGAACTCAGCCACATCAGGCCCGCGTGGCACATCGTAGATGGTGGCGAGTGCCTCCTGCAGTTGCTGCAGCAACATGGCCGGCACTCTTCAGTGGGCGCGCAGCGCCACTGGCGTGGCCTCGACGCCCAGGCGCCCGAGCTGCGCACGAGCACGCGCGCTACCGGTGCGCAGCCATACCTCATAGAGGCGCAGCACGTCGCGCTGGGTATAGACCTTGGCGCTGTCGGCAATTTCCCCGAGCGCATCCACCAGGGGCTGGAATTTTGTCGCCAGCTCGGCGTACACCTGCGCCAGCACGCGCCGCCGGCCGTGTGCCAGCGATTGCGCCAGGGTGCTGTAGGCGCGACCACCCATTGAAATGTGATAGTCGATGTCGATCAGCCGGCGCGCAAAGCCGTGCGCGAAAAATCCGGCGATGAACAGCGAGATATCGCCCAGGCGTTGCAGCGCGTGCTCGCGCTCAGCGGGCGTAGCAGCTTCCAGGGCGGCGGTGAACAGCGGCACCAGTGGCGGCAGCCTGGCGCCGGCCGGCGTGCTGGCGTGCAGCTGCTCGGTGCGCGAGTACAACGTCAGCAGGTTGACGACGTATTGTTCGGTCTGATCTTCGACCGCGACATGCTGGTGCAGCAATGCACCATGCAGGGCGTCACGGAAGTACTCCGTCAGATTCGCCACTGGCAGCACCGTGCCCGATTCCGTTTCCCTTTGCATGCATGCACCTTCGAGGAAAGCCGCAACCACGGGCCCAGTGGAGCACGGTGCAGCCGCCGGCGATCGATACCTCGGTCACAAAACCGGGATCAAAGCTGCCGGATTTGTGATGCAATAGCGCTGCTGCGCTGGCACTCGCCAGTGCCCTTTGCCAACGAGGGCCGCATGCCTGAACTCACGCTGATCATCGGTAACAAGAACTACTCGTCCTGGTCACTGCGGCCATGGATATTACTGAAGCACCTGGGTCTCGAATTCACCGAACAGCAGATTCCGCTCGACCAGGCGGACAGTGCGGCGCGAATCCGCGCCGTCAATCCGGCGGGCCGGGTGCCGGTGTTGAGACACGGCGAGCTGGTGATCTGGGAATCGATCGCAATCGGTGAATACCTGTGCGAACTTGCCGGCAAAGGATTGCCGCCTGAGCGCGCGGCACGGGCACGAGCCCGCAGCGTCAGCGCCGAGATGCACTCAGGTTTTCACTCATTGCGCACGCAGTGGCCGATGAACGCGCGGGCGCTCGGGCGACGCACGGCGGTGAGCGCAGCGCTGCAGGGCGACATCACGCGCATCGAGCACATCTGGTGTGAGTGCCGCGAACGCTACGGTGCCGGCGGCCCGTGGCTGTTTGGTGATTACTCGCTGGCGGACGCCATGTACGCGCCGGTGGTGCTGCGCTTTCGAACTTACACCGCGCCGCTGTCAGGCGCTGCGCAGCACTACATGGATACCGTGCTCGCCGATGCTGCGCTGCAGGGATGGCTGGCGGAAGCCGCTGCTGAACCGTGGATCATTGCCGGCGACGAGGCAGGCGCCTGAATCTATCGCGGGTGCCGCAGACCGATGCGCAGGTTGGCCGTGGCAATGAACACTTCGCGCAGGAAGCAGAGAATGGCGCCAATGAAACTGATCATCGCGGCGATGAACAGCGCATCGACCGCGTAGGTGATGCGAAAATTGAATGACTCGCCCAGGAACAGCACCACCACGACGATCGACACCAGCAGGGCGCAGATCGTGCACAGCGCAATGGCGACGCTCAGCAGCTGGCCGCGGCGCGCCAGGGTGGCAAGCGAGGCGTGCAGCTCCTCGGTGTGCTCGCCGGCCGCCACCTGTGGAGCGCTGCGTTCCAGTTCGCGCGCCCGGTCGACGGCGCGCGCCAGACGGTTGGTGAGCACCGTGAGCATGATGCCCACGCCCGAGAGCAGAAACACCGGCGCCACGGCCAGCCGGATGACATCGCCGACGCCTGGCACAACCGTTTCTGCCGCTTCGATCATTCGGCCGCACTGCGTCGCATGAATCGATAGCTGTCATCGCCAGCCGCATCGCTCAGATCGAGTTGATCGCCGGCCAGCCGCCAATGCTGGATCTGCAGCGCCGCGCCGGCCGCGCCGCCACGCCGGCAACCGTTGCCCACGGTGTCGCCGCTGTAGCCCGACGCGGTCTTCTGCCATAGCAGTTCGCAGCCTTCAATGGTGCGCAGATCGCGCAGCAGCAACGATCGGAACAGGTCGGGGTTGTCAGCGCCAATACGCCAGCGATCGGGCTCCTCGAAGCGGGCCACGGTCGCGACGATCTTCTTATCGGCGCTGAGATTCAGGCTCCAGATGCGCTCGGAGGTCACGCGCCGCGTATCCTGCGCGGCGGTCTCGCGTACGTAGAAGACATCATCGCCGACCAGCGGCGCACGCAGCTTCAATATGAGCAGCGCCTGGGCGGCGTGGGCGCCGGGCCGCCCGGCGGCGGCATCGGCCTGCACCTGCTGCAGGTTGTCATAGGCGCCCGGCAGCTGCGCGCCGAGCACAGCCAGCTCTCGCTTGCGCAACTCCTGTTGCCCGGTGCAGGCGCCTAGCGCCAGCGCTGCCAGCGCCATGACCAAACGCTGCATGCACTTATCCATAGTTGCGCCACTCGGCCCGATACGCCACGCCCAGACGCATGATGCGATCGAGCAGCTTGCCATACCCTACACCGGCAGCCTTGGCCGAAGCGGCGAAATCTTCAGCCTGTTCCAGATTTGGATTCGGATTGGCCTCCAGCACGAACAGGCTGCCATCGGCGCGCAGCCGAAAATCGATGCGCGCATAGCCCGACAGATGCAGGGCGCGATAGATGCGCCGCGCCATGCGATCGATGCGCGCCAGCAGCAGCGGCGGCAGTTCGCGCGCCTCGCGGGTGGTGATGCCATATTTCTGCTGGTAGGCGCGATCCCACTTCACCTTGCGGGTGGCGATCGCCGGCAGTGAATCGGGCAGCGAGCCAAATTCCATTTCCCAGACGGGCAGGCGGCTCAGGCGCTCATTGCCGAGCACGCCGACATAGAGTTCGCGCCCCTCAATATATTCTTCAACCAGCGCATCAGACTTGATCTGCTCGTGCATGAACTGCACCCGCTCGCGCAGCTTCTGCGCGTCATCGACCACCGAGGCCTGGGCAATGCCGAGCGAGGCGTCTTCGGTCGCCGACTTCACGAACAGCGGCAGGCGCAGCCGGCGTGGCAGATGGAAGCGCTCGCCGCGCCGGAACACGGCGAACTGCGGTGAGGGAATGCGATGAAA
The DNA here is from genome assembly GCA_049694695.1 of Steroidobacteraceae bacterium. Lineage (GTDB taxonomy): Bacteria > Pseudomonadota > Gammaproteobacteria > Steroidobacterales > Steroidobacteraceae > FEN-1191. The sequence continues at coordinate 17,365 of JBAVRE010000270.1, read as the reverse complement.
CGCCAGCAGCTGCTTGCACAATACCTTGTCGCGCGCCAGCAGCAGGCCGCGCGGATTGCAGCCGGTGTAGGGCTGGCGCAGCAGTTCGAGGAACGCGACCACGTGCTGATCGTAAGTGACGATGCCGTTGAACTCTTCGAGCAGATTGAAGACCACGTCCGGGCGCCAGTCGAGCACCGCGGTGCGCAGCTCGGTGAGCGAGTCGAGCACCCCAAGTGGCTGCACTGTGTGACCGGCCTTGCGCAGCGCCGCGATCACCTCATATTCGGTGCGCCACTCGGCAATCTGCTTGTCGCTCTGGCCCTCGAGCGTCGCTGGCGGCACCAGGTCGGAATGCACCACCACCAGTGTGCGCAGCGACTTCACAGGCGCAACCGCAAATGATCGCTGGCCATGTAACCGCGCGCCATGCGCACCAGTGCGCTGCGCAGTCGTGGCAGCAGCGCGCGCCGCGAGCCGCTGGCCGGCAAACGCAGCTGCTCGCAGCGTTCGATGGCCAGTCGCAGCAATTGCTGCGCGGCATAGCGATCGGCGCCGGCCTCACGCTCGATCACACCGCGCAGCTTGGCCTTATGGGCGCGCAGCAGCGCGGCGGCGCCGGCGCCGGCGCTACCTGAGGCCGCACCAAACACGCGCCGCAGGGCGGCATCCGCCCGCGCCCGATGACGGCGGCTCAGCGCCACGCGCTTGCGCCGGTAATGCTCGCGCAAGGTCAGGGTGTTGTCTTCCAGGGCCTCGATGCGCTCGCGGCACTGCACCGGCGGGCGGTGATGGGCGATTTCGCCGGCCACCTCGGCGACGTATTCGAGCTTGGCGCGCGCCGGCCAGTCGGCATAGCGCCGGCGCCAGTCCGAGTGCGGCTGCAGCCAGACAGCAAAGGTCTCGGCGAAATCTTCGGTGGGATGGGCCTGGGCGTACCACTCACCCAGATGCTGCACGTGACGGCGACTGCCGGGCCGGGCGCGATAGTGCGGCGCATAGCGCTGCGACGCCGGCCCGAACAGCGCGCGCCAGCGCGCGCGCCGGCGCAGGCGCCAGGCGGAATCTATCGCATGCCCGGCCTCGTGGCGCAGGATGCGCATCTGCCAGTTGTGATTGGTGCCTTCGGCTTCGCCGGTCATCTTGCGCTCGAGGCGTTGCAGACGTGGATGGGCCAGATAGAACGGCACGGCAAATCCTGGCACCCCATCGGGCGAAAACCATTCTTCGGCCAGCCAGGCATGCGGACGGAAGGTGATGCCACGCGCCGCCAGCTCCTGGTACAGGCGCTCGACGCGCGGTTCGATGCCCGAACCACGCAGACGCAGGTGCAGATCGCACAGACGCAGATCGAGCAGTTGCTCATCGTCCAGGCGTGCCCAGGCGGGTTCGCGGCTGTTCACGAGACCCCCACGCCTTCGCCCAGCTGCAGCAGCGCGTCGCGCAACAGGCGATCGGCCAGCTGGGCAATCTGCTCCGCATGCACCAACGCCTCGCGCCAACCGCGCGGCACGCCGCTCAAGCCATAATAAGCACCGGCCAGCTGGCCATAGACGGCACCGATGACATCGCTGTGACCGCCGAGGTTGACGGCTCGTAGCGCTCCGTCGCGAAAATTCGTGGTATTGCCAAAAGCCCAGCGCGCCAGGGTCAGCACCGCCAGGACATCACCGTTGGCATCGGCCGGCGGCGCGCCGTCCAGACATTTTGCCGCACCGATGGCGGCCACCTGCGGACGCAGCGCACGCGCCGCGAACACGCTCGCCGGTGGACTGAGGACCTGCGCACGCGCTGCGCCACTCAGCGCCGCGTGCAACATCGCCGCCAGCAACCGGCAGGCATCGAGCACCAGCGGCGCCTGCGAGGTGGTGCGCGCCACGTCTGCCGCCAGCTCCACGGCTTGCGCCGGGTCGGCAAAAGCGTGCAGCACTACCGGCGCCACGCGCGAGAGTGCTTCGGGATGCAGTTGCTGCGGATCATGCGAACCGGCGTACGGCTGCTGCCGCCACTGCGCCGAGGCCAACGCCTGCGCGGTACTGGCCGTTATCCCCAGGCATTGGCCGGTCGCCGACAGATAACCTTCACGTTGCCAGCGCGAGTAGCGCGTTACCTGGTCGCGCGCATTACAGCTGCCGGTCTCCGCCAGGCTTTCAGCCAGGCACAGCGCCATCGCGGTGTCGTCGCTCCAGGCGCCGCGCGGCAGCTCAAAGGGGCCGCCGCCGAGCAGGTCGCCAACGGCCGGGAAACTGCCGGGGCGGCGATATTGCGTCGCTGCGGCCAGCGCGTCGCCGATCGCCAGGCCCTGTAGCGCGCCCTGAAAACGCTCGCGCAGATTGCGCACCGGAGCCAGCTCCGCCTCGCTCGCTTTGCCTGCAGCAGGTGCCGCAGCAACGCTGACCGCGACTTCCGCCGCCGCGCCCGCACTGGCCGCGGCAATAGCGGCTGGTCGCCGCGCGCGCCAGCCGCGGACGTATTCGGCCTGCTGCGGCGTCTGCGGTACCGTCGGCCAGCTGGCCGCGCGCGCACACTGCTGGGTCCACAAGAGGTTGAGCTCGCGCAGCGCGGCCTCGCCGTCGTGGCCCTGCTCCACCAGGAAGCAGCCGGCAGTGAGCCCGGTGCGGCCAATGCCGGCCCGGCAATGCAGATACAGGGTGCGGCCGCTGGCCAGCGCCGCGTCGATATCATCCTGGATACGCCGCATCTGTGATTGCCGGCGCGGCACATCCTGATCGCGGATCGCGTGGCGCAGATACATCACGCCCTTGGGCAGCAGCGCATCGTAGGCCGGGCCCTCACCGACTTCGGTCAGATCGATGAAGCAATCGATGCCGGCGCTCACCAGGCTCTGCAGGCGCGCGTGCCCTTCGGCCGTCAACTTCGCTTCGCGCCCGGTCGGATATTCGCCGGCCAGTATGCGGCCATGCTGTAGCCAATAGCTGTTGGCGAGCGGCCGGTTCATCAGATGCTCGCGGGCTCCGGCGGACAGGTGGCAAAATCGTAGCGACGGGTATCGGCCAGATGCGCGGGCTCGATGTTGCGCAGCGCCGTGAAAATCGATTCGCTCCGCCCTGGCTGCAGTAGTTCCCACTCGGCCAGCATGCGCTTGACGGCAGTGCGTTGCAGATTCGCCTGCGAGCCGCACAGGTTGCAGGGAATGAGCGGAAAGGCGCGGCCGCGCGCGTAACGGGCGATGTCGCGCTCGGCAACGTAAGCCAGCGGCCGGATGATCACGTGGCGGCCGTCATCGGAACGATATTTGGGGGCCATCGCCTTGAGGCGCCCGCCATGAAACAGGTTCAGGAACAGCGTCTCGATGATGTCATCGCGGTGATGGCCGAGGGCAATCTTGCTGATGCCGTGCTCGGCCGCGTAGCGGTACAGCGCGCCGCGCCGCATGCGCGAGCACAGCGAGCACATGGTCTTGCCTTCGGGAATCAGGCGCTTGACGACACTGTAGGTGTCCTGCTCGATGACGTGGAACGGCACGCCGAGCGAGCGCAGATAGTCGGGCAGCACATGTTCCGGAAAATCCGGCTGCTTCTGGTCGAGATTCACGGCGATGAGCTCGAAGGGCACGGGCGCGCTGCGCTGCAATGACAGCAGCAGATCGAGCAGCGTGTAGGAATCCTTGCCGCCGGACAGGCACACCATCACGCGATCGCCCGCCTCGATCATGTTGTAATCGGCGATTGCCTTGCCGGCCAGGCCGCGCAGGGCCGCGCCCAGGCGGCGCAGGGTGGCGGAATCGCGCGGCGCGCACTCGCCTGCCGGTGTCGGCGCCAGCGTCCGCGCAACGCCGGCTGCCATGCCCACGACGCTCATGGCGCAGCCGCCAGGTATTTGCCCTGCAGATAGCGCAGCAGCGCATTGGCGCTCAGTGGCTGGCCGGTGGCCTGTTTGATCAGCTCCTTGACCGGCAGCTTGGCGCCCAGGCCATGCACGTTGTCGCGCAACCAGCCGAACACACCGCTGAAATCACCGCTCGCGAGCTGGGCCTCAACCTCCGGCAGCTGGTTGTGCAGGCTCTCCCAGAGCTGCGCCGCGATCACCATGCCCAGCGCATACGAAGGAAAATAGCCGAAGGAACCGAGCGCCCAATGCACATCCTGCAGGCAACCATCGGTGGGGCCGGCCGGCCGCGTGCCAAAACGCTGCTCCATGCCGCTGTTCCAGCTCGCTTCCAGATCGCGCACCGCGAGCTTGCCCGACAACAACTGCTTTTCGATCTCGTAGCGCTGCAGGATATGCAGGGAGTAACTCATTTCGTCGGCGTCGACGCGGATCAGGCCGCGCTGCACTCGTGTCAGGCGGGCGTAGAGCGACTCGCACTCCCACTCCGGCCCGCTCACCGCAAAATGCTTGTGCAACAGCGGCTGCAGATAACGCACGAACGGCAAACTTCGACCGATCATCATCTCCAGCAACAATGACTGGCTTTCCTCGAGCGCCATGCCGCGATCAAGCCCGACCGGTTGAACACGCCAGCTGGCCGGTATCCCCAGGTCGTACATCGCATGCCCGGTTTCGTGCAGCGCGCCGAGCAGGCCATCGAAGGGATTGTTGGCATCGAAGCGGGTGGTCACGCGCAGATCGCCCGCGACCCCCTCGGTAAAGGGGTGGTCGCTTTCATCGAGACGGCCCTGATCGAAGGGAAAGCCCACCGCTTTCATAACCTCGACCACCAAAGCGCGCTGCTTGCCGGCCGGGAATTTTCCGGTCAGCGGCGGCAGCGCCACGCCGGCCTGGGCCTCGATCGCCTCGCTGATCATGCCGGGCAGGCGGCGCGACAAGGCCTTGAAAATAGCGTCGATGTCCGCCGTGCCAACGCCCGGGCTGAATTCATCGACCAGGGCATCGTAGGGTGGTAGATTGAGCGCCTGGCCCAGCAAGGCGGCCTTGTCGCGCACCAGCAGCAGCACTTCTTCGAGGTGCGGCGCGAACAACGCAAAATTATTTTCGCGCCGCGCCGCGGCCCAATGACTTTCGGCGCGTGCCGCGGCCTTCGCCAGGCGCGAGACCAGTGAGGCCGGCGTGGCAATCGCGTGATCACGCTGGCGGCGCATTTCGCGCAGGTTCGCTACCTGCCAGTCCTCGAGCGCGCGCTCATTGGCCTGCGCGCGATCGAGCAGGCGCGTCACCTTGGGCGCCGTGAGCAGCGCGTGATATTCGGTTTCCAGCGCCGCGAGCTGCTCGCCACGCACTTCCGAACTGCCGCGCGGCATCATCACCGCCGCGTCCCAGCGCAGCAGCGAGAGCGCGCCGCGAAAAGCATGCAGGCGTCGCCATTCTTGTTCGAGTAGCTGGTAGGGCGAGGCGGACATCATCAGACCCACTGATTGGAGCCGATGATTCTAGCAGCCCGGGAACAGCCCGCGCGACCTGTGGGGAAAAATATAGCTTATAAATCAGGCGTTTATTTGCAGGCGCTCCCAGCTCAGCATGGCCCGTTTGCGCTCTGTGCCCCAGTGGTAGCCCCCCAGGGCCCCGCCCGCGCGCAGCACCCGGTGGCAGGGAATCAGCCAGGCGATGGGATTGGCGCCCACGGCGGCGCCCACCGCCCGGGCCGCCTTAGGCTGATCAATGGCTTGCGCCAGGGCGCCGTAGCTGGTCTGTTCCGCCCTGCCCAGTTTCAGGAGTGCGCGCCAGACCTGCAGCTGAAATGCCGTGCCGCGCACCCACAGCCTGATCGGGCGGGCCCGGCTCGCCGGCCAGATCTGTGCGGCGAGGGCCTCGGTGGCCGGCAGGTTCCAGGTCAGTTTTGCGGCCGGCCAGCTGTGCCGCAACTCGGCGCGCGCGGCACTTTCGGCCGCACTCTCAACAAAAGCCAGGTGGCACACGCCGCGTGCCGTAGATCCCGCCAGCATCAATCCGAAGGGTGTCGGCACTACCCCAAAATCGATCTCCACCCCCGCCCCACCCCGGGCCGCTTCCGCCGGCGTCATGGCCTCGAGCTTGACGATCAGGTCATGCAGACGCGAGGGCCCGGAAAGCCCGACCGTCAGCGAAGTCTCGAGAATGGACGATTTCTGGGCCAGCTGTTGCTTGGCAACTGTTCCAGTAATGTGCTGAATATAGGCTTTCGGTGTAATACCGGCCCACTTTTGAAACAATCTTTCAAAGTGAAAGGGTGAGAGGTGCAGTTGCCTGGCGATGGCCTCGAGGCGCGGTTGTTCACGCCAGTGCTCATCGATATAGGCGATCGCGCGTGCTATGCGCTCGAAGTCGCGGGCGGAGAGGTTTGACATGGCCGTGATGCTAGCGACTCGGCTCCAGGAGTCCCACCCGAAACTTGCTACAGAACGCCCTGCCCGTCGCACAGGTTCAGGGTGCGGCAGGTGTGCGGCCAGTCGGCCGCGATCCACCCCACCCCCAGCGACAGGGCGAGCAGCAATACCAGCGACAGGACAACCACCAGGCGGCGCATGGGCAAATGATAGCCGCCTTGCCCTGATCGTTGCTGCACTGAAGTAGACTTCCATCCATGGCCCTGCGAATTTGCTGCATTTCCGCCGAGATGACGCCGTTTGCGAAAGCGGGGGGCCTGGCGGACGTCAGCGGCGCGCTGGTCAAGTATCTGCACGCCGCCGGGCACGACATCCGCCTGTTTCTCCCGGGCTATAGTTCGATCAAGCGCGAGGGACTGGAGCGCTACCCGGTCGAGTTCCTGCAGGACGTGCCGGTGCGCATTGGCGCCCACGATTTCAAATTCTCGGTGGAGACCGTCCGGGTCCCCGGCACCCAGGCGTTCGTGTACTTCATCGACTGCCCGGCGATGTTTGCGCGCGCGACGCTCTATACCCAGGACGCCGATGAATACCGCCGCTTTCTGCTGCTCACGCACGCCGCCTTTCTGTCCTGCCAGCGCATGGGTTTCGCGCCGCAGATCCTGCATTGCAACGACTGGCACACCGCCATGGGCCCACTCTGGCTGCGCTCCATTTACCGCTGGGACAAGCTGTTTGCCAGCACCCGCAGCGTCATGGCGATTCACAACATCGGCTATCAGGGCGTGGTGGGCGCGATCGCCGGCGGCGAAGTGCTGGCCGGCGCCGGGATCGAACTGCTGCATCAGGAGGAGCTGCGCGCTGGCCGCATCAACATGCTGCGCCACGGCCTGCTGTACGCCGATCTGCTCATCACCGTGAGCCCAAGCTACGCGCGGGAAATCCAGGGCGCCGAATACGGCCTCGGGCTCGAAGACACGCTGCGCGCCCGTAGCAATGATCTGCTCGGCATACTCAACGGCGTCGACTATGAAGAGTGGGACCCGCGCGTCGATACCCACTTGCCGCGCCACTACGGCGCCAGCCAGCTGGGCGTGAAGGCGAGCCTCAAGGAGGAATTCCTCACGCGCCTTGGGCTGCAGAGCGCCGAGCGACGGCCGCTGATCGGCATGATCGGTCGCCTCGCCACTCAGAAGGGCCTCGATCTGCTGTTCACCGCCCTGCCCCCGCTGCTGGCGGCGCGCGATTTCAACCTGGTGGTGCTGGGCACGGGCGAGCCACAATACGAAGCCTTTTTCACGCAGCTGCAGAAGCAGCATCCCGGACGTGTCCATTTCAGGCAGGGCTACAGCGACGAACTGGCGCACTGGATCGAGGCCGCGAGCGATATGTTCCTGATGCCCTCACGCTACGAACCCTGCGGACTGAACCAGATGTATAGCCTGCGCTATGGCACGGTGCCGATCGTGCGCCGCACCGGCGGCCTCGCCGATTCCGTGCAGCACTTCGATGCCACGGCCGGCACCGGCACGGGCATCGTCTTTAATGACTACAACGAGGCGGCGGTGAGCTGGGCCATCGGCCATGCACTCGATCTGTACCAGCAAAAGGGCGCCTGGCGACGCCTGGTGCAAAACGGCATGGCGCAGGATTTTTCCTGGAATCGCCAGGTGCAGCGCTACGTCGAGGCCTTTGAGCGCCTGGCACAGCCCTGAGGGCTGGGCCGCAGGATCAGCATGACTGCCACGACAGTTTTCTGCGCCGGCGAAACCCTGTGGGACGTGTTGCCGCGCGGCGAGTTCATCGGCGGCGCACCCTTCAATGTCGCCAGCCACTGCGCGCGGCTTGGTACCCGCGCGCTGCTGCTGACGCGGCTGGGCAAGGACGAGCGCGGCCGTCGCGCGCTCGATCAGGCCAGGGCCAACGGCATCGACCTGAGCCTGCTGCAGATCGATCCGCGCCTGCCCACGGGTATTGCCCGCGCCGCGCTCGATGCCGCGGGCGCAGCGAGCTACGAATTTCCGCGGCCCGCCGCCTGGGACGCACTCACGGCCACACCCGCGGCGCTGGCTGCTGCGGCCGCCGCCGACGCCTTTGTATTCGGCACGCTCGGCCAGCGCGATCCGCGCTCGCGCGAGGCCATCGGACAGCTGGCGCGCGCCGCGCGCTGGCGGGTGTTCGATCCGAACCTGCGCGCCCCGCATATCGAGCGCAGCGTGTGCGAAGCGGGACTGCGTGACGCTGGCCTGGTAAAACTCAACGAAGAGGAATGCGTGGTGTTCGCCGAATGGTTCGGAGGCGCCGCAACACCGGAAGCACTGTGGCAAACGCTCGCACAGCGTTTTGGCGTGCAGGCGCTGTGCGTCACGCTGGGCGCGGCCGGCTCGCGACTGCATTGGCGCGGCGCATGGTATGCGCAAGGCTCGGTGCCGACCACGGTTGCAGACACCGTGGGTGCCGGCGATGCCTTTCTCGCCATGCTGGTGTGCGAACTGCTCGGCGGCAGCGATGCGCCGACCAGCCTGGCGCGCGCGGCGCGGCTGGCCTCATACGTGGCATCGCAGTCGGGCGCAGTGCCGGCGTATGAGGCGACGCCGTTTCGCGCCTGATTAGCAGTGCGATGCCATTGGGATCGTTCATCCGCAGGGCTCGTATCTTTCGCATTCAGTGCACTGCACGGTACGCCACCGCGCTGCGCGCCGGCACTGGCACCCTCAGCAGGCCACCGACATCTGCAGCAACCGTGCCGCTCGCACCATAGATGGCGCTAAAGCTGGCGCCTGGGCAGCTGGTGTTGACGCTGGGCTGCTGACTATTCGCACTATAGTTGACGACGATCGCAATGCATTCAGTGGGACTCTCGCGTGTCAACCGCAGCGTCGGCTCCCCGGCCGCAGACTGCACACTCCGGGTGCCAGCACCGATGAGCGGATAGGCGCTGCGCAGCGTCAGCAGCTGGCGATAGCTGTAGAGCAATGAATTGCTGTCCGTCAGCTCAGACTGAACATTGTTCACCGCGGCGTTGGCCGAGAGCGCGCGAAATGGCGTACCAGTCGTAAAGCCAGCGGTGCCAGCGTCACTGCTCCAGCTCATAGGAGTGCGCAGTGCGGCATCGCCGGACAGACCACTGCCGCCGTCGGCCATGCCAATTTCCTCGCCGTAATAGGTGAATGGCGTACTCGCCGTGAGCAGGTAGCTCGCGGCGAGCAATCGATACTGCTCAAGATTGCCGCCCAACTGCGTCCACACGCGCTGGCCAGCAAAGCTGTCGTGGTTGCCCAATAGCAAAGGCATGGCATCCGCCGCTGGCTGCTTTAGAAAGCCGATCAATCTGGCGTCGACTGCATTGCCGAGCACCGAGGCGTACAGCGGCGCAATCGCCTGAAACCCAAACGCGCGGCCGCAGGAACTGCCCGCAGCATAGGCCGCCGGATTGGACGGCGCTTCGCACACCATGTAGCGCTTGCCGTAGCTGGCGATGAGCGCCGCCACCTCGGCCAACAGTGGATGATTCTCGGGCGCGTCCTGCCAAACGGCGGCGTTGTCTTCGAACAATACGCCCACTGCGTCAAAGCGAAAGCCGTCCACGCCCCTGTTAAGCCAGAAGCGCAGGTTGTTCTTATGAAAAGCAACGACGTCCGGATTGCGCAGGTTGAAATCGGGCATGAGGGCCGAAAAAATGCCGTAGTACCAGCCATTGCCATTGTTGCGCCAGGGATCGCCGGCAAAGGTGTTCCAACCTGCCGGGTGCGAGCTGTTCCACACGTACCAGTCGCGCTTGCCATTGCCGGAGCCGGTCGATGCATCGAGAAACAGAGGGTTGGTGCTGCTCGAATGATTCATCACATAGTCAATAATCACCGCCATGCCACGTGCGTGGGCGGCCGCCAACAATTGGTCGAAATCGACCATCGTGCCGTAGCCGGGTTCGATGGCCCGGTAGTCTTCGACTGCATAGCCGTGGTCATGGTCGGCGCTGCGCGTGATGGGCATCAGCCAGAGTCCCGTGAATCCCTCATCGTGCAGGTAGTCGAGCTGCGAGGTCAGCCCACGCAGATCGCCGATGCCATCCCCATCGGAATCCTGAAAGCCGCGCACGTAGATCTCGACAAAATTGGCGTGCGTGCTCCAATCGGCTGGCAAGCCGCTGTCTGTCGACACCGGCGCGACCGGCGATAGATCGAGGCTTACCGAGCGATTGCCGAGCTGCGCCAGCGCGGCGCGGGCCGCCGCTTCGCTGTTGTAGGGTACGCCCAGCGTGCCATTGAACCCGGCCACGGAATCCTGCACCGCCCAGACCGAACTCCCGAAGCTGCGCGGTACGATGGAAAGGTCGGCCAGCGGGCTCTTGAGGTCGCCATTGTGCGCAATGAAGTTCAGTGTCCGGGATGCATCGACGACCGGCACGTCGAATTCCGCCGCGCCGTTCTGGATGCGATCGTAGTTACGCGGCGCAGTCCACGGGGTGGCCACGCTGGTGGCAACCGCATCGCCCCACAGATGCAGTCCCCAGCCAGAGTACTCCGGCGTTACACGCAGGTAATGAATGGTCACTGTAGTCAACGGCGTGACCGGCGCGGGTGCCGACGACGAGCCACCGCCGCAACCGAGTAGCGCCATGGCCAGCGCCACGAAGACGAAGCCCCGGGAAATCCATTCCGTGAGACGATCTGGCCTGGGCGCTGTGGGTGAATCTGAAATATTCATACCTCACAACCTAGGCTGGGTGGCGGACCGTGGCAACCCGCTGCATACGTATGCGCGCGGAAGCCAGCTCGACCGATTGTGTCAATGGCTCTTGAGGCCTGCTCTAGAATGGCCGTCATGCCTGCGGAGCTGGAAGTCACCGGTCGTTTCTTCAATCCCGCGCCGCGGATCAGTGTCATCCAGATCACCAGCGGGCAGGTCTGCGTTGTCGTCGACGACGTACTGAGCGATCCCGAGGCCCTGATCAGCTGGGCGGCTGCGCAGGCCTTCGAGCCGCCACGCGATTACCCCTATCCAGGGCTGGTGCTCGCAGCGCCTGCGACCATCGCGCAGCTCGTAGGCGAGCATTTCGCCGAGTACGCGCGCAGCCGCCTCAAGGGTCGGCGCACGCTGAGTGTTACCGTCAGGCTGTCGATGGTGACCGTGCCGCCAGCCGAACTCGATCCGGTCCAATGGCAATGCCACCGCGACCGGGTCGCTGCCGAACCGGACCGGCTAATCTTCGCCGCAATGGTGCTTTACCTGTTCCGCAATCCGGCGCTCGGTGGCACGAGTTTCTACAGACCACGCCTGTCCTCAGATCAGACCGACCGCATAATCGCCGACAGCCAGATAATGACAGCCGACGAATTCAGTGCCCGTTACGGCTTGCGCTCCGGCTATATGTCCGGCGGCAATCCGTACTTCGAGCACGTCACCAACGTGCCGGCAGCATGGAACAGGATGATCTATTACGAAGGCGGCCTGTTTCACTCCGCTGACATTGGCGAGCCGCGCCTGCTCAGCAGGGATCCACGCGCCGGTCGTCTCACGCTCAACGGCTTTTTCACCTGTAGACGCGTCGCGAGCTGAGTCGCAGGCTACTTGCAATCGTCGGACACGGCCTGGCCGCGGCCAGACTGCTGATCCTGGCAGCGCGCCGAGGCGCGCGCAATGTCGCTCTTCTGCAGCGCCCTGACGCGCTCGGCCTCGCGCGCCCTGGTCGCTGCCACGGTCTGGGCGTGATCGAGATCGTCCTGCAGCTTCGGGGCGTTGGCCGGACGCTCGAGGGTCGCGACCAGATCCGAGCCCACAGGCAGGATTGTATAGTAGGTCGTCTCGGCGCCACTGGGCCACACGGCCTTCACATCGGGCGTCTGGATGGTGCCCGATTTGCCATCACTCTGATAGGTGCGGGTCACCGGCGCCAGGCCCAGCGACTTGCCAGCTTCGAAGAGCTCCGCTGCGTCGGGTACGGTCTTGTAGGTCAGCATCGCCCTCGTCGCTGGCGCGGCAGCGCAACCGCCTACGGCGACCAAAAGGGCGGCGGTGATAATGGGCAGGGGAGAAATCGCTCGCATGGTGGCTCCTATCAATTGCGGGCGGCCGGGATGGCGCCCGCGGCACAGTGCTCCGCAATGAACCTGGCATGCGTGGGCATGACCTCGGTACAGGCCGCGATCACGCCTGCGACCTCATCGAGATAGGCGGTAATTTCCGCTTCGCTCAGCAGGTCTGTCAAGGGGTGGTACGAGGCCGGGCGAATGCGCTGGCCATGCATCACCTGCAGCCAGCTCACTTTCGCGAACAGTTCGATGCCTTCGCGGAACACGCGCCCGTGCGACTTGAACAGATCCATCCGGTGCTGCAGGGAGGGAGGAACCGCCATCGTGCGGCAGTAGTTCCAGAACGGCGTGTCGGTGCGCTCTGTGGCCTTGTAGTGCAGGATGATAAAGTCGCGAACCCACTCGTATTCCTGCTGCATCACTTTATTGTATTGCGCCACTTCCGCCGGCTCGAAACCTGCGGCCGGGAAGAAAGTCAGCAGGTGCGAGATACCCATCTGCACCAGGTGAATGCTGGTCGATTCCAGGGGCTCGAGAAACCCGCTGGCAAGACCAATGGACACCACGTTCCTGATCCAGGCCTGTTTGCGCCGCCCGGCGACAAATCGGATCGGTCGCGGCTCGGCCAGCGCTTTACCGTCGAGGTTGCCGAGCAGCACCGCCGTCGCCTCGTCCTCGCTGAGGTACTTGCTCGAGAAGACATAGCCGTTGCCAGTGCGGTGTTGCAGCGGGATACGCCACTGCCACCCAGCCTCGCGCGCAGTCGAGCGCGTGTAGGGGTGGAAATCTGGGGTTGAAGCACAGGGCACCGCCATAGCCCGATCACAGGGCAGCCAGTGCGACCAGTCCTCAAAGCCCGACTTCATTGCGCCCTCGATCAGCAACGCCCGAAAACCCGAGCAGTCGATGAACAGGTCGCCCTCGACCATCACGCCCGACTGCAGCTTTACCGCTGACACGTGGCCGTCCCCCTCGCACAGTACCACGTCGACGATCCGCCCTTCGACGCGCTGCACGCCGCGCGCTTCGCTGTAGCGGCGCAGGTAGCGGGCATACAGCGAAGCGTCGAAGTGGAACGCGTAGGCAATCTGCGAGAGCGGTGACTTGGGCATGTCCATGCGGGGCCGCATGAATTTGTCGCTCAGACACGCCATCGTGTTGATCGAGTAATGCTCCAGTTCTTGCGCCTTGCCGGCGAGGTACTGCTTCAGCCAGTACTGGTGGAAGTCGACTGTCCAGTTATCCTGGCCAATGACGCCAAAGCCGTGAATGTAGCGATCGCCCAGCCGACCCCAGTTGACGAACTCGATCCCCAGCTTGAACGAGGCCTGGGTCTCGCGGATGAACTCGTCTTCGTTGATCTCCAGCATGCGGTTGAACACCGCGATCATCGGAATGGTCGCTTCGCCGACACCGACGGTGCCGATTTCTTCCGACTCGACCAGCGTGATGCGGTAGAGCCCCTTGAGCACCTTGGCGAGGGCGGCCGCGGTCATCCAACCCGATGTGCCACCGCCGACAATCACGACATCGAGTGTTCCACTGGCTTGCATCGGCCTACTTTGCACTAATCGGCACAAAAGAAAAACCCTTGCCGCGGGGCGCGGCAAGGGTTGATCCGCTGTATAAGCGGGCTATCGGGTGCGTTACTGGAATTTGTAGATAAGCTTGAGGGCGTAGGTCGCACCGGTCGGCTTGTTAGCATTGCTCGTAAGGTGATCGCCCTTGAGCTCCTTGTAGATCGGCTTGTTCAGGTTGTTGCCTTCGAGGCGCAATCCAAGGCCTTTAAGCGGGCCCGACGGAAACTCGTAGCCGATCTGCGCCGAGACCCAGGTCTGCGGCTCGATGTAAATCAGCGCCGGATAGCCGCCGACCTGGTTGTTGGCGACGCTGGCGATGTACTCAGAGCGATGATTGTCGGCGACGAAGGCGCTGAAGCCAGCCCGCTCGTAGTAGAACACTACCTTTGCATTGATGTGCGACAGCCCCGGAAGCGGGATTTTGCCGAGGCCCACCGGAACCTGCTGCGACGGATTGAGGCCGATCAGATTCGGTAGTTCCACTGAACTGTACGTGGAGGAGTAGCTTCCCGTGATGCCGAAGCCCTCCAGCCAATCGGACATCAAGCTGAAGGGTACCGACCCCGCCAGCTCGAAGCCCTTGATGTTGCCACCACTGCCATTGATCGTCTGTGTGAAGGTGCCGAGCGGCCCGGCCGGGGGAATCACCAGACCGAGCTGCGGCGCAATCTTGGAGAAATCGTAGCCGCCGTAGTTGGTTGCCGGGGTGACGTAGGAATACAGCTCTTTCAGGAAGACGGCGACACTGAAGGAGGCCTTGGTCTGGAAATATTTCTCAAATGACAGGTCGTAGGTCTCGGCCTTGAAGGGCTTCAGGTGCGGATTGCCCGCCGATCCGACAATTGTGCCGAAACTGCTATTTGACGCGTTGGTGTCCAACGAGGCTGCCAGCGAATTGCGCATGTCCGTCAGACTGGGCCGCGCGAGCTGGATGCCCGCTGCGAAGCGCAGCAGCTTGCCGTTGCCCATGTCACCGGTCAGGTTCAGCGACGGCAGGACGTCTGTGTACTTCTCGCCGTCAGATGTAAGGGTACCGGCAGGGTTATCCAGTGTTACGCTGGAATTGACGTTGGCACGAAAGCCTTTAGAAGACTGATCGGTGTTGACGACCTGCAAGCCGACATTGCCACGCACCGGAATATCGCCATACTGTGTGTCGATATTCAGTCTTGCGTACGCCGTGGTGACCTTTTCTTCTACAGTCCAGGTCTTGGAAAGGATATCGTCGTTGAACTTGCGCAGGACCACCGCGCCCGGCCACAGGCCCGCCTGCGGGTCGAAGGCCAACAAGTTCAAACCCGTGCCGCCAATGTTACTCTGAGTGTAGGAGTTAGCGGGAAACGCTATGGGATCGTAGCCGCCGTTGGTGGCCGAGACCACCAGGCCCTCGTCGGTAAGGCGCTCTTTGCTGCGCTTGGTGTAGTTCAGGCCGAAATCCAGGTCGCGGAACATGCCCGCTTTGCCCAGCTCGTGCTTGAAGTCCAGGCGGACCGCGTCGAGCTTGTCGGTAACGGTCGGGCCCTTGTTATAACCGGCCTGCGGTACTGTCTGACCGGCATAGGGGCCGCCAGGCGGATAGCTAACACCGCTCCAGCCCGACACGTCGTGAACCTTGATCAGGTTCGGATCCGTGTAGCTCAGTGGGCTGCCCACAGAAAACTGCACGGTCTCGAGGCTGCCGCCATTGGTAAAGGACAGCGTGTCGCCAGTTGCAATCCCGGCATAAGCCTCTATGTCCCTCTCGATCCGCTCGGCCTTGTTGTGGCTCAGATCCAGCGAGCCGCTCCAGGTATCGCTGAACTCCAGGGAATTCTTCCAGCCCGCGGACTGAATGGTGTCGTTCTGGAAGAGATTTTCGTTGTAATCGATGAGGCTGTAGGGAGACATGGTGAAAGTGCCCGACTCGACCACACCGCCCGCTACCGTGGCGTTGGTGATATCGCCGCCATTCGAGGCGCGCTTGACGAATTGCTTCTTGGTGGCTGTCTTGATCTTGGCGTAATAGTAGTCAAGCTCGCTGCTGAACGAATCATTGGGCTTGAAATTGAGGATCAGGGCTCCGCCATCACGCTTGTCACTCTTCTTGTCGCTCTCAAATGAAAGCCCACCCGCGAAGGGAACATTGATGGAAGGCAATCCGGTACCGTTTGCCACCTGCACGCCATTGGTATCGTACACCGGCGGGGAGTTACCCCAGCTGCCGGCACGGTCAGTCGAATTGCTATCACTCTCCGAATGGACGAAGCCCAGCGCAATGCCCAGCCTGCGGTCTGCAAACTGGTCAATGTAGCTCAGGGAGTAGCGGTTGCCCTTGCCTTCGGGAGTGCTCTTCAAGCCGACGCCGTTCTTGGTCTTCTCGGCATTAGCGGCAATGACCATGTGATTGTATGCCAGCGGATCGACCAGGTGATTGTCGATCGTGCCGGCGAGGCCAGCGGTCATCAGGCCGGCATCACCGGTCTTGTAAACCGTGGCGCCAGCGATCAATTCCGCCGGGTACACGCTCAGGTCGACGGCCCGACTATCGCCGGTGCTGGTCTGTTCGCGCCCATTGAGCAGGTAGCCGTTGAAGTCCGGGCCGAGGCCGCGGATGCTGACGTTGGTGGCATTGCCATCGCGGTCGCGCTGCGTGGTCACGCCCGGCAGGCGGGCCAGCGACTCGGCGATGGTCGTGTCGGGCAACTTGCCAATGTCTTCAGCCGAAATCGATTCGACGATCGTGTCGGATTTCTTCTTGACGGAAATTGCGCTCTCGATGGCGGCGCGAATGCCGGTGACGATGATTTCTTCAATATCACCCGCTGCAGCCGCAGCGGGCGCAGGCTGATCAGCCGCTGCGGCGGCGCCCGCCGCGGCCAGCAGCAGCACCGCACAGCCCGTGGCTGTGGAGCTGACGGAAAACAGTGAGCGGCGCATGGCCGGCTGTGTGCAATAGGCCGTCTTGAAGCTCTTCACCTAGGCGTCTCCTTGGAATGTGCTGGTCTATACACCGCAGTCTCCCCGTGAGAGCTGCAATGACCCCTCCCCGAAGGGGTGTTGTATATATTCGGCAGTCGCAATATCAGCTACCGCCGGCCTTTTGCCAATGCTTCCGCATACGTATTCATGAAACCGGACGGGCTTGTTGCTGCCGGAACACACGATATTCCCAGGCGCCCAGCGACAGCGCCGGCAGGCCACTGACGGGCTTCGGCATCATGCCGGGCGTCGCCACTGGCGCCACAGCAGGCGTGATCTCCGCAAAGCTCGCATCGCCCGCTTCGACGACGCCCACAAAGGCCTGCGCGGAAAGATTGACTGCGATCAGCAGCGTTTCGGTCGCGCTGCGGCGCGTAAAGGTGAGCACGTGTGCCTCATCGCTGTTGTGCACCCAGGTCAGATCCCCGGCCGTGAGGGCAGGATGTGCGTGGCGCAGGGCGATGATCTGGCGAAAAAACTCCGGGTACTGCGGGCGGCGCTCGGCGATGCCCCAGAAAATCGGCAGCTTCTCAAACAGCGCCGGTGCCCCGGATTCCGCGGTGTCGCCCACCTCCATGCCGTTGTATATCAA
>JBAVRE010000269.1:0-1967 GCA_049694695.1 Steroidobacteraceae bacterium | reverse complement strand
GGTATAGACCGTCGGCCCCAGGTGCCCGGTCTTGGCTGCCATCAGCAGTCGCCGCGGCTCGCGCGGATCCTGGACGATGTGGTGAATGATGTGACCGAGGAACTGCGGCCCGGTCAATCGCCAGTTGCGCCGGCGCTGGTCCGAGCGCAGCGCAAAGGCGCCCTTGCGTGTACCGATCCAGATGGTGGTGTTCATGGTGGCTGAAGAATCGGCGCGCCGGCCGGTCGCTGTCAAGATGCGCTCCGGCAACAACCAGGCGGCTAGAATTGCAGCGCCGCCAGGCGCGCGTACAGCCCGTCGTCCCTGACGAGCTGCTCATGGTTGCCCTGCGCGACAATGCGACCCTGGTCCATGACCACGATGCGCTTGAGCTTCTGGATGGTCGCCAGCCGATGGGCGATCACGATGGTGGTGCGCGCCTGTCCGCCGCGCCCGGCCATCAGGTTGGCCAGGCCCAGTTGCACCAACCGTTCGTTTTCGGCGTCGAGCGCGCTGGTCGCTTCATCGAGCAGCAGCACGGGCGCATCGCGCAGCATGGCGCGCGCGATGGCAATGCGCTGGCGCTGACCACCGGAGAGCGTAATGCCGCGCTCGCCCACCAGCGTCTCATAGCCCTGTGGCAGGCGGCGGATGAATTCGTCGGCTGCGGCGGCCGTGGCCGCGGCGCTCACTGCCGCGGCGTCCGCCCCGGGTCTGCCATAGCGGATGTTGTCGGCAATCGTGCCGGAGAAGATCACCGCATCCTGCGCGACCACCGAGATCTGCGCGCGCAGTGTGGCCGGATCGAGCGCGGCGATATTGACGCCATCGAGCAGGATAGCGCCGGCGCCCGGATCGAAGCAACGCAGCAGCAACTGAAACACCGTCGATTTACCGGCCCCGGAAGGGCCGACCAGGGCCACCGCTTCGCCGGGCAGCACCTGCAGATCGAACTGCTGCAGCGCGGTATGCTCCGGTCGCGACGGGTAACTGAAGCGCACGGCCTGGAAATCGAGCTGACCGCGCACCGGGCTGGGCAGGGGCAGCGGATGCGCCGGCGCGCGAATCAGCGCTTCGGTGGCGAGAATTTCCATGAGCCGCTCAGTGGCGCCGGCGGCGCGTTGCACTTCGCCCCACAATTCGCTGAGTGCACCCACGGAGCTGGCCAGCAAAATGGCGTAGAACAGAAACTGGATGAGTTCGCCGGTCGTCAGTCGCCTGGCCAGCACGTCGGTGGCGCCGACCCACAGCACGCCAACGATGCACGCGCCCACCAGCATGATCACCAGCGCCGTCATCATGGCGCGGATGCGGGTACGGCGGATGCCGGTGACAAAAGCCTGTTCGGTGGCGGCGTCGAAGCGGGCGCGATCGACCGGCTCGTGCGTGTAAGCCTGTACGGTGGGCATGGCATTGAGCACTTCGCTGGCCAGCGCCGAGGTCTCGGCGACGCGATCCTGTGCGGCCCGCGATAAACCGCGCACGCGCCGGCCCAGCAGAATGATCGAGACCAGCACCACCGGCACGCTCAGGAAGGTCAGCCCGGTAAGTTTCGGACTGGTGATGGCCATCATCACCAGTGCGCCTATGGACGTGACCACGCTGCGCATGGCGAACGAGGCCGACGAGCCGATAACGCTCTGCACCAGGGTGGTATCGCCGGTCAGGCGCGAGAGCAGCTCGCCGGTGCGGGTGCGCTCGAAAAATTCCGTCGACAGCGATAACACGTGACCGAAGACGCGATTGCGCACATCCGCCACGACGCGCTCGCCGATCCAGGTGACCAGGTAGTAGCGTGACGCCGAGGCCACGCCCATGACCACTGTCACGGCCAGGAACCCGAGGAAATAGCGACCGATGTGGGCCGATGAACTGGCGTCGAAGCCGTGATCGATCATCTGCCGTGCGGCCACGGGCAACACCAGGGTCGCGGCGGCCGCGACCGCCAGCGCGATCAGCGCCAGCGCGATCAGGCGCAGGTGCGGCAC
>JBAVRE010000268.1:0-3607 GCA_049694695.1 Steroidobacteraceae bacterium | reverse complement strand
ATTTCTCGACTCTCCGAAATCACTCGAATCTCAGCGCAATATCTTGTAACTAATTTATTTTCAACGACAAATTGGCGAGAGAGGGATCCATATCAATCCGCAAGCTATTGAATTCGCGGCTTCATTTCTGGGCACGCATTGATGTGCCACCAAAAAGTACCACCAGAGGTTAGCGCTGGATTCACATCAAATGCCCCGGCGGTTGCGCTTTATCCGACGTCCCCACAAGGCGGCATCGGTCCAACAGGCGTGAGGGCGTTGACCGGCGCCCTTGCTACGGTGTGCTACAGGTGCTACGCTTTCACGTATGAAAAACCGTACCATCACCCAGCGGGAGCTTCGTAACCAGTCCGGCGCAGTACTTCGTGAGGTCGAAGCCGGGCGGACGATTATCGTTAGCCGAAACGGCACACCGGTCGGAGAACTGCGACCCATTCGGCGACGTCGCTTTGTACCGCGCGCCGCCATCGCCGATGCCGCTGGACGAGCCGCGCGGATCGATGCCGCTCAATTCCGTGCAGATCTCGATGCCGTAGTTGATCCGCACACTGATGGCTGAAGCCACGCAAGGCGTTCTGGACACATCGGTCGTGATCGATCACGACTGGATTGATGCTGGCCTGCTTCCCGATGAATCCGCAATTACTGCAATCACGCTGGCTGAGCTCGCTGCAGGTCCGCATGCAACCGAGAGCAAGGATGAACGTGCCCGGCGCCAGGATCGCTTGCAGTGGGCGACCGCAACCTGGGATCCGTTGCCCTTTGATGCGGAATCGGCGCGCATGTACGGCCGCATGTTCGCTGCGGCGCGAGCCGCCGGACAATCAAGCCGCGCGCGGCTCGCGGACCTGCTCATCGCCTCGACGGCTGCGGCGAATGGTTTGCCGCTTTATACGCGCAACCCGTCCGACTTCGGTGCCCTGAAGCGCATCATCAGGGTGGTCAAAGTATAGCTCCCGCTTGCCGTCCACCCGGCAAGAATGCCTGCCCGATAGCCGCCCTTCCGGGTATAACAGGCACTGGCTGCTTGCCAAGGAATGACCCCGCATGCCGAACGACATGCACGGCATTGACAGCGAGGTGTATCTCGTCGGCGACCTGCGCGTCGATGTCGGGCAGCAGCGCGTCACGCGTGCGAGCATCGAAATCAACCTGCCTAATCTGTCGTTTCAGCTGCTGGTGGCACTGATTCGAGTCGCGCCCAACGTCCTCAGCAACGACTTGCTCATGGCACGCGTCTGGCCCGGCCTGATCGTTAGCCCGGAGACCGTGACCAAGCGGGTCAACTTGTTGCGCGAGGCGCTGGGAGACGACACACAAGATCCGCACTACATCGCCGGGGTGCGAAGTCGCGGTTACCGGCTGGCTGCGGCCGTGTCTGCCGCCCATAGTCCGGCACAGCCGGTCGGGGATGCGTTATCCGCGGCGGTGGCTGTCACGCAACCTGATGAGTTGCCGACAGGAAACACGGTAACGACCGAGCCTCAAGAAGTCGCCACGAGGCCGCGCCGGATCTGGTGGCTCGTGTCGTCAGTCCTATTGGCGGCAATTATCGCAATCGCCATAGGTGTGCGTACGGTAAATAAATCTCGCGTCGCGGACGCTCAATCGATTTCTCAGAATTCGTTAGGCGACACAGCGGCAATCGGCGCGCGCGCACGCACAGTGGCCGTCCTGCCGTTCGACAATATCAGCGCCGATCCCGCGGACGCCTATCTGGCGCAGGGATTACCAGAGATGATTCTCAACCGCCTGTCGCAAATCGAAGGATTGTCGGTCATCGCGCGCACTTCCTCATTCGCACTTTCAACCAACAAGATCGATTCGCGTGAGATCGGTCGACGTCTCAATTCGGGATATCTGATCGGTGGCAGCGTGCAGCGCGAGGGAGATCGGTTGCGGGTGACAGCGCAACTGGTAGATTCGTCCGCGGGGACCCTGCTTTGGTCGGCCCATTTTGATCGGGGTTTGCACGACATCTTCAATGTCGAGGACGAGATTGCCGACCACATCGCCGGTGCGCTGTCAGGGCGCCTCGGGAAGCTTGAACCAAAACCCCCAGCCGGTGTCCGCAGCGCGAATTTGGAAGCTTACCTCGCGTACTTGCGGGGCCGCAGCCTGCTCGGCCGGTTCTCGGTAGCTGAATCGGAGTCCGCGGCTCCCTATTTTGAGAAGGCCATCGCCCTGGATCCGAATTTCGCGGCGGCCTACGCCTCACTCTACGAATCGCGACTGCAGGCGGCTCATTTGCGCCATGAGGATCTGGCGCCGGTCCGGCAACGCTTCCGGCCGTTGATCGATCGGGCTTTGACGATCGATCCCAAATCGGGCGCCGCCTACTTCGCCCGGGCCATGTGGGCGCATGCGCCGTTCGAGTCGCGCAACGCCGACTTTCGCCGGGGCATCGCGCTCGATCCCAGCAACGGCCGCGGCCTTACGGCCTACGCCGAATTCCTGGACCCTGATGACTTTGGGTGGGTGCAGGCGGGCGGGGACAGCGGAGATTACCCGGCGCAGCGCGCAGAAGCCAAGCGCATCTTGCAGCGCGCACTGCAAATCGATCCGATGTCGCCGGGTGCCCACTTCGACGTTGCCACGGGTAGCCTCGACGAAGTCGGCGCAGCCGCGCTCGAGCAAAAGATGCAGTCCGTGCTGGAGCTCGATCCGGACTTCGTTCCTGCGCTATTCCAGGTTGCCAAGTATCGTTGGGCGTTCCACGGCAGGCTGGCCGACGCGGTACATATTCTGGAGCACGCAATCACGCTCGACCCGCGCAATCCCGAGCCGCGCAGACTGGCGATGGGCGTGTACCTGGATCTCGGCGACGAGCAAGCGGCGCGCGCGGTAGTCGCTGCACTGCCGAAAGACGCGCACGACCCGTCCATGTTCATATATGCGGGTGACTGGCGTGCGGCAGGGCGTGCTGCCTACGAGTCAGGATCGGGCGACGATTGTGACAGTGGACCAGCGAACAGGGCAGTGCGCGACTACGCGCTAACAACCGGTGAGCTCAGCCGGGCGATTGCGTTCATCAAGGCGACCCCCTACTACGAAGGCGATCTAGCAGCGCATCTGGGCGTGTGCAATATCGAGACAGCCATCATGCTCTCGCAGCTACTGGACGCGCAAGGCCACGCATCCGCCGCCCAAGGTCTGCGGCGCGCTGCCGTGTCATGGCTCAACGCAAACGGCGCGAAATATGCGGTCGGTTCGCACGGTCTCGCTGAAGCTCTTGTGCTGGATGGTCGCACAGATGAGGCGCTCGACACCCTGGCGAACGATTTCCGCGCTGGGGATTACGGGTGGTGGTGGTACGTACTCAAATACGATCCCGTGTGGCAGCCCATGCACGGTGACCGGCG
Organism: Steroidobacteraceae bacterium; assembly: GCA_049694695.1. Classification (GTDB taxonomy): domain Bacteria; phylum Pseudomonadota; class Gammaproteobacteria; order Steroidobacterales; family Steroidobacteraceae; genus FEN-1191. The sequence goes on along the minus strand of JBAVRE010000268.1, from coordinate 245 downwards.
ATTTCAAGCCATCGCGAACGACGTGCAACGCTATGTCGATGGGCAGCGCAAGGAACTCGAAGACTTGCGACGTCGCGGCGTTGTGCCTGATGCGCAGAGACTCAATCATTCCGCGCCGATTTCAGCCAGTAAATGAAAGGCATTGCCATCGGCGCACGAACAGCCACACCTAGTGGACTGTAACAGCTGATTTGGCAGTAATGCGCTTTGTCGGGTCGAAGTACTTCCACTTCACTGTTCTGGGC
>JBAVRE010000267.1:0-1810 GCA_049694695.1 Steroidobacteraceae bacterium | reverse complement strand
GCATTGAGTCACGCCGCTCGCAACTGCTGGCTGCGAATCTGGCCAATTCGGACACGCCGAATTTCAAGGCACGCGATGTGGATTTCAAGGCGGCGTTGGCCAGTGCCAAAGAGCCGCGCGGCGGCAGCCTGCCCTTGCGACTGACGCAGGGCACGCATCAGCCGGCCGCCGCCAGCGCCAGCGACAGTGACCCGACTCTGCTCTACCGCGTGCCGCTGGCTCCGGCGCTGGATGGCAACACCGTGGATCCGCAACTCGAGCAGGCAGCGTTCGCGGAAAACGCCGTGCGTTACCAGGCGACACTGACGATGCTCAACAGCCGCCTGCGCTCTTTGATGACCGCTATTACCGGCCAATAGAAGCGAGCACCAGCCATGTCCAGTTTCAGAATTTTCGATATTGCCGGGGCCGGCATGAGCGCGCAGTCGGTGCGCCTCAATACGGTCGCCAGCAATCTTGCCAATGCCGACAGCATCAGTGGCAGCGCTGCTGGTGCCTACCGTGCGCGCCATCCGGTGTTTCAGGCCACTGCGGCGCCGGCCAGCGATCCCACCGGCGCCAGCGTCGAAGTACGCGGCATCGTCGAGAGCCAGGCGGCGCCGGAGCGCCGTTACGATCCGGCCAGTCCGCTGGCCGATGGCGATGGCTATGTCTACGCACCCAACGTCAACACCGTCGAGGAGATGGTCGACATGATTTCGGCTTCGCGTTCCTATCAGAACAACGTCGAGGTCATGAACACCGCCCGCAGCATGATGCTGGCAACCCTCAAGCTCGGACAGGGCTGAGGCGCCGCCACCTGGAGAATATTGCGATGAGTACTACCAATCCGATCACACCGAACCCGGGCACGGCTGGCACGCCAGCGGCGGGCACGCGCAAGAGCGCCAGTACCCTGGGAATCGGTGATTTCCTGACGCTGATGACCACGCAGCTGAAGAATCAGGACCCGTTCAAGCCAATGGATGGCACCGAGATGGTGGCGCAGCTGGCGCAGTTCGGTACCGTCTCGGGCGTGCAATCGATGAATGTAACGCTCGGCGCGCTCTCCGATTCGCTGCGCTCCTCGCAGGCGCTCTCCGGGGCAACCATGGTAGGGCATGAGATCATCGCGCCGGCCAGTTCGGCGCACTACAACGCGCAGCGGCCTCTGGTTGGCGCCGTCAAGGTGCCGACTGGTGCCAGCACCGTGACCGTGACGATCACCGACAGCGCTGGCCAGGTGGTGCGGCACATCGCCGTGGCTGCGGCCAGCGGCCAGCAGGGCTTCGCCTGGGATGGCAGCACGGATGGCGGCGGTCAGGCGGCCAGCGGTAACTATGCCATTGCCGCGATTGGCAACGTCGGCGGCACCAGCCAGTCGCTGGAGACAGCGGTGGCCGCGCGCGTGAGCAGCGTCAGCCTTGACAAGGCCGGTGCCACTCTCACGCTCAATACTCCCGAGCTGGGCGCGGTCGCGCTCAGCAAAGTACAGCAGATCATCTGAACCCTTAGCAGGAGTCCAACCATGTCATTCGGTATCGCCCTAAGCGGCATCAGCGCGGCGCAAGCGGACTTGAACGTCACCGCCAACAATATTGCCAATTCGAGCACCACCGGCTTCAAGCAGTCGCGCTCCGAATTTTCCGAGCTGTTCGCAGTTTCGGCGCAGGGTGTCAGCAAAGCGCAGGCTGGCGCGGGCGTGAAGATTGCCGACGTTTCGCGGCAGTTTACCCAGGGCAATATCGAAGCTACCAACAACAGCCTGGACCTGGCGCTCAGTGGCCAGGGATTCTTCATACTCAGTGACGCCGGCGCCTCAGCCTATACG
>JBAVRE010000266.1:0-7101 GCA_049694695.1 Steroidobacteraceae bacterium | reverse complement strand
ATGCAGCAGCCGAGGCGCGCTGCTGGCGCTGGCCCTGGGCGCACTGGCCGGCGCGCCGGCACGCGCCGAGTGGCTCGCGCGCACCGTCGATGGCACGATGGGTACCCGTATTGTCGTCGAGCTGTGGTCGGAGAATCACGCTGCTGGCGAGCGCGCCATCGACGCGGTGATGGCGGAAATGAAGCGCATCGACTTCGCCATGAGCACCTACAAACCCGCGAGTGAGCTCTCGCAACTCAACGCCAACGCCGCCAGGCGACCGGTGAAGATCAGTCGCGAACTGTTCGACCTGCTGAGCACGGCGCTCGACTATTCGCGCCTCACCGATGGCGCTTTCGACATTACCTACGCCAGTGTCGGTTTCATGTACGATTTTCGCGCCCACACGCGCCCCAGCGAGCAGCAGATCGAGAGCGCGCTGCCGGCCGTCAACTACCATCACGTGCTGCTCGATCGCAAAGCGGGCACGGTGCGCTATTCGCAGCCCGGTGTGCGCATCGATCTGGGTGGCATCGCCAAGGGCTATGCGGTCGATCGCGGTATCGGCATCCTGCAGCAGCGTGGCATCAGGCATGCGCTGGTGCAGGCGGGCGGTGACAGCCGCATCATCGGCGATCGTTTCGGCAAGCCATGGATCGTCGGCATCCGCCATCCCGATCGCAGGGAAGAGATCATTGCGCGTCTGCCGCTGGTGGATACCGCCATTTCCACCTCCGGCGACTACGAGCGCTATTTTGATGAGAATGGCACACGCTACCATCACATCATCGATCCACACACCGGGCACTCGGCCAGCCAGGTGCGCAGTGCGACTATTCTGGCGGCCAGCGCCACGCGCAGCGATGGCCTGTCGAAGACCGCGTTTGTACTGGGCGCCGAGGCGGCCCTGAAAATCTACGAGCGCCTGGGCGATGTCGAGGCAATAATCGTCAGGCCCGATGGCAAGGTGCTGTATACCAGGGGGCTCGAGCCGGGTGGCGACATACATTAGGCCGCAGCCCGCAGCGCCAGATCCAGGGTAAACCAGGAGCAGCAACGATGCGTATGGAAGACATGCGCCGCAGCGACAACGTCGAAGACCGCCGCGGCATGAAAGTGGGGCGCACCGGAGCCGGGCTGGGGGTCGGCACCATTGTGTTGCTGATTGCCGGCTATTTCCTGGGTGTCAGCCCCGCCACACTGCTGGGGCTGGTGGGCGACGGTCAGCTTGCGGCGCCGGCGCCGCAGCAGCCTGCCGTAGTGGGCAAGCCTGCCGACGCGCAGGGCGACTTCGCGGCAGCGGTGCTCGGCGAAACCGAAGACGTCTGGGGCAGGTATTTTGCCGCTACCGGCCAGCGTTACACGCCGCCGACCATGGTGCTGTTCAGCGCCGAGGTGGCCTCGGCCTGCGGTACTGCCAGTGCCGCTGCCGGCCCGTTCTATTGCCCGGGCGACCAGAAACTCTATCTCGATCTCGATTTCTTCAACCAGTTGGCCACGGAGTTTGGGGCGCCAGGGCAGTTCGCGCGCGCCTACGTCATCGCACATGAAGTAGGCCACCACATCCAGACCCTGCTGGGCATTACCGAAAAAGTGGATCGGCTACGTGCGCGATCGGGCGGCGGCGAGGGCGCCAATGGCATCCAGGTGGCGGTCGAACTGCAGGCCGACTGCCTGGCCGGAGTCTGGGCCATGCTCGATCAACGCGTCATCGAACCGGGCGAATTGCAGCAGGCCCTGCAGGCGGCGGCGTCCGTGGGCGACGACACGCTGCAGCGGCGCATGCAGGGGCGCGTGGTGCCCGAGACCTTTACCCACGGCAGTGCCGAGCAGCGTCAGCGCTGGTTCGAGCGCGGCTTTGAGAGCGGCAGGATCGACAACTGCAACACCTATGCGGCTGGCGCGCAGTTGTAGGCGCCCGCGCTGCCAACCCTATGCGACGTTACTGTGCGGGCGCTGGCGGCGGAGCGTTCTTGGCCTTCCAGGCGCGCAGTTCCACGTTGAACTTATCGGCGACTTTCTGCACTTCGTCGACCACGGTGTTCTGTAGCGCACCGTATTCACTGCTGATCTTCTTGCGGTCGGTGTCGGTCATCTTGTCGCCACCGGCGGCCAGCTTGGCATCCATCTCCTTGCCCAGGCAGTCGATGTAGTCCTTCACGGCCGCGTTGTAGTCCTTGACCGCGTGCTGCGCCGCAATCATCTCATCCTTGGAAGCATTGGCGCCGTCTGGCACCACGACGCCGTTGGTTGGTGCGGGGCAGGCGGCAAAAGCCGGGGCCGCGATCAGAGCGGTGAGCAGTGACAGGGGCAGCAGGAATTTCATGAATCAGTCCTCTGGGGTGGTGGATTCGCGCGAACCAGCCTGCGCATGGTAAGAGGCTCTGACCGTCCTTGCCAAGTTTCGTTTCCGGATTGAGGGAATCGGGCGGCTATGATAGCCCCATGGCCATACGAACGATTCTGCGCATGGGCGATCCGCGCCTGCTGGCGACCAGCACGCCGGTGCTGGAGTTCAATACCGCGGTCTTGCACTCGCTCATTGCCGACATGGAAGACACCATGCGCGCGGCCAAGGGCGCCGGGCTGGCGGCACCGCAGATCGGCGTGCCGCTGCGCCTGGTGATCTTTGGTGGCGGCATCAGCCCCAGGTACCCGGATGCGGGGGCCGTGCCTTACACGGTGCTGATCAACCCGGTGCTTAAGGCCCGCTGGGGCGGCAAGGATGAAGACTGGGAAGGCTGCCTGTCGGTGCCGGGCATGCGCGGCTGGGTGCCACGCTACCGGCGGCTGCGCTACCGTGGCGTGGACCAGTTTGGCGCTCCTGTGGATCGCAAAGTGGAAGGTTTCCACGCCCGCGTGGTGCAGCACGAGGTCGATCACCTGCATGGCGTGCTCTATCCGACGCGCATTCGTGACCTGAGTAAATTCGGCTTCGTCGAGGAATTATTCCCGGGGCAGGCGGTGCAGGACGATTGAGGCTGGCTGGCCTGGCCCCTGGGCTTCAGCTTTTCCCTGCCAGCTCGCTGGCCAGCCCCGTGAAGCCGCGATCGCGGGCCACATCCGCAGCCGTGGCGTGTTTGCCGTTACGCAACGAGGTGCTGGCCCCGGCGGCGCGCAGTGCCCGCGCCGCGGCCGTACTGCCGGCGCGGCTGGCGGCCAGCAAGGCGGTATCGCCATCATGGTTCTGCAGATCGACGGCGGCTTTGCGCCGCAGCAGCAACTGCACGATGCCATCCTGCCCATGCGCAGCCGCCAGCAGCAATGGAGTATCGCCGCTGGCAGCGCGTGCATCGAGGTGCGCGCGCGCATCGAGCAGCAGGCTCACGACCTTGTCGTAGCCGGCCGCCGCGGCCGTCATCAGTGCGGTGCGCCCATCGTTATCAGCGGCGTCTACCTCGGCGCCAGCCGCCAGGAGCAGCTGTGTGATATCGGCGGCGCCGGCACGCGCCGCGCGCCACAGCGCTGTCTCGCCGTGCTGGTCAGTGGCACGCGGCGAGGCATTGCGTGCCAATAGCAGACGAACGATCGGCGCGTTGGCCGTGGTGGCGGCGACCATCAACGGAGTCTCACCGTGCGCATCGGCGGCGTCCACCTGGGCGCCGGCATTGAGCAGTTGCTGGACAATTTCCGAGCGCCCCGCCTGCACGGCCGCCAGCAGCGGCGTGCTCTCATCACCGGCACGCGTGTTGGCGTCGACGCCGGCATTGAGCAATGCATCGACGGCGCCACTGCGGCCGTTGGTGGCCGCGAGTACCAGTACGGTGCGGCCGCGCCGGTCGGCCTGGCGCGCATTGGCATGTGCGCCCATCAACAACTTCAGTATCTCGTCGGCGCCAGCATGCAGTGCGACGTGCAGCAGGGTATCTCCCTGCGTGGTGCGGGCGTTGACATCGGCGCCGCCCGCCAGAAGTTTCTGGGCCGAATCGGTATCGTTGCGCGCTACCGCGAGGGCCAGGGTCGCCCAACCCTTATAGATGTCACCGGGGCGCGCGGCATCAAATTTACCGGCGCGGCCACCGCGGCTGGCGTGTGTAACCATGGTCTTGGCGCCGAGCGCGCGCAGCTGGGCGGCAGCGGCATCCGCGCCGAGCGCCAGGGCCGCGTCGAGTGCGGTGTAGTCGCGGCTGTCAGCCGCGTCAAGCCGCGCGCCGGCGCTGGCGAGCAGCGCCACGTTGGCGGCGCGATCAGCGCGCGCGGCATAAAAAAGAGCGGTGCGATGGGCGGCGTCCGCGGCGCCCACCGCGGCGCCGTGCGTCAGCAGCAGCTGGGCCAGATCCGTGTGTTCAAGCTGTGCGGCCAACATCAATGGCGTGACCCCGAAACTGTCGGCCAGCCCGGTATCGCAGCCACGCTCGATCAGAAATTGCGCAGCATCCAGTGATCCGGCCGCCGCCGCTGCAGCCAGCAGGCCAGAGCCGAAGTCGTCGCGCAGGGTCTTGAGCTCGTTGCCCAGCACGGTGAGCGTCGCCACGTCGCCATGCCGCGCGCTGGTGAAGGCCAGGTCACGGCGTAGCGCGGCCTCCGCCAGGCCCACCCACTCGGGGCTGAGCGGCTTGCGTCCCAGGCGCACATCTTCAATAGCGGCCGGATAACCCAGCGTCGCCGCCCGCTGCAGCATGGCGGCGGCTTCGCCAGTCGGCGCATCCGAGCGACGCGCGAGCAACGCCGCCAGCACGTAAGCCGCGGTGGCATTATTTTGCGCGGCGCTCTTGCGCAGCCAGGCTTCAGCCTGCGGGGAGTCGATCGGTGTGCCGACGCCATTGAGGCTAACGAGCCCCAACAGCAGCTGCGCCTCGGCATTGCCGCCGTTCGCAGCCAGTTGCAGGCGCGCGAGCGCCGTCGGGTAGTCACGCGTGCGCAGTGCCACACGCGCACTCTCCAGGGGATCAGCCTTGCTGCTCGCCGCCTGAGTGAGGCCCCCCGGGATCAGCACCGCCAGTAGCGCCAGCCCGGAGAGCAGGAGCGTCGTGCGCCCGCGTCGCATGATCATGCGGTGCCGTACTTGGTTTCGACGCGAATGCCGACTTTGTTGAGGAATTCGTTGGGCAGCACGCCACCGGCGCTGACGATCACCGCACCGTTGGGAATCTCGTGCTGCTTGCCGCCCTGTTCGAGCACCACCAGGTCCGGATGAATCCGGCTGACGCTCGACGAGAGCATCAGTTTCAGATTGCCACGATCTGCCGCCTGCGCCACGCGCTGACGATTTTTCGGCTTGGCGCGCCCAAAGGCATCGCCGCGATAAGAAAGCGTGACCTGAGTGCCCTGCACCTCGGCGATACTGGCCGCCGCTTCCAGCGCGCTGTCGCCGCCGCCCACCACCAGCACGCTCTGGCCGATGTACTGGTCCGGGTCAATCAGCCGATAGACCACTTTTGGCAATTCCTCGCCCGGTACTGACAGCTTGCGCGGTGTGCCGCGCCGGCCGATGGCCAGCAGCACGGTCGAGGCGCGATACGCGGCCTTCGAAGTGCGCACGATGAAACCGTCACCATCCTGCTCGATATTCTCGACCCGTTCATTGCATTGAATGCGCAGCTGGTGCTTCTGCATGATTTCGGTCCACACGCCCAGCAGATGTTCCTTGGACGTCTGGCGGAAAAACAGCTTGCCTTCCAGCGGCAATTCCACCGGCGCAGTCATCACCAGCTTGCCGCGCGGGTATTTGTAGACGCAACCGCCGAGCGACTCCTGCTCGACGCAGCGGTAGGTCAGGTTCATGGCCTTGGCAGTGAGCGCTGCCGCCATGCCCGCAGGGCCGGCACCGACGATCAATACGTCCAGGCGCTTGCCGGGCGCACGCCGGTTCGCTTTAGCAATTGACTCAATGGCCTGTTGGCCCTGGTTCAGGGCATTGCGGATCAGCCCCATGCCACCCAGTTCGCCAGCGATGTACAGGCCCGGGACATTGGATTCGAACAGGGCATTGAGCACCGGCAGATCGAGGCCGCGCGTTGCGGTGCCGAACACGAGTGAAATCGCATCGACCGGGCAGGCAGCCTTGCAGGCGCCGTGACCGATGCAATCGGTGGGGCCGACCAGTTGCGCTTTACCGTCGATGATGCCCAGCACGTGGTGCTCCGGCTCTTCAGGGCAGGCGCGCACGCAGGCCCCGCATCCCAGGCAGCGCACCGGATCGATGACCGGGTGTATCGATGCAGGCTCGACCAGGCCGGCTTCCTTGGCCTCATGATGCACGGCACGGCTGTGCCGCTCCACGCGGACATGCCGGCGCAGATACCAGAACATGGTGAGCAGCAGGGGCGCTGCATAGACTGCCAAGAGACTCGTATCCATAAATTTCGGGGCGCGGTCTCCTTACCGACTGCAAACAGGGCGCACAGTAATACACATAGTGGTGTAGCTTCCGTGAGCCTGCGCACGTGTCAAGATGTCGCCAATCCGTGAACTGTCACGCACTTGCGACATGATTGCGCCACCCGGAAAGGCTTTACAATCCATGACAGTAAAAGTACCGACCCTTAAGGATTCTTTAACATCATGAATTTAAGCCAGATATTCTGGTTCTTCGCCGGAGTGCTCGCGACCGTCGCGACGCTCTTTGTCATCTATCCGTGGCTTGCTGGTCGACCGCGCGCGCAGCTATTTGCTGCCCTGCCGCGCTGGGTTCCTGTGGCGGGCGCGGTAGCAGTCGTTGCCGCCCTGGCCCTATACCTGCGCCTGGGCAGCGCGCAGCTGAACGAGAAGGATTCGAGCATAGCAGCAGCAACTGTGGTGAGCAGCGGTACACCCGCCACCGTAGCAACTTCGGGTAAAACCGCAAGTTCCATGGATAGTGCCGTGACCGGGCTCGAAAAGCGCCTGGCATCTGGCAAAGGCAATGACGGCGATTGGGATCTGCTGGCCAAATCTTACGACTTTCTGGGGCGCGCCGACGCTGCCGCGCTGGCGCGCCAGAAGCGTCTGCCGCCCGGCGCCGGTACGGGTCAGCCGACCGGTGCCACGCTGCCGAGGGCGGCACCGCTGGCAGCGCCGCTGTCGGCCGCGGCCACGCAACTGGTGGCCGAGGCCAGCGCGGCGCGCGCCAAGCGCAACTTCGGCGCCGCCAGTGCCGCCTACGCCAAGCTGGCAGCACGTAACGAAATGACGGCCGACACC
>JBAVRE010000265.1:0-2694 GCA_049694695.1 Steroidobacteraceae bacterium | reverse complement strand
TGGCCTACGTCGATCAGTCGCGCCAGACACTGGATGACAGGAAGAGCGTCTGGGCGGAAATCTCTGGCGGCCTCGACATCATCAAGGTCGATAACTACGAGACGCCCTCGCGCGCCTATGTGGGTCGCTTCAATTTCAGGGGTGCGCAGCAGCAACAACTGATCGGCGAGCTCTCGGGTGGTGAACGCAACCGCGTGCACCTGGCCAAGGTGCTCAGGCAGGGTGGCAATGTCCTGCTGCTGGATGAGCCCACCAACGATCTGGATGTCGAGACCCTGCGCGCCCTTGAAGATGCGCTGCTGAGTTTTCCGGGCTGCGCAGTCGTTATCTCACACGATCGCTGGTTCCTGGATCGCATCGCCACTCACATCCTGGCCTTTGAAGGCAACTCCGAGGTGATCTGGTTCGAAGGCAACTACCAGGACTACGTGGAGGATCTGCGCCGGCGTCGCGGTGACGAGGCCACGCAACCGCATCGGGTGAAGTACAAGCGGCTAACCGGCTAGGGCCCCGCGGGTGAGATTCTGCCTCAGCGAGATTATGTAACCCCCCGAACCTACAGGGAAATCCCCTACTGGCGCGGCCCAGTGATTCGGCTACACTGAGCGCGACCGCAGCGGCGTTCAGGGGACCTAAGGACCGCGCGGCACCAAGGCGCCTATGTCGAGCTATATCGATGCTTCCGGCCGGCTGCACCACGAGCAAGAGGCCAATCTCGCACTCACCTGCCCGCACTGCCAGGTGCTCTCGCACATTACACCCATCGCCATACCGAGCTTCGATGAGCTGGTCACCCACCGGCCCCGGCACGTCGGCACGGTGTTTCGCTGCGATTCGTGCAACGCGCCCGTGTTCCTGCGCTTTCCGGTGCGCATGTATGGCAACAATCGCGTGGAGCTCGGCTCGCAATATGCGGAGATCGAGCGGCCGCGGGAGAAATTCAGCTACACCTATCTGCCCGAGGAAGTCGAGACGCTGTTCCGCGAGGCGCTCGCCTGCTTCTCCAACGCCCACTACAACGCCTTTGCGAGCCTGTGCCGGCGCACCATGCAGACGGCTTTTGCCGACCTCGGCGAAGCCGGCAAACTCAAGGTCTTCGATCAGCTCAACGACGTACGCGCCATGGCGGACATCGACGCGCCGACCTTCATCGATGTGAAGCGGGTAATCTTCGGCACCGACAATGATCCGCACCCGAGCATACCGACGATCGACGGCCAGCTGGCGGGTGTGCTGCTGGAAGTCATCAAGGATCTGCTGCATCAGGTCTATGTGCGCAAGGGCCGCCTGCAGCAGGCGATGATGATGCGGCGCTTCTTTGCCGATGAATCGATGCGTAATCTGCGTGCCGAGCCCGCCCAACAGGCGGCGAACCCCTAAGCCCGCTAAGATGCAGCCCTGCTCCGCGCCGCTAACGGCGCGGCTTGCCACCAGGGGGCTGCGGTGAACACGAAACTTCTGCAAATCAGCAGCGCACTGCTGCTGGCGTTGACCTCGGCTCTGGCCAGCAGCGCAGAGCTGGTGCCGAATCGCACTTCGATCGACGCGCCTGAGCTCGCGCGCCCCGGTAAGTTCGCAGTCGGCGTGCGCACCATCACGCTCATCGACCGCAACGCGGCGGATGTGCTCCGGTTCGATAGCGCACTTGGCACGGCGCCGCGTCATGATCGTACGCTGAGCGTCGACCTGTGGTATCCCGCCAGCGTGCTTCCAGGCGCGCTGGCCGAAACCTATCGGGATTCACTCTCTGGTGAAGACGGCAAGCCCGTGGCGTTTGAGCTGCCGGGCATCGCGGTTCGCGGCGCCAGACCGGCGGCCGGCCGCTTTCCTCTGATCATCGTCTCGCATGGCCACGGCAATGCCACCGTCGCCATGAGCTGGCTGACTGAGAACCTGGCCTCCAAAGGCTATGTGGTGGCCGCTATCCGTCACCTGGACCCCTACGCCAACCCCGCCGGATTCCCCGAGGTCCTGCTGCGCCGGCCGCTCGACATCGGCTTCGTCACGCAATCGCTGCAGGAATCGCTCTCGGCTGAGGGTCTCATCGATGCGACCCGCACGGCGCTGATCGGTTACTCAATGGGCGGCTATGGCGTGCTGACCGCCGCAGGCGCGGCGCTCGATCCAAACGGACCCGTCTGCGCCCTGGTTCCGGGCGGCTTATTGAAGTCCTATGCCGAGGGCGGGCCATTGCAAAAGGAGGTGCTGGTCAGGAATCTCAGGGCAGTGGTTGCGATCTCGCCGTGGGGCGGATCACTCGCCGCATGGGGACTGACCGGGATGGGCGCCATCTCCACACCGCTGATGCTGATCGCCGGCGACCGTGATCACACGGTCGACTATGCCAGCGGAGCGCGCGCCTTCTTTGAATCTGCCGTCAACGCCCCGCGCTATCTGCTGACCTTCAAGGGCGGCGGGCACCACCTGGGGTTGGGCCCTACTCCCGAGCAGATGCGCCATCGGCTCTGGGATCTGGACTGGTTCGAGGACCCGGTGTGGCGCCAGGATCGCGTCATCAACATCAATCTGCATATGATCACGGCTTTCCTGGATCGCTACCTCAAGGGCGATGAGACCAGGGCCGGGTACCTGGACGGGCTGGTGCCGGACTCGGGCAGTGGCATCTGGAAGCAGTCTCCAGGCACGCCCTGGGATGCCATCAGTCCCGGCACCGGCGAGATAACTGTCTGGAGG
>JBAVRE010000264.1:0-2640 GCA_049694695.1 Steroidobacteraceae bacterium | reverse complement strand
GAGCAATCCGCCCTGCGCCTGGCGGATCACGATCTGGATCTGGCCTTTACCACTGCGCTGCGCCAACTCGACGCCAATCCACCAGAGTTGAGTGCGCGTGCCGCCCAGCTGGCTGCACGGCTGGACGAGTCGCGGCGGCTCTACGCGACCGACCAGCGCCGCGTCGCGGAAATGAAGGCAGCACTGGAACGGGCCAGCGGCGCCCAGCGTGAACTGCTGCAGGACGAACTGGATCTCAGCGGCTCGCAGCTCGAGCTGGATCAATACGAAATTGAGGAAGCCGACCAGGACCTCGAGGATGCAGGGGGAAATCTGCGGCGGCGCGTGGTCACGCAGATGCAGGAGCGTGAGAACCGGGAGAAGTCCAGCCCGGCTCCAGTGCGCCCGGTGGTGGCCAGCGGCCCGGATCACGGCGGACTGGTAGCTTCCTATCGGGCCTGGCAGGCGCAGCGCCGCATGCAAAGCCTGATTGACGATGCGCAGCGGCACGCCGCAGAGCTCACCGCGAATCTGCGGCGCGAGCGGGCCGCGCTCGCCGCCAGGCTGGAAGCAAACAAGAGCGGCATTTCCGGGCTGGCGCGACATAGCAAACAGGCCCGCGACTCCGCCGTCACAGCGGCGGTTGCCGGCGCTGCACCAGACCCGCAGCGCGATGTGGTTGATACCCTGATTCTGTACGCGCAGACCAAACAGGCGGCCGCCGAGCAACAGGTTCTGACGCTGCTGGATCAGCGCTCGCGTACGCAGCAGTCGTTAAGCCAGAGCTATCAGCAGTGGAGCGCCTCGGTGGCGAGTCGAGGGCGCGCCGCGTTGCACGGGCTGTTTGCGGGCACCATAGTGGTGGCCGCCGTGCTGCTGGCGCTGCTGTTGCTCGACCGTTGGTCGCAGCGGCTGCTCAGCCACAGCAAGGGCGATCGACGCCGCGTCGCGTCGCTGCACCATGTAACGCGCGTGGCGCTGCAGATTCTCGCGGTGCTCATTGCGATCTTCATGTTCATCGGCGTGCCCAGTCAGTTCGGCACCGTGCTGGGGATCATCGGCGCCGGACTCACGGTCGCATTGAAAGACTTCATCGTGGCGTTCATCGGCTGGATGATTCTGATGGGCCGCAACGGCATGCGCCTGGGCGACTGGGTGGAGATCAACGGCGTCAGCGGCGAGGTCTGCGAACTCGGCATGTTTCACACAGTGTTGCTCGAGACCGGCAACTGGGGTGAAGCCGGCCATCCGACCGGCCGACGAGTCACCTTTACCAACAGCTTTGCGATCTCCGGGCATTATTTTAACTTCTCGACCTCCGGACAATGGCTCTGGGATGAGCTACGCCTGATCGTACCCACCGGCAGGGATCCGCACCCGATCATCGAGGCCATACGCAAACGGGTACTCGAGGCCACCGCTGATAGCGCGCGCCACGCCGAACAGGAATGGCAACGCGCGGTACCGACTCAGTCCGGGCGGCTGTTTTCCGGGGCGCCGGGAATCGACGTCAAGCCCGTGGTCGGCGGTGTCGAGCTGTCGGTGCGCTACGTCACGCGCGCCCATGAACGCTTTGCGCTACGGGCCACGCTCTACCAGGCGGCGGTGGATCTGCTGGGTGAGCCGGCGCCGGCGCCACTCGTGCCGTGATACACCTTTTGGCGCTCAGGGGTGCTGGGTCGCCTGCATAAATGCATCGAGGTCGGCCTTCATCTTTCTGAGCGATTCCGGGTGCAGATACATCATGTGCCCCGCCTCGTAGTATTTCATGCCAATGTGGGCGGCCAGGCCGGGCGGCAGATTTAGATGTGCCATCACATACTCGGTCGCTGAAAACGGCGTCGCGAGATCGAAATAGCCGTTCAGCACCAGCACCCGCAAACCCGCGTCCTGAACCAAGAGATGCGCCAGATCAACGCTGGTATTGACGAACGGCTGCGGAGTATTGAAGCCGATCGGCTGGTGAGTCCATTTCCACTTGCTGTACAGATCGTCATTGGCGCTGGTGTGGTAGGTCTTGCCCTGGCCGAATTTCAGGTCACCGTGATAGTAGTCCATGAAGGCGGCGGCAAAAGCCGCGCTGATGGCGTTTGACTGCGGATCATCGGCGGCATACTTCTCCAGCGGGTCCATGGTGGGTCCCTTGAAACGCGCGTCGAGTCGGCCGATCGTCTGGCGATCGGATTTCAGCAATTCGTGAGCAAAGGCAACCTCGGAAACGCGCAGGTTGGCGGCCTTCAGGTAGTCAACCGACAATCCCGTGTACTGATGCAACTGCTGCGCGACGGTGTTCTGATCTTCATCCGAGAGCTTGTCGCCCTGCATCAGTGCCGCATTGAACGGTCCGAGCGCATAGCGACGCACTTCATCCAGCAATGGACCAAGCTCCGCCGGTTGATTGGGCAATTTATGGTGATACCACGCGGCGGCTGCGTATGCCGGCAGGTAGACCGCGTAGGGGCGATCATTACCGGGGACTTCCGCAAAAATCGCCTCGATGTCGGTCGCTACCGAGACCAGCACCAGTCCATTCAGGCTCATGTGTCGGCGCGAGAAAAGGTAGTCAGCTATAGCGGCAGCACGCGTCGTCCCGTAACTCTCTCCCAGCAGAAACTTCGGCGATCCCCAGCGATTGTGGTCGCTGACGTACTGGGCGATGAA
>JBAVRE010000263.1:0-1584 GCA_049694695.1 Steroidobacteraceae bacterium | reverse complement strand
GAAGACAGCTATGGCGCACTGGCGGTATATCGGGCCATCAAGCCCAAGGATGTGCAGGGCGACAAGGTCAAGCTGGTGCTCGGCCCCTGGTATCACGGCCAGGAAATCCAGGAGGGCAGCGCACTCGGCAACATCCGCTTCGGCAGCGATACCGCGCGCTACTTTCGTCAATACGTACTGCGACCGTTCCTGGCGCAGTATCTGAAGGACGGTGCGCCGCCGGCCGACGTCGCCGCGGTCACGGCTTTCGAGACCGGCACGAATGAATGGCGCCGCCTAGAGCGCTGGCCGCAGAGCTGCGAGCAGGGCTGCCGCCACGAGAGCCGTGCGCTCTATCTGCAGCCCGGCAACAATCTGGATTTCAAGGCGCCCGGCGCGGGCGATGAATTTTCGGAGTACGTTGCCGATCCCGCACGTCCCGTGCCGTTTCGTGCCCGGCCCATCCAGTCGATCGGCTATTCCTCCGCGCAGAGCTGGTCACAGTGGTTGACCGATGATCAGCGCGAGGCCTCCGGCCGGACCGACGTGCTCGCATTCACTTCCCCGGTGCTGACCGCACCCCTGAAGATCAGTGGCAGTCCGCGCGTGCACCTGGTCGCCGCCACCAGCGGCACCGACAGCGATTGGGTCGTCAAGCTGATCGACGTCTATCCGGATGAAGTGCCCTCGCAACCCGAGATGGGCGGCTACCAGCTCGCCGTGGGCATGGAGATTCTGCGCGGCCGCTACCGCGAAGGCTTCGTCACACCGAAGCCGATCAAGGCCAACCTGCCGCTGGCCTACGAATTTGATCTGCCACCGAACAATCACGTGTTCCTGACAGGCCACCGCATCATGGTGCAGGTGCAGTCGAGCTGGTTTCCGCTCTACGATCGCAACCCGCAGACTTTCGTGCCCAACATCTTCCTGGCCAAACCGGCCGATTATCGTAAGGCTACGCAGCGCATCTACCACTCATCGAAACAGGCTTCGTACCTCTCACTGCCGATGGTAGAGAATTAAGGGGCGTCGATCACATCGATCCAGATCGGGTTCGAGTAGGCCTTGGCGCCCAGACGGTCTTCGACAATCAGCTCATACCAGCCCGCGCCGCTGGCGATCAGCGGAATGTCCCAGCGCGCCGTGTGTGCTTGGTCCGCGAATGACCGGGTGTTGACAGTCTCGCCGCGCCCTATGAGGCTGGCCTGCTTCAGACCGCTGACTGATTCCAGATCAAAGCCCAGGTTGAAGTGCTCGCCGGACCGGAGTTTGAGCTCTGAGCCGAACATCACTGAAGGATAGAGCAGCGGCCCGAAGCTCACATAGGCGTGGCCGGCGCTGACGGCTTCGGCATAAACCAGGGCCGTGGGCTTGCCGGCGAGGTGAGCAAACAGACGCACGCGACCGGATTCATCCATCCATACGTCGTGCGTATCAGTGCCCGCGCCAAGATAGTAATGATGCCGCTCGTTCCATAGCGCCCACGCCGCGTGCAGAGCCTTGTCGTGATTCTCCGGTTCACTGGCGTTGATCTCGATGAGTTCGAACTGCGGATTGAAGCCACCGGGCACTTCGCCGCGCGCCAGGCTCGAAAAATAACCGTAG
>JBAVRE010000262.1:0-4276 GCA_049694695.1 Steroidobacteraceae bacterium | reverse complement strand
ATTCCAGCGCGGCGAAATTCATCGCCGCCAGAATTGACGCCACTGGCGCCGTACCCGGGTTGCAATCGGTGGCCACGGCGAGCGGCACACCCGCGCGTCGCAGCAGCGCTATGGGCGGCAGCTGCGTCTCACGCAGAAAATAATAGGCGGCCGGCAGCAGCACGGCGACTGAACCGCTGCGCGCCAGCGCCGCCACACCGGCCGCGTCGGTGTATTCAAGGTGATCGGCCGAGAGTGCCTGATGGCGCGCCGCCAGGGCCGCGCCATCCAGATTCGAGAGTTGATCGGCATGCAACTTGACGCGCAACCCCAGGGAACGCGCCACACTGAACATGCGTTCGACTTCGGCCACCGAAAAAGCCAGCTCCTCGCAGTAGGCGTCAAAGCACTCGGCCCAGCCACCCGCAACGATGGCTGGCAGGTATTCCTGGCAGACGCGCTCAACGTAGGCGGCTGCCTTGCCGGCATATTCCGGTGGCACGACATGAGCGCCCAGATAGGTGCCTGCTACGCTGACCCGCCGCTGCGTGCCCAGGGCGCGGGCCGCCTGCAGCATGCGAATTTCAGCGGCCAGTTCCAGGCCATAACCTGACTTGATTTCAATGCTGGTCACGCCCTCGGCCAGCAGCGCGTCGAGGCGCGGCAGCGCCATTTGCACCAGCTGCGCGACCGTGGCGGCAGCGGTCGCCGCAACCGTCGAGAGTATGCCACCGCCCGATCGGGCGATGGCCTGGTAACTCTCGCCGGCCAGCCGCCGCTCCAGCTCGGCGCTGCGATCGCCTCCGTAGACCAGGTGCGTGTGGCAGTCGATAAATCCGGGTGTGACCAGGCGACCGCCCAGATCGATACGGGCGGCACCGGGGAAGCGTTGTTGCAGATCAGAGCTGCCGCCCACGGCGACAATGCGCCCGCCCTGCTCCGCGAGTGCCTGTACGGGCCAGGGATCATCGGCACTGGCGCCGGGTCTGCGGCCGGCCGACCAGATGCGTCCCCCGACATAAAGACGAGTATGTTCTGCCGCGTCAGGATTCATCGGCGCAGGATACCGCGCGGGCTACGGCTGGCGCCATGTGTAGGACGCCGGCGCGCGGTGTAAGATGGCGCCGATGCAGCCCGCCGCAGCAGCAACACCCGCCACGGTTACTTTCGCCCAGCTGTGGTGGGATTCCCGCTGGCTGCATAACGCCCGTGTCACGATCGACCAACATGGCCAGGTACGCGCCGTGGACGAGCCGGCCGGGAGCGTGGCCGGCGACGACAGCATCGTTCCGGGGATCACCGTGCCCGGCATGAGCAACGCCCATTGCCATGCTTTTCAGCGCGTGCTGGGCGCGATAACGCAACGCTCATCGGGCGGCAAGGACAACTTCTGGAGCTGGCGCGAAACCATGTACGCACTGGCGGCGCGCCTGGATCGCGAGGCGCTGACCGCGATTGCGGCGCGCTGCTATCTTGAGCTGCTGCGCGGCGGCTATACCAGCGTGGCCGAGTTCCTGTACCTGCACCGGCTCGACGCCGCGCGTCCCGACTCTGCACGCCACGGCGAGCTCGATGCCGATAGCGCAGTTGCCGATGCCGCGGCGCTCGCCGGCCTGCAGCTCACCCTGCTGCCAACGCTATATCAGCACGCCGATTTCGGCGGCGTGCCCGCCCGACCCGGGCAACAACCCTTCGTGCGCAGCACGGCGCAGTTTCTGCGCGACTGGCAGGAACTGCGGCACCGCTTCCCGATCGGCGGCAACGTCGCGCTCGGCGTGGCCTTTCACAGCCTGCGCGCGGTCGATCTGGCGGCGATCGACACCGTGATGGCCGAGGTGCATGGGGACGCACACTGCCGTTGCGTGCATATCCATGTCGCCGAGCAGGTTGCGGAAGTGGCGGCCTGCGTGCGCCTGCACGGCATGCCGCCGGTGGCGTTGCTGGCCAAGCGGGGGCTGCTCGCGCCGCACTGGTCGCTGGTGCATGCCACGCACGCCGATAACAAAGAGCTGGAGCAGATCCGCGTTGCCGGCGCAACCGTGGTGCTGTGTCCGACCACGGAAGCTGATCTGGGCGATGGCATTGTGAATCTGCCGGACTTCCTCGCGGCCGGCGGCCATATCGCCATCGGCTCGGATAGCAACATCGGCCGCAATGCCTGCGCCGAACTGCGCCTGCTTGAGTGGACCATGCGCCTGACGCACGGGCAACGCAACGTGCTCAGCAGCGCCGAGCAACCGGTGGTGGCCGAGCGGATCTACACAGCTGCCTGGCGCGGTGGCCGGCGCGCGCTCGGCGTCGGGCAGAATGGTGGCGCCACTGATCAGCGCGCCGATTTTGTAACCTACGACCTGAGCGAAGGCGATTGCCTGCTGCAGCAACCACGCGACTTTCTCAGCGCCCTGATGTTCGACAGCGCGGCGCCCTGCGCGCAGCAGGTCATGGTGGGCGGCAAGTGGGTCATCCGCGACGGCCGGCACGAGAATGAAACTGAAATCGAAACGCGTTACTGCAGGGCAGTCCGGCGCCTGCTCGCACCAGGAGTATTGACATGAGTGACTCAGCCAGTCTGCAATCCGGCCAGCGCGTGATCCGCGCCGCCCGCGGCACCAAGCTCAGCGCCCGCTCGTGGCTGACCGAGGCGGCGCTGCGCATGCTCATGAACAATCTCGATCCGGAGGTCGCCGAGCGACCCGCAGATCTGGTGGTGTATGGCGGCATTGGCAAGGCGGCGCGCAACTGGGAATGCTTCGATGCCATCGTCGCCACGCTGCGCCGGCTGGGCGACGATGAAACACTGCTGGTGCAGTCCGGCAAACCGGTGGGCGTATTCCGCACCCACGGCGATGCACCGCGCGTGCTGATCGCCAATTCCAATCTGGTGCCGCACTGGGCCACCTGGGAACACTTCAATGAACTCGACCGGCGTGGTCTCATGATGTATGGCCAGATGACCGCCGGCTCGTGGATCTACATCGGCTCGCAGGGCATCGTGCAGGGCACCTACGAAACCTTCGTCGAAATGGGGCGGCGTCACTTTGGCGGCGAACTGCGCGGCCGCTGGATACTGACCGCGGGTCTGGGCGGCATGGGCGGCGCGCAGCCGCTGGCGGCCACCATGGCGGGGGCTTCGATGCTGGCGGTTGAATGTCGTCAATCGAGCCTCGACAAGCGACTCGCCACCGGCTATCTCGATGAGCAGGCGGCCAGTCTCGATGCGGCGCTGGCACTGCTGGCCGCGGCCAAATCAGCCGGCACTGCGCGCTCGATCGGCCTGTGTGCAAATATTGCCGAGGTGCTGCCGGAATTGCTGCGCCGTGGCGTGCTGCCCGATGCACTCACCGATCAGACCTCGGCACACGATCCGGTCCATGGCTACCTGCCAGTGGGCTGGAGCGTGGAGCACTGGGAAGCGCAGCAAAAACTGGCTCCGGCCAGCGTGGCCGCGGCCGCGGCCGATTCGATGGCCGTACACGTGCGCGCCATGCTGGAAGTTCAACGGCGCGGCGTGCCGGTATTCGACTACGGCAACAACATCCGCCAGGTGGCGCTGCAGAACGGTGTGGCCGACGCCTTCAAGATTCCGGGCTTCGTGCCTGAGTACATTCGCCCGCTATTCTGCCGAGGCGTCGGACCGTTTCGCTGGGTCGCGCTCTCGGGCGATCCGAATGACATCGCCAGAACCGATCAGAAGGTGCGCGAGCTGATTCCGGATGATCCTCACCTGCATCGCTGGCTCTATATGGCGGCAAAGCGCATTCAGTTTCAGGGACTGCCGGCACGCATCTGCTGGGTGGGACTGGGAGACCGGCATCGATTGGGCCTGGCGTTCAACGAGATGGTGGCCGCGGGTGAACTCGCGGCGCCCATCGTCATTGGTCGCGATCATCTGGATTCCGGCTCGGTGGCCAGCCCGAATCGCGAGACCGAAAGCATGCGCGATGGCTCCGATGCCGTATCAGACTGGCCGCTGCTCAACGCCCTGCTCAACACCGCCAGCGGCGCTACCTGGGTTTCAATCCATCATGGCGGCGGCGTCGGCATGGGCTATTCGCAACATGCCGGCGTGGTCATCGTCTGCGACGGCACGCCGGCCGCGGCGCGCCGCATCGAACGCGTGTTGTGGAACGACCCGGCCACTGGCGTCATGCGTCATGCCGACGCGGGCTATGACATCGCGGTGCAATGCGCCACGCAGCAGGCGCTCGACCTGCCCATGATTACCGGCGGAGCACGCCCATGAGGCCGACGATCTTCAGGCTGGCGCTGCGGGCGGGCGCGCTGAGCATGGATGAGC
>JBAVRE010000261.1:0-1958 GCA_049694695.1 Steroidobacteraceae bacterium | reverse complement strand
TCAATGGGGCGCACAGTCGCTGGAGGTGGGTCTTTATGGTGCAACGTTCAAACTTGTGCCAGGTGCCGATAGCTCTGTGACCACCTCACTCGCCGGGCCTGCCAATGAGTTCCGCGACAACGCCTTCGACCTGCAGTACCAGTACATTGGCGATCAGCACCTGTTCACCCTGGCGGGTACGCGGATTCGGGAAAAGATGACCTTGAACGCCAGCGTCACCAATGGCGGATCGGAAAACCTGAAAAACGATCTGACCACCACGCGTTTGACGGGTACCTATTACTACAAACGCAAGTATGGCGGGGCGCTGGGCGCCTTCTCAACCACCGGCAGCACGGACGCCCTGCTTTATCCCGCGCTCGATGAGGACGGCGCCGCAATCGCTGTCCTGGGCAGTGCCAATGGCAAGCCGGACACGCGCGGCTGGGTTGCCGAGCTCAACTACATGCCGTGGCTCAATACCAAGCTGACGGCGCAGTTCACTCAGTATTCAAAATTCAATGGCGCCAGCAGCAACTACGATGGCGCCGGCCGCAGTGCCAGTGACAACGATTCGGTCTATCTGCTCGCCTGGTTTGCCTTCTGAAGGATGCTACCCATGAAAGCTCAAAATATTTTACTGGGAGCATCCCTGATGATGCTGGCTTCGGTCGCGGGTCGCAGCGCGGATGTCGATCCGGCGCTGAAGTCGGCGGCGCGGCACGTGGCGGTAACAGTCTGCGCCACCTGCCATGGACCGCAGGGTCGCAGCAGCACGCCGAAATTTCCGGTGCTGGCAGGGCAGCACGCCAATTACCTGGTGGCGCAGATGAAAGCCTTCAAGGCGCAGACGCGCGGCGACCCCGATGCACTGGGCTACATGTGGGGCATGGCGGCGCCGCTGGATGACGAGATGATTGCCGCACTAGCCGACTACTACAGTTCGCAAGCGCCTGCCCTTGGCAAGAGCGGCGACGCCGGTGCCATCGCGCGTGGCGCCGATATCTTCGCCAACGGTGTGGCGGCGGCCGGCATTCCGCCCTGCGTTTCCTGCCACGGTGCCAATGCCGCTGGCACTGACGATTTTCCGCGCCTGGCCGGGCAGCATGCGCAGTATCTGCTCAAGCAGCTGCATTCGTTCCAGAGCAATCTGCGCAACGTGGCCGTCATGCACGGCGTGGCCTCGGAGCTCAAGACCCCGGAGATGACAGCGGTGGCGGCCTATCTGCAGTCACTTTCGGGCACCTGACAGCAGGCGCGCTACGCAGGCGTGGTGGCCAGCAGCGCCCCGAGTGCCGCGCGCAGCAGCACGCGCAAGGGCGCCATGCGCTGCTGATCGCAGGCTGGCGCTGGCGTCGGCGTCGCGACGTCCTCGGGTTCGAGCATATAGGTGCATTGCGCCAGTTCGATCTGCAGTGCCTGCACCTGGTGGGACGGCTGTCCGTAGTGACGCGTGATATAGCCGCCCTTGAAACGACCGTCGATCACCCAGGAATACTGCTGCTGTGCCACGAGCAGCTCGCGTAGCGCGTCGATGATGGCCGGGTTACAGGACCGCGCATCGTTGGTGCCGACGTTGATATCCGGCAGCTGCCCGGCAAACAAGCGCGGTACCACACTGCGTATGGAATGCGCGTCGAGCAGCAGCGCATGGCCGTGGCGGGCGATTGTGGCCGCGATCAAGGTGTGCAGCGCATCCTGGTAGGGTTGCCAGTAAGCCAGGCGCCGCTGTTGAACTTCTGCTGTCGGCACGGTGTAAGCCGAACCTTCGTAGTAGAGCGGCAGGCCGGAGAAACTCAAGGCCGGGCACAGACCGGTGCGCGGTGCACCCTGATACAGCGCGGCGTCATCAGGCGGTCGGTTCAGATCGATGAGGTAGCGTGAGTAACGTGCCACAAGCAGGCTGGCGCCCAGTTCGCGCGCGAAATCATACAGGCGATCGACATGCCAGTCGGTGTCCGGTTGTGCCTGCGCGAGCG
>JBAVRE010000260.1:0-3790 GCA_049694695.1 Steroidobacteraceae bacterium | reverse complement strand
TTCTTGACCGGCTTGCGATCCGCGGTGCGCCAGCCGCGCGCCTTCCAGCCCCTGACCCATTCGGTAATCCCGAGGCGCACGTACTGCGAATCGGTATAGATACGGGCGCGCACGCTGCGTCTTAGCGCCAGCAGGGCTTCGATCACCGCCTGCAGCTCCATGCGATTGTTGGTGGTCGCGGCCACGGCGCCCGAGAGTTCGCGTTCCGCGCCGGCATGCAGCAGCAGCGCCGCCCAGGCGCCGGGCCCGGGATTGCCGCGGCAGGCGCCGTCGGTATAGATGTCGATCCACTCCCCCGCACTCATGTCGTGGGATTCACCAGGGCGCCCAGCAGTGGCGCGCGCTCGCGGCGGCGCGCACGAATGGGCGTGAGCGTGTAGACGCGCTTGCGCGCCTTGAGCAGATAGGCGCCGGCGGGCAGCGGGTTGAAGAGGCCGCGACGCAGCGCGCCGCGGCCCGGCGCACCCGACTCACAGGGCAACAGGTAGAGGTAATGGCGCGCCGCTGTAATTTCATAGCCGAGCAGTATCAACCAGTCGCGCAGGCGCTGCTCGGAGATCAGCCGGTTGAGTCCGGGGGGAAAGCCGCTGTGACTGGCCGCCGCGCGCAGTCCCCACAAACTGAGGGGCCTGAACCCCAGCACCACCAGATGACCCTGGCCGGTCAGCACGCGATCGGCCTCGCGCAATACCGCCTGCGGGTCGGGCTCGATCTCCAGGCTATGAGGGAGCAGCACCGCATCCACACTGCCAGTGGCCACGGGCAAATGGGCAGGATTGGCGATGAGATCCGCGTCGCCCGCCTGCGCCAGCACGGTGCTGGCGACGACCGACTGATGGCGCGTGCGGCTGCCCCGCAGCAGTTCGCGCCCTGAGCCCCAGACGCCCAATTGCATCAGCTCGAGGCCGAAAACGTCGTCCATCGCGCCGTTTAACAGTTGCGCCTCGGCCGTCGTGACCGCGCGGCCCAGGCGGCCTTGATACCAATGACTCAAAGTGTGCCTTCCGTCTCTGATATGCCACCCCAAAACGGTAGCAATTTTGTGAACTTAGCTGTTAAATAGGGACGCTGGCTCAAGGTAAGATCCAGCACCCATACCGTAACATGTTAACGGCCCGGCACGGGGATGGAGCACATTTGGTCAAGCCGAACCGGTCCTTTTCTGCACTGATCTGCACCCTGCCGGCGCTCATCGCGCTGACCGGCTGCGCTCACCAGATTCCCGCATCCAGGGGCGCCGTCACCGTAACGGCGATTCCGGCCGTTGCCAGCCTGCCCGCTGAGGCGGCTGCCAACCCCAATCCTGACGCGGCGACCGCCGCCAGCGCCGCCGCTGACGCGACCGCCCCGGCCAGCGCCACCGAGACGCCAGCCAAGCCGGCTGACCACTCACTGGTTGCGCCCCCGCCTGGCGATCTGTTCGTGCGGCTGCGTGGCGGTTTCAAACTCGAAGACGTGGACCAGGGCGCCATCGATCGCGAGCAGAACTGGTTTGCGAATAATCCCGACTATCTCGACCGCGTCTGGGGTCGGGCCGGGATGTACCTGCACTATATCGTGGGCGAGCTCAATCAACGCTCCATGCCTCTGGAACTGGCCTTGCTGCCAGTGGTCGAGAGCGCCTTCGAACCCTATGCCTATTCGCGCGCGCGGGCCTCGGGCCTGTGGCAGTTCATTCCGGGCACCGGCTCGCTCTATGGGCTCAAGCAGGATTGGTGGTATGACGGCCGGCGCGATGTCGTGGCCTCGACCCGCGCCGCACTGGATTACCTGCAATCGCTTCACGATCAGTTTGACGGTGACTGGCTGCTGGCCATTGCCGCCTACAACTGCGGCGCCGGCAACGTACAGCGGGCCGTCAGTCACAATCTGCGCGCCGGCAAGCCCATCGATTTCTGGCACCTCAAGCTACCCACCGAAACCCGCGCCTACGTACCCAAACTCCTGGCCATGCGCCGCATCGTTGCCGACCCCGCCAGCTTCGGCCTGGAATTCAGCCAGATCCCCGATGAACCTTATTTCACGCAGGTGGCGACCGGTGGCCAGATCGATATGCAGGTGGCCGCGGAAATCGCCGGGATCCCCAAGAATGATTTGTATGAACTGAACCCGGCCTTTCACCGCTTTGCGACCGATCCGACCGGGCCGCACATGCTGCTGGTGCCAACCGAATTCGCCAATGGCCTGGAGCAGACGCTGCTCAGCCTGACGCCAGAGCAGCGACTGCGCGCAGCCGCTTATGAAGTGCGTCGCGGCGATACCGTGGCTTCGATCGCCAAACAGTTCTCGACCACGCCGGCTGTGGTGCGCGAACTCAACGGCATGGGGAGCGATGACAAACCCGTGATTGGTGGCTGGCTGCACGTGCCCTCCTCCGACGTCGTCCTGCCCGAGAAGGCCGCGCGTGCTGCAGCGCTGTTCGACCGGCCAGGACGCATGGGCGGACGGCGCAGTGCCCGGGGTGGCGTGCACGTCGTGCGTCGCGGTGACACGCTCTATGGCATCGCCCTGCGCATGGGCACCAATGTGCACACGCTGGCGCGCCTGAACAACATGGAGGTCGGCGACACACTGCGCGCCGGCCAGCACCTGGTGGTCTCGAGCCGCGCGGGGCGCGACACAGGTTCCAGGGGCTCGCACGCCAGCGCGCCAGGCAGCGGCCGGCAGGTCACTTACACCGTCCGGCGCGGCGACACGCTGTATGGCATCGCGCGCCTCCTGCAGGTCACGGTGCGCGATCTGATGGGGTGGAACACCACGGTTTCGAGCAACGGGCTGCGACCCGGCCAGAAGCTCGTGGCCTTCGTCGCTTCGCGCAGCTAAAAACAAGCTATTTCAAGAGGGGTTCAAGCGCATGGCTATGCTTACGGGCAAACGCGCCCTGATTGTGGGCGTCGCCACCGATCGCTCCATTGCCTGGGGCATCGCCCAGGCCATGCACGCGCAGGGCGCGGACCTGGCTTTCACTTATGCGGGCGATAAGTTCAAGGAGCGGGTCGAGCCGCTGGCGGCGTCGCTGGGCTCGAGGATCGTGATGCCGCTCGATGTCACCGATGACGCCCAGATCGATGCTGCCTTCGCCCAGCTCAAACGCGACTGGGGTCAGCTCGATATCCTGGTACACGCCGTCGCCTACGCGCCGCGCGAGGCGATCGAGGGCAGTTTCTCGGCCAACACCACCCGCGAAGCGTTTCGCATCGCCCACGATGTATCGAGCTACAGCCTGACCGCGCTGGCGCGCGCCGCGGTGCCGCTGATGGCCGGACGGTCGGGCGCCATCCTGACACTCAGCTATCTGGGCGCCGTGCGCTCGATCCCCAGCTACAATGTCATGGGCCTCGCCAAGGCCAGCCTGGAGGCCAACGTGCGCTTCCTGGCCGCAGATCTCGGACCGCAGGACATACGCGTGAATGCGATTTCCGCCGGACCCATCAAGACGCTGGCGGCGGCGGGCGTCGGCGGGTTTCGCAAGATGCTCGCGCAGGTGGCGCGCATTGCACCCCTGCGCCGTAATGTGTCGACCGAAGATGTCGGTAATGCGGCCACGTTCCTGTGCTCCGACATGGCGCGCGGGGTTACGGGCGAGATTTTGTATGTCGACAATGGGTTCAGTACTGTGGGGATGGCGTTTCCTGAGTCTGGCGCGGAGTAGTTGGGGCGATTGCGAGGGGGGATGCGCGGCACTGGGTGCCCGCCGTCGCTCCACGATATTCGCTTTGGGCGGGCACCTAATACCGTGCACCCCCTCGTAAACGCATCACCCTGCTTCACGCCAGACGTGGGGTAGGAC
>JBAVRE010000259.1:0-10801 GCA_049694695.1 Steroidobacteraceae bacterium | reverse complement strand
AGGCTATACTCCCTGGTTACTTAACCATATGGTAGTATACAGCCGGCCCCGACGCAAGTTGCCTTGCAGGCTTGACCCCGGCCTCGCGGCGAACCGAAGCAGCATTTCAAAAAATATCTATGCGCTCTTGGCCGATATTCGACATTGACCCGTGGCAGCCGCGCACCGACGCCTGCTCTAACGACGTGTTCTTTCAGTCTACGCGGCGCTCGCAGGGTGCGGTTATTCTTTGGGAGTGCTGAGCTGCCAACGATTGACGTCCTGCTCAAAATTTATCGCACCGGGCGTTGTTTTGTACCGCTTCACCAGGGAAAATCCGAGTTTGGGTAACAGTTTGTTGGGACCCGGATTCTCGGCATAAGGCTCCGATATCACACGTTTGAGCGAAAATCGCTGAATGTAGATATTGATGGAGGCCTGCATAAATGCGGTACCAAGCCCTCGACGGCGTTCGCTGCCGCCCCACAAGTGCAGATGTGCGTAGCCTTCCTCGCCATAGACAAGCTTGTTCATGCTCGAATGACCGACCGAACGTCCATCGCAGCGCCAAATCACGCAGCATATGCTCTGGTCGCGTGGCTCAAGCTCTGCTTCGGAAAAAAGCTGACGTAGCCATTCATCGCGCGCTGGGAGCCGCGCTCGGTCAACTCCCATTGCCAGTAGCGCAGCGTCATTTGCTTCGTGAAAGTAATTGACGATATGTTGGAGTTCCGCTCTTGAGCGGCACAGTTCAACCTCTTGGCGCGGGCCGTAGTTCGATACCTTGATATTCATAGCTCTTAATTGAATTCTCACCGCACCAGCGAGAGTTCAGCGGCCCGTCGATTCAGGTATCAAATATAGTTCCACCGGTGCGCTGCTTCAAAACCTCCCGATGCCGGGCATACCTCAGAATCCGAGCTCCACCCGTTCGTCAGCCTCTCGCGTACTCCGAGTCAGCGCACGGCGGCGAGATCGAAGTGGGGGTTTTCAATGATGCCAAGTCTATTGCCAAAGGGATCGAGCACTGCGGCGACACGAATGCCCTCGCCCACGTCGTGCACTGGCTCGAGCGCCGTGGCGCCCAGCGCCAGCAGTCGCTGCCAGGCGCTATCGGCATGGCTCACGCCCCATAGCGGCTGCGGCCCGGCCGCCCCAGGCCGGGCATCCGGCAGCAGTCCGAGCTCGAAGCCGCCCACCGCGAAGCCCACGTAAAAGGGTTGATCGAAGTACGGTTCGACACCCAGCAACTCGCGGTACCAGGCCTTGGCCCGCGCCAGATCGGGAGCCGGATAGATGGCGGTACGCAATCCCAGCAGCATGATGCTCACTCCTGGTGGACGGAGTGGCGATTGAACACGCCCGTTCGCACAGCGTCAACGCTCGCCCTGCGCCACGCCGCGCTGCTCTTGCGGCATTGCTGACGGCTCGTTAGTGTATTGGGATCATTCTGAGAGCAGCAAAGTCATGCCCTGCAAGTACGTAGTAGCAATGGACGGCAAGGTCGTCATCGAGCGCTGGACCGGCACAGTTGCGAGCCAGGAACTCATGACGCACAAGCAGCAACAGGCTAACGATCCGTCGATCGAGCCAGGTGCAGCGGTGTTGTCGGACTGCACCGGCGCCGTATTTGCGATAGCGCCACACGAGATAGGCGAGTTAGCGGCGATGGACAAGGACTCTGGCAGCGTATCAACAAGGGTCCGTCGCTATGCCTTTCTGGTCAACAACGATACCTACCGGCTGGCGCGCCAGTTTTCTGACCAGGTAAACCAGCACGGCAAGAGTGTCATTATCTTCAACTCCATGGATGTCGCCGCATCATGGCTGGGCCTCGACTCGCCACAGTTGCGCGAGTTGATGGACGGCATTGGCGACTAGATCTTGCGAAGTGCCGGACTGTGCCGTGCACGGCTATGGCGGCTGAGGGCATTCGACGCCGACAAGAGTGCCCCCGCTGGTCCCAGCGCCGATTGAGAGGCGCGCACCAATCAAAGCGGAACGATATTGCAGGATCTTCAGGCCCATGCCAGGAGCCCCCGCGGTCTTGGGCGTAACGCCAATCCCATCGTCCTGGATTTGCAGCCGCACGAGCGCGGGTTCGATCGCCAGCCGGACATCGATTCGCCGCGCCCTGGCGTGCCGGAGCGCATTGGTGACCCCCTCCTGTGCGATTCGAAACAGCTGATCCAGGGCATCTGGGGGCAGCCGCAGCGGCGCCAGTGTTTTTGCTTTGAACGTCACTGCAGGCGCGCCGGCGCGGTCGGCCTGCAGGCGCGCCAGCTGTTGCAGCGCCCCGATAAGCCCGCCACTGGCATAGCCGAGCGGCGACAACCCATGGGCGATGGCTCGACAAGTCTCGATGGCGTGCTTGATCGGCGCTTCCAGCTGCACGAGTTCCTGCGAGACCTGCAGTCCGCGTTGTTTGAAGGACTGCGTGAGTGCTCCGATCATTAGTGCGATGCCGGTAAGTTCCTGACCAAGACCGTCGTGCAAGTCGGCTCCGAGACTGCGCCGCTCGCGGTCCGCCACTTCCATGACTGCGCGTTCCAGACGCTTTTGTTCGGTGACGTCGCGCGAAACGCCACTCAGGCTAATGAGCTCGCCGCTCGCATTACGAACCGGCGTCAGCAGGTCAGATAGCCAGCGGATCGATCCATCCGGCCGGACGACGCGATACTCGGCCTCGAAAGTGCCGCTGACGCAGGCTTCGTCCCAGGCCTCGTTGATACGTCGCTGGTCTTCGGGGTGGACGCGCGGTTTCCAGGCGAGCGGATCCGCATATAACTCGGCCGGAGCCATTCCCCACATGTGTTCCAGAGCCGGACTGCAGTACAGAATGCGCTGCGGATTGAGAGCAACGATCCAGATGACATCACGGCTATGGGTACCCAGTTCGCGGAAGCGCTCCTCGCTTTCACGTAGCGCTACTTCAGTCTGCTTTCGATCGGTGACGTCGATGAAGTGCACCGCGATCCCGATGTCGACCGGGTACACGCGAACTTCAAACCAGCGGCGGAGTGCTACGAAGTACTCCTCAGCCAATACCGACTCGCCCTGGTTCATTGCGCGTTCATACGCGCGCCAGCTGGGACCGCCCACTGACTCGGGAAACAACTCCCAGATCAACCGGCCAACCAGTGCCTGGGGAACCCCGCCGACCTGCTGCGCGCCAATCGGGTTGATGTACATACAATGCCAATTGCGGTCGAGCACCATGAAGGGGTCCGGCGCCTGGTCCTGGAAACCAAAGCGCGCAAGCGTAGTGTCAGCAGGCAGTTTCACCGGGCGCTCACTCGAGTGTCGTTACCCCGTGCTGAATCGCGAACTTGATCAATCCGGCCAGCTGGCCAACCCCGAGTTTCTGCATCAACCGGCTGCGATAGCTGTCCACAGTCTTCGGCGACAGATGCAGCAGTTCGCCGATTCTGACACTCGGGTAACCATCCACGACCAGGCGCAACACCTCGCGTTCGCGCCGGCTGAGGCTCTCAATGGCGCTGGCCGCCTTGCGCTCACCGATGCCCTGCGCAACGATTTCGGCGACCTTCCGGCTCAGGTAGCGTTGCCCGCCATTCACGGCGCGGACCGCGTCGATGACCTCCTCGCTGGCCGATTCCTTGAGCAGATAGCCGCGGGCTCCCGCCTCGAGGGCCTGGACCACGTATGGCATGCTGGCGTGCATGGACAGCATGAGAATCGCCGTGTCCGGCAGCGCCAGGTGAATCTGGCGCGCCGCTTCAATGCCATCCAGGTTCGGCATCGAGATATCCAGAATCACTACCCGGGGCCTGAGCCGCCTGACCTGTGCGACTGCTTCGCTGCCGCTGGCGGCCATTCCCACAACTTCGATGTCTGCGTGCGTACGCAGCAGTGCAGCGAGGCCATCGCGCACGATGGCATGGTCGTCGGCAACGAATACCGAGATTGACTTCACATTCTACCAACCGACCGATGCAAGATTTCCCTACACCTCACGACCCGTACTCCCGGCATCCGCGGCCGCCAGCCCTGCGTAGAGTAACGGATATTAATGTCTACCATTGAGTGTTCGGATGGAAAAAGAGCGCGACGTATGGCTGGAGGCTGGTGTGATCTGGGCTGTGGCCGTAGGCGCATTGCCCGATGCCGCCAGCAGGAGTCTGACGCAGCGCGCTGTTGCGATGGCGGGCGAGGCGGCGAGCTACCGACTCATGCTCGACTATCGCCGTGCGGCCCTGACGCATGATGTGCTGGCGCTGAATCGGCACGCCGAAATGTTGAGCCGGCTCGGCCTGCCCGAAGATGCCCGCGTCGCGATGTTGTGCCGGCAACGCTCTTCGAACTTCGACTTCTGGGAGCGCGTACTGCGCATGCGTGGTTATATGGCTGCGGTTTTCACCGATGGCGAGGCGGCCCTCGGCTGGCTGCACAGGCCAGCCACACAGGCAACGGTGGCGGCCAGGCTCCCCAGTGCGCCGGCGAGTGCGTTGCTGGACGTCGACTCGGTCAAGCGGCTGGTGGACCGATTCGCCAGCGAACGCGCCTCGGCACCACGCAGCCAGGTCGTAGCGGAATTCACGGAGCTGGTCGAGTGCCTGTTCGCTCATGCGGATCGGCTGGGCGTCGATCTGATGCAGGGAACGGACATGCAGCTGCGGCGCATAGTATGCGATGCAGGCAAAATGGGCTGAAGCGCTGGCGCTGAGCGGCCCCATTCAAGCTGCAGCCGGGCCCGAAGGCGCTGGCAGGGCCACGCTAAAGCGCAACGCGTTCCAATCCCCAACGCGGGTTGCCACCAACTCGCCGCCCAGTTCGGAAGCCAGCACCCGCAGTGGCGCAGCCGGATTGAGCCGTGC
Organism: Steroidobacteraceae bacterium; assembly: GCA_049694695.1. GTDB lineage: Bacteria > Pseudomonadota > Gammaproteobacteria > Steroidobacterales > Steroidobacteraceae > FEN-1191. The sequence goes on along the minus strand of JBAVRE010000259.1, from coordinate 5,984 downwards.
AAGCAGGTCGTCGGTTTGGCGCCCATCGTGCCTGATCGTTACGAGCAGCGCCGATTCGTGCTGCGTCAGCGCCAGATTCAACCGCCTGGCGCCGCAAAGTCCAATCAACTCTGAGAGTGCCGCGTGTACACACTCCGAGAGGCGATACGCTGCCGAGTAAGAGAGCAGCTGGCCCGGGTCGACGCCCGCTTCCAGGGTGATGCGCACGCGATGTTCCTGCTGCAGCTCCTCGACGTCGGCGCGTGCCGCGCCAAGCCACCCCGCGCGCAGCAGGGCGAAGTCCCGAATGTGGGTCGCCAGCGTCTGGCAATCGATCGCCGCGTCCGCCACCTGATTGCTCACTTCGAGCAACCTGTCTCGCAGTGTCGCCTGCCCGGCCGAGGTCTCGTGGATAAGCGACTTGATGGTCCCGACAACCCGGTCCAATTGCACCGCCAAACTCTTCTGCAGCACCCGACTGATACGAAATGATTCCTGCGCGCGCGCCTCCAGGGCTCGGTCCGCTTCAAGCCGCTCCTGGGCGCGCTGTTTGCGCACCCCCAGAAGCGCCCGGCGCAGCTCCAACTGTGAAGTCGCTTGCTCGGCAAGGGCCGCCAGCAAACGATTCTCGTCTGCCGAGAGCGTTCGCGGGCGCGTTTCGATGACGCACAAGGTGCCCACTCGCGCACCATCGCTCAACTCGAGCGGGTATCCGGCGTAGAAGCGAATCCCTGGCTGGCCCGTCACCAACGCGTTGTCGGTAAAGCGCGTGTCACGGGTCGCATCTTCGACAATGAGCGGCCCGGATTCCAGGATGGCATGGGCGCAGAAGGACTGTTCGCGCGGGGTCTCCTGCGCCCCCAGACCCACCCGGGCCTTGAACCACTGGCGCGATTGATCGACGAAGCTGAGCAGGGCAATCGGTGCGTTCGTCAACCGGGCGGCAAGTGCGACCAGTCCGTCGAAGGCGCGCTCGGGCGCCGTATCGAGAATCTCGCAGGCGCGCAGCGCTGCCAGCCGGCCAGTCTCGTCAAACGGAAGCGGGGCGCTGGCCATTGGGACATTTCAGCTTTGTTCAATCAATTGCTCATCTCGATCGGACGAAGAATACTCTTGCCGGCGGCGCCGGTGTGAATTTATTCAGGCTGCGCGGGAGGCTCGTGGTACCAGGTCTTGGGGCGCGCCAGGTCGGGAGCCGGGGCGGCAATTCGCCACGCCTGCCTGCCCTGCGTCGACGCTCACCCTGCGCAGTGCCGCGCTGCGTCGCCAACCAGGGCCTTGACCGCTTCTGCATTTTTATGCATCATGTACGCATATTTATGCAGAGGCGAACATGCTCCACGACCATCACCTGCAGGGCCGGCGCGCGGCGATCCTGAATATCCTGCGCGCCAGCGCGGTACGCGGCCAGGCGGAACTGACGCAATTGCTCAAACGCCGGGGCTTTGCCGTTACGCAGTCTTCGGTGAGCCGCGACCTGCGCGAGCTCGGCGTGCTCAAGGCCAGCGGCCGTTATCTGCCGCCGTCCGCCGACAGCGCCCATGCCAATGGCAACTTTGGCGCGTTGGCGCAGTTCGTGCGCGCGGTGAAGCCGGCGGGCGCCTCGCTCACTGTCATCCGCACCAGCACCGGCGCGGCGCAGAGTGTCGCGGTCGCCATCGACAAGGCGGCCTGGCCCGAGGTGGTGGGCACGATATCGGGTGATGACACCATTTTTGTCGCCACGCCTGCGCCGCGCGCGCAGCGGCGCCTGCTGGCGCGGCTGCATGAACTGTTCGGCATCTGAATCATGAGCAAAGCTATCGACGCGGGCGCAGAGCCCATCGTGCTGGCTTATTCCGGCGGTCTGGATACCTCGTTTCTCGTGCCCTGGGTGGCCGAGCATTACCAGCGGCCCGTGATCACGGTCACGGTCGATACCGGCGGCATCGATGCTGCGGCCGCCGTCCTGCTGCGCGAGCGGGCGCTCGCCCTGGGCGCGATCGCGCACCACCAGATCGATGCGCGGGCCGACTACTTCGAGCAGGTGCTGCGCTTCCTCATCATGGGCAATGTGCGCCGTGGCCAGCTCTATCCGCTGTGTGTCGGCGCAGAGCGTGTCATGCAGGCGCAGACCATCGCGCACATGGCGCATGAACTTGGCAGCCATTCGATAGCGCATGGCTGCACGGCCGCGGGCAATGACCAGGTGCGCTTCGAAGTGGCGCTGCGCACACTGGCGCCCGATCTGGAAATCATCGCGCCGGTGCGCGATCATGCCTTCAGGCGCAGCGATGAGCTTGAGTACCTGCAGGCGCGCCAGCTGCCGGTGCCGCCTTACGGTGCGGCCTATTCCACCAATCGCGGCCTGTGGGGCGTGACCATAGGCGGCACGGAGACGCTGACCTCCAAGGGCAGCATTCCGGAAAGCGCCTGGGTGCTTTCGAAGAATGCCTTCGAGAGCCCGGCGCTACCGCAACATCACACGCTGCACTTCGAACAGGGTCGGCCCGTCGGCCTTGACGGTAAAGCGCTGGCCGCCGTGGCCCTCATCGAGCGGCTGGAAGCACTGGCGGCACCGTTCGGCATTGGCCGCGGCATACACCTGGGCGACACCATCATCGGCACCAAAGGCCGCGTTGCCTTCGAGGCGCCCGCCGCCGAAGTGTTGCTGACCGCACATCGCGAACTTGAGAAACTGGTGCTCACGGCGCGCCAGCAGCGTATCAAGGAAAGCGTCGCCCTGCCCTACGGCGATTGGGTGCATGAAGGCCAGCTGCTTGACCCCGTGTGCCGCGATATCGAGGCGCTACTGCTCTCCTCGCAGCAACGAGTGAGCGGCGACGTGCATGTGCTGCTGCGTCCCGGAACCGTCTTCATTGAAGGTGTCGAATCACCCTATTCGCTGCTGGCGGCCTCGAAAGGGGTGTATGGCGAAGCCGCGGGCGAGTGGACGCCAGCCGACGCCCTGGGCTTCTCGAAGATTGCCGCCTTGACCGGCGTGTTCCATGCACGCGCCGGCGAACTGGCCGCAGCCGAACAGGCACGCAAATGAAAAGCGTGGTAGTCGACAAGGTTGCCTCGATCACCCAGGCCTGCTCACTTGGTCACGAGCTGCGCATCAGCGCCGAGATTCCCGCCGAGGAAGGCGTGGTCATCGTTGCCGAGATTCTCAACAACAAATCGACCTACAACACGCTCGAACTGACCAGTGGGCGCATGGCCAAGGTGGCGCGCGGCGATATCGTGGTCGGCGCACTCGGGCCCCGCAAGGCACTGTTCGGTTATTCGGGCCACGTGCCGGAATCGCTCAAGCCCGGCGATATCATCCAGATGCTCAATATCGGCGGCGTGATGGGCATCTGCGATTCGGCCACGCCGGACAAGGGCAAGCCCTTCGATTGCCGGGTGCTGGGCGTGGTGCTGCAGTTTCCGTATCTGGGCGAGCGCATCGGTGTGCCGGCACGCGTCGGCTACCGCAAGCTCAACTACGAGGCCACGCTCGAGGTGCGCGGCGTGCCGGTGGTGGCGCTGGCCGGCACCTGCATGGAAGCGGGCAAGACGGCAGCGGCGGCGGCCATCATCTCGCGCATGCGTCATCGCGGGCTGATCGTCGACGCATTCAAGGCCACTGGTGTTTCCCTGCGGCGCGACATCATGGCCTTTGAAGATGCCGGCGCGCGCAAATCCATGATCTTCACCGACCTCGGTGTCGTGACAACTTCGGCGCGCACCGGGCCGGCGCTGACGCGCACCATGCTGACCGATCTGGCAACCGGCAAGCCCGACGTCATCGTCTTCGAACTCGGTGACGGCCTGCTGGGCACCTATGGCGTCGACGCCATCCTCAACGACGAGGACATCCGCCGCGCGCTCACCGGCCTGGTGCTCTCGGCCAATGATCCGGTCGCGGCCTGGGGTGGAGTGAAGCTGCTGCGCGAGCGCTTCAAGGTTGATCCCTGCATGGTCACTGGGCCGGCCACGGACAACCAGGTGGGCGTCGACATCATTCGCCAGCAGATGAATGTGCCGGCCTGCAACGCCATCAGCAACCCTGCCGCCCTCGGTGACGCCATCATCGAGGCCGTGGGCCTGGGCGCGCGTTCGGCAACGGTCGTTGCCGCCGAATAGACATCGTGAGCAGGGTGCCAACCATTGTCCTGGGCGGTACCGGCTATGTGGCTGGCGAACTGCTGCGCCTGATCGCGCTGCACCCGCAGCTCGAGCTCGCCGGCATCATGTCGGATGGCAGCCCGGGTGAGCCGGTGGCGGCGGCGTTTCCGCATCTGGCGAGCGCTTACGCCGACCTGACCTTCAAGTCGCAGCAGCAGATCGAGGAACTGATGCGTCGCGAGCGGAACCCCGCCATCCTTGCAGCGGCGCCCCACGGTGTCTCGGCCGCGCTGATCGACAGGCTGCTCACTATCGCGGCAGCCGCGGGCAACACACCCCGCGTCGTAGATATCTCTGCGGATTTTCGCTTCGCCACTACAGCGGCCTACGAGGCGGTGTACCCACACCCGCACGGTGCGCCGGCACGCCTGGCGCAATTCTCCTGCGCGGTCCCTGAGCACCTGCGCGCCCTCAGTACCCCACACGTCGCGCATCCCGGCTGTCTGGCGACCGCCACCCTGCTCGCCGCAGTGCCGCTGCTGGCACTCGGGCTGATTGAACCGCAGCTGTTTGTGGCCGCCATCACCGGCAGCACGGGCTCGGGACGCAAGCCCACTGACGGCACCCATCACCCGACGCGGCACAGCGATCTGTACGCCTACAACGCGCTGGCTCACCGCCACGCGCCGGAAATCGCCGCCTGCGCGCTGAGCGCCAGCGGCGTGGCCGCCCACTTTGCTTTTGTGCCGCATTCGGGCCCGTTTGCACGCGGCATACACGCCACCGTGCAGGCAGTGCTGAAAAAGCCGCTCGCTGCCGCGCAGCTCACGGCACAGTTACGCGATTTCTATGCTCACTCGCCTTTTGTGCAGCTGAGCGAGCGTGCGCCACACCTCAAGGAAGTCGTCGCCAGCAACTATGCGCGCCTCAGCGTCGCGAGCGATGGCCGCACGGTCGTGGTGATGAGCGTGCTTGATAATCTCACCAAGGGTGCGGCGGGCGGTGCGGTGCAATGGCTCAATCGCCTGCTGGGGTTTGCGGAAGCTACCGGCCTGACGGCGCCGGCGGCAGGTTGGACTTGAGCGCGGCGCCATGAAACGTTTTATCGACCTGGCGGAACTTGGCCGCGAGCAGGTGCTGGAACTGCTGGCGCTGGCAAGGCGACTGGAAGAGCACCCGGAACCGCGGGCACTCGCCGGCAAGGTGCTGGGGCTGTTGTTCCTGAATCCTTCGCTGCGCACGCTGGCCTCCTTTCAGGCCGGCATGGCGCGCCTGGGTGGCGCCTCATTCGTCATCACGCCGGGCCAGGGCACCTGGCAACTCGAGACGCGTGATGGCGAAATCATGAACGGCGTGGCGGCCGAACACATCCGCGAGGGTTTGCCGGTGCTGGCATCGTACTGCGACGCACTGGGCATCCGCGCCTTCGCCGAAGGCAAGGACCTGGCCAGCGACCTGGCGGACCAGCGATTCAACGCCATGGCCGCGCTGGTGGCGCGACCACTGATCAATCTTGAATCAGCCATGAACCATCCCTGCCAGTCGCTCGCTGACTGGAAATCGCTCGACGAAATGGCTCTGCCGCCGCGCGCGAAATTTGTGCTCAGCTGGGTGGCGCATCCCAGGGCATTGCCGCTGGCCGTGCCGGCAGCGACCGTACAGATGGCGGCCATGCGCGGCATGGAAGTCGTGGTGCTGCGTCCGGATGGCTTCGCACTGCCCGAACCCATCATGGTGCGGGCGCGCGCCGCTGCTGCAGCCAACGGCGGCTCGCTGCGCGAAACCAGCGAACGCGCCGATGCGCTCAGCGGTGCGCGGGTGATCTACGCCAAGGAATGGGGTTCCACCACCCACTATGGCGACGAGGCCGGCGATCGCGAGCTGCGGCGCGGCCTGCAGGACTGGTGCGTGCG
>JBAVRE010000258.1:0-12404 GCA_049694695.1 Steroidobacteraceae bacterium | reverse complement strand
GCCTCGACCTTGAATTCGCGCTTCATGCGATCGACGATGATCTCGAGGTGCAGCTCACCCATGCCGGAAATGATGGTCTGCCCGGATTCCTGATCGGTGTGCACGCGGAATGAAGGGTCTTCCTTGGCGAGCCGCTGCAGCGCCAGGCCCATTTTCTCCTGATCGGGCTGGGTGCGGGGCTCGACCGCCACCGAGATCACCGGCACCGGGAAAATCATCTTCTCCAGGGTGATCGCCGACTTCAGGTCGCAGAGCGTGTCACCCGTGATGACGTCCTTGAGGCCCACGGCCGCGGCGATGTCGCCGGCGCGCACTTCCTTGATCTCGGTGCGGTCACTGGCGTGCATCTGCAGCAGCCGCCCGATACGCTCATTCTTGTCCTTGGTCGGCACATAAACCGTGTCGCCCGAATTGAGCGTGCCGGAATAGACGCGAAAGAAAGTCAGATTGCCGACAAACGGGTCGTTCAGGATCTTGAAGGCCAGGGCCGAAAACGGCTCGTCATCGACGGCGGTGCGGGTGGCCGGCTCGCCATCGGCATTGGTGCCCTTGACGGGCGGCATCTCGAGCGGCGATGGCATATAGACGATCACCGCATCGAGCAGCGCCTGCACGCCCTTGTTCTTGAAGGCCGTGCCGCACATGCACAGCACGATCTCATTGCGGAAGGCGCGCTCCTTGAGGCCGCGGCGAATATCATCGTCGGACAGCGTGTTGCTCTCGAGATAGCGGTTGAGCAGCTCTTCGTTGGCCTCGGCGGCCGCCTCGATCATCTTGCGCCGGCTGCCTTCCGCTTCGGCCCGCATGGCCTCGGGAATCTCGCGGTACTCGAACTTCATGCCCTGGGTTGCCATGTCCCAGTAGATGGCCTTCATGCGCACCAGGTCGATGACGCCCTCGAAATTTTCCTCGGCGCCGATCGGCAGCTGGATGGGCACCGGGTTGCCGCGCAGCCGGGTCTGAATCTGTTCGATGCAGCGCGCGAAATTCGCGCCGGCGCGATCCATCTTGTTGACAAAGGCGATACGCGGCACGCCGTAGCGGTTCATCTGCCGCCACACGGTCTCCGATTGCGGCTGCACGCCCGAGACCGCGCAAAACAGCGCCACAGCCGAATCGAGCACCCTGAGACTGCGCTCTACTTCGATGGTGAAGTCGACGTGCCCGGGCGTATCGATGATGTTGATGCGATGTTCGGGAAAGGTCTTGTCCATGCCCTTCCAGAAACAGGTGGTGGCCGCGGAGGTGATGGTGATGCCACGCTCCTGCTCCTGTTCCATGTAGTCCATGACCGCCGCACCGTCGTGCACTTCGCCGATCTTGTGCGAGACGCCGGTGTAGAAAAGGATGCGCTCGGTGGTCGTGGTCTTGCCGGCATCGATATGGGCCGAGATGCCAATGTTCCGATAACGCTCAATGGGCGTCGCGCGTGCCACGATGAATTGCCCGTTATCCCGCGCGCGCCACGCTTACCAGCGGTAATGCGCGAAGGCTTTGTTGGCCTCCGCCATGCGATGGGTGTCTTCGCGCTTGCGCACGGCGTTGCCGCGATTTTCCGCCGCGTCGAGCAGTTCGTGCGCCAGGCGATGCGCCATCGACTTCTCGCTGCGCGCGCGCGCCGCTTCGATCATCCAGCGCATGGCCAGCGCCTGACGACGGCTGGCGCGCACTTCGACCGGCACCTGATAGGTGGCGCCGCCGACCCGGCGGCTCTTCACTTCGACCGCCGGCTTTACATTCTCGAGCGCCTGCGAGAGCACTTCGATGGCGTCGCCGCCGGCCCGGCCGGTCTTCTCGCTGATGCGATCGAGGGCACCATAGATGATGCGCTCGGCGGCAAATTTCTTGCCGCTTTCCATGACCACATTCATGAACTTGGCGAGCATTTCGCTCTTGAATTTTGGATCCGGCAGGATCGTACGACTGGGTGCTGCGGCGCGACGCGACATGGTTCTATTCCTCTGCTATTTCTTCGGACGCTTGGCGCCGTACTTGGAGCGGCTCTGCTTGCGATTGCCGACGCCGGCGCAGTCGAGCGTGCCGCGCACCGTGTGGTAGCGCACGCCGGGCAGATCCTTGACGCGCCCGCCGCGGATCAGCACCACCGAGTGCTCCTGCAGATTGTGGCCCTCGCCACCGATATAGCTGCTGACCTCAAAGCCGTTAGTCAGGCGTACCCGGCAGACCTTGCGCAGGGCCGAATTCGGCTTCTTTGGCGTCGTGGTGTACACACGGGTGCATACGCCGCGCTTCTGCGGCGAGGCGCCGAGCGCCGGCACCTTGGTCTTTTCCGCCCGTTTACGGCGCGGCTGACGGATCAATTGACCTGTCGTGGCCATGAAAACTCCAGTCAATTCAAATATTTACGACGGACGAGAAGCGACGGGCCGCCCTTTCGAGGCGGCCCGCCGCTACCAATCTTATTATTCGCGACCCAGGTCTTGTGGCTGAGCCTGCAAAGGCCGGCGATTCTAGGTACCGCGCCCCGGCAAGTCAATGAGATGAGCAGCCCGGGCCAGAGCCGCCAGGTGGCCAACCACCAGCGGTCCACGCCTCGGATTCAGCGCGGGAACGCCACCGCAAACCGCCGGCGCATGCCCTGGAAAAGAATCAGTGCGACGCCGAGCAGCACCAGGGCGCTGGCGATGAACATTGCCGGGGAGACCTTCTCGCCCAATACCGCGACGCCGAGCGCAAGCGCGATGACTGGGTTGACCAGCGCATAAGTGGCTACCTTGTGCGCCGAGACATGGGCGATCAGGTACGAGTAGCAGTTGTTGGCGACCAGGGTGCCCATTATCGTCAAATAGCCGACCGCCAGCAGCGACGATCCTGCGACGCCATGGGCAGCCAGTGCCAGCCAATCGCGCCCGACCAGGGCTGCTGCCAGCTGGAATACGCCGCCGGCGAGCAATTGCAGGCAGGTGAAATTGAGAATGCGGCTGGCGGGCACGAAGCGTCGCTGCAGGAGGGTGGCGACCGCCCAGGCAAGCTCCGCTGCGAGTACGGCCAGCATATGGATCGGGCGTATACGGCCCGACAGGCCGCCGGCGTGGGTGGCGAGCACTGCCACGCCCGCAAGACCGATGAGTACGCCAACAGTTGCCAGGCGCGCTGGCATCTTCCGTGAGAAGAACGCCCAGTCGAGCAACAGTATCAGCATCGGCAGCGAGGCGACGAACAGCGCCGCGACACCCGAGGGGATGCCCTGCTGGGCCCACATGACCAGGCCGTTGCCCACTCCCGACATCAGTACGCCACACAGGATCGTGCCCCCGATGTTGAGTCCATCGAAGGGTCGCGACTCGCGCGCGCGCAACCAGGCGTACATCAGGCCGCCGGCAGTGAGGTAGCGCATGGCGCCAACGCTGAAGGGCGGCACAGTACGAATGGCCACTGCAATTGCCAGGTAGGTCGTGCTCCAGATCAGATAGATGCCCGCGAAGGCGGCGACCTTGGCGGGCAGGCTTGAGTGTGCTTCAGTCATGTGCTGGGCCTGGGTCCGATGCCCTAGCCGGCCTCGGCTACCCGGGTCACGCTCTGCTCGTCATCATCCCCGATGAAACCGCCGCTCTGATGCGCCCACAGGCGAGCGTAAACACCACCGTGCGCCAGCAGCGCCGCGTGATCGCCCATCTCGACGATCGCGCCGCGATCGAGCACTACCAGACGGTCCATCGCCGCGATGGTCGAAAGGCGATGGGCAATCGCGATCACGGTCTTGCCGCGCATCAGGCGCGCCAGGCTCCCCTGGATGACGGCTTCGACTTCGGAATCCAGCGCGCTGGTGGCCTCGTCCAGCAGCAGGATGGGTGCATCCTTGAGCATGACGCGCGCCAGCGCAATCCGCTGCCGCTGACCGCCGGACAGCTTCACGCCACGCTCGCCCACGTGCGCATCAAAGCCGCGCCGGCCGCGCGCGTCGCCCAGTTCACTGATGAATTCCGTAGCCTGCGCATCACGCGCTGCCTGCAGCAGGTCGGCCTCATCGGCATCGGGACGGCCGTAAAGAATGTTGTCGCGCACCGAGCGATGCAGGAGCGAAGTGTCCTGCGTCACCATGCCGATCTGGGCGCGCAGGCTGTCCTGCGTCACGCTGGCAATGTCCTGCCCGTCAATCAGGATGCGCCCGCCCTGCACGTCATAGAAGCGCAGCAGCAGATTGACCAGCGTGGACTTGCCGGCCCCCGAACGCCCGACCAGGCCTATTTTTTCACCTGGCCGTATATCGAGACTCAAGCCGGCAATCACCGGGCGCGAAGCGGGATCGCGCTGCTGATAGGAAAAATTCACGCTTTCAAAGCGCACCGCGCCGCAGCTGATCCGCAGCGGCACCGCGTCCGGTCGATCGAGCACCCGCTGCGGCCGGGTCAGCGTGTTGATGCCATCCTGCACGGTGCCCACGTTCTCGAACAACCCGGTCATCTCCCACAGTACCCAGTGCGACAGACCATTGAGCCGCAGCGCCATGGCGACCGCGGCGGCCAGCGCGCCGACGCGCACCGCGCCCTGCGACCACAGCACCAGTGCCGCGCCGGTAATGCCGATGATCAGCATGATGCTCAAGGCCTGGTTGACGATCTCGAAACCCGTGACCAGGCGCATCTGCCCGTGCACGGTCTTGATGAAATCCTGCATCGCGCGCCGCGCGAAGCCGGCCTCGCGCGCCGAGTGCGAGAACAGCTTCACCGTCGTGATGTTGGTGTAGGCATCGGCAATGCGCCCGGTCATCAACGAGCGTGCGTCGGCCTGCGCCTTGCCCACGGCACTCAGGCGCGGCACGAACCAGATGATCGCCGCGCTATACAGTGCCAGCCAGCCCAGCAGTGGCGCCAGCAGCCAGGGATGGAAACTGCCGACCACCAGGCCGATGGTGATGAAATAGATCAGCACGAAGACCAGGATGTCGGCCAGCGCAAACCAGAAGTCGCGCACCGCGAGCGCGGTCTGCATGACCTTGGCGGCGATGCGCCCGGCGAATTCATCCTGGTAGAACGCCAGGCTCTGGCCCAGCATCAGGCGATGGAAGTTCCAGCGCAGCCGCATGGGAAAATTGCCCGCCAGCGTCTGATGCTTGATCACCGTCTGCAGCGCCACCAGGCCTACGCTGGCGATGAGCACTGTGACGATGATGGTCATCGGCCAGCGCCCGTCTGTCCACAGGCGCTCGCGTGGCAATGTGGCGAGAATATCGACAATGCGGCCCAGCATGCCGAACAGTGCGGCCTCGAACACGCCGATCAACGCGCTCAACAGCGTCATACCCAGCAGGTACTTGCGCAGCCCGGCGGTTCCGGCCCACAGGAAGGCCATGAACCCGCGCGGCGGCACGACTGGCGCCTCCGCTGGGTAGGGATCGATCAGGCCTTCGAAAAACTTCAGCACGGGGCAGCGCTCGCAGGTGTAAAGCCGGGCATTTTACCCTGCCTGCCCGATCCGCCGCTTGCTCGCGTATCAGCTCGGGTTCTGTTCCTGAACTGCCGGTTGCGCTATGAAATTTACTCCACCGCCCTGCTGCAGCGAGCGCGGGCCGGGATTCGACTAATTTCGCGGCATGACCTCCAGCTGCCTGCGACGATAGTCGATGGTCAGTTCCGCAAGTGTGCCAATGACGTCCATGCCCAGCAGCAGCACCGGCTCGGTTTCCAGCTTCCAGGCACGGAAGACACGAAAGTCGCCGAAGGTCACGTTGACATTATTGACTACCGATTGACCCAGGCGCAGCGGCGGCACCGATCTGACCGTGCCCGCCTGGGACGATTCGATGACGTCGGTCACCGAGGTTGCGAACTCCCAGCCGTGGATGCCATTGCCATGAATCAAAGCCTCGTACAGTGCCCGATTGCCCAGGGTGTGAGTGCCGCCGGTATCGATTACGATCCTGGTCCTGATCTGGCCGACGCGACCTACCACCAGCAGCAGGCGATCGGACAGAAACTCGACGGGAATCACCGAGCGCCCGAATGTGGCGCGGCGACTCCGGGACTCGCAAATCACCAGACGATCGAGAATAAAGTCAGCTGTCAGGCGCTTGTTGCCCAAGCCATCCATACCCAGTATGCCGTCCACGCCCTCCAGGACCGGGCCGGAAAGCACCGGCAGTCGCGAATCTGCCAGCTCCAGAGTGCCGGAAGTCAGGCGGCCAATGAGTACGGTACCTACTGCCGCTGATCCGGTCACGCCGATTACGGACACCTGCGAGTCAACGTCTACTTGCAGCCCCAATAGTTGAGTCAGCGTCAACGCCAGGGCAGTTCGTGTAGCTCCCGTGTCCAGCATGAAGTGGAACGGCCCTTGGCCGTCTATCATGACCGGGGCCACTATGCGACCGATCCGATCGCGCTGGGTGGCGATGGCGTATACGGCGTCGGGCTTGGCAGCATTGGAGACCAGGGGCGGCAGGCGAGTGGCGGGCGCGTAATCAACCGTTTGGGCTGCAGCGCAGCCGCAGGCCAGGATCGAACACGCCATGACCGCAGTGTATTTTTGCAACTTGTGGCCGGTTTGTCGGCAGGAAGAAAAAGGCGGCGGACTCGCGTCCGCCGCCCCTTCTCAGGCCTGAGATGGGCTCCTAGAAATCAGCCGAGAACGACAGGAATGCGTGCCGGCCGAGCGTGTCATACAATGATGGAAAGGTGTTATTTTCGTAGAACACCGAGTTTCCGCCCTCGTCACTGCCCACCAATGGCGGATCCTTGTCGAGGATGTTTCTGATGCCCGCGCGCGCCGTGACTTTGCGCCATTTGTATGACGCGCTCAAGTCGAAGTAGCTGATCGATGGGAGTCGCTCGTCTTTAATGCCCGTATTCGGATTGTAATTGGCCATCTGTGGGTTGTCGTACTCAACCTTGATCGCATGCACGTAACGCCAATCCAGGGTGGCATCAAGCCCGCTCACCGGCGTGGCCCAGGTGAAGTTCGCAGTGTGACGCCATTTTGGCAACGGCGTAACGCAGATCACCCCATACGTGCCGACGCAGTCGTAACTCGTTGCACCAAAGGGAGACAGCTCGAACTTGCTCACGTAGCTACCGTTCAGGCCAATATGCAGATTGCCGAACTTGCCCAGGCCAAGCGAGTAATTCGCCTGGAGATCCACACCCGAGGTGCGCTGGGCGCCTGAATTAACATTCAAGTCAACCACGTAGCCTAGCGGGCTGGTCCATATGGATCCATTGCTGGAGCGATTGATTGCGTTGCACCACTTCGGATCACCGGTCGTACCGCACTGACTAAGAATAAAATCGGCCCCATAGACGCCAATCAGATCCTCCACTTTGATGTCGAAATAATCGATCGTGGCGGAGAAGCTTCGCAGGAAGGTAGGCGTAAATACCAGGCCGAACGAAGCCGTCGTGGCTTTCTCGGGTTTCAGATTCGGATTGCCGCCCAACAGACCATTGTATTGGCCTGCATTGCTTGGCGCGATATGCCCGTACTGAGCGGCACTTACGCCCATCAACGCGCATTGAGCCTGTGTGAACGTGGGCGGAGTGGTGGCGTCTCCTGCACATGGATCACTGCCGCCATCCAGTTGCACAGAGGTCGGTTGGTAGAGTTCCTGAATGTTCGGCGCCCGAACCGCACGCTGATAGCTGCCGCGCAACCGGAAGCTGTCACTCGGCGCCCACTGGAGACCCACTTTGTAGGTGTCAGTCTTGAAGCCCACCGTGTAGTCGGAGTAGCGGTAGCCCGCATCAAAGGTCAGAGACTTCGCGAATACTTTGTCTTCAATCAACGGCAGACGCATTTCCGTGAAGTACTCCAGAACTCCGAAACCGTTGTCGACGGGAAGAACCGGCGAGCTGCCAGACAGATCGCCAGAGATATTACCGATATCGGGTGCGATGGTCAGGTGCTCCTGTCTGGACTCAGCGCCAAGGTTCAGTACCAGACCGCTTGTTGCGGTCGGCACGCGCACGCCAAAATGGCCGAGGTCGACATTCACATAGCCGCTCGCTACGCGCTCATTCTGAGCGCCGGCCACGTAGCCAGGAGTCTGCAGGTAGCCAACGGCACCCTGTGTCACACCGCCGCGCTGAAAGATGTTGTAGGGCACGCAGCCTGGCGCTCCGCCTGCATTGTTGGCATTTGCAAGGCAGACCGTACCCCCGGTCAATGGATCAATGACCGCCAGCAGCGCACTTCCTGTGCGCGTCGCAGAGAAATCATGCTGGTGGGAGTCGGTGTAGTTGGTAACACCTAGCATGGCGTACACATCGTAGCTTACCGCCGGGGTCAGATTGCCTCGCGCACCGACGACTGCGCGGTAACCCTGGTGCGTATAGTCGTCGGTGCGGCCGCCGCCCTCGGTGTTGCGGCGTCCCAGGTTGACCTGCGACATCAGTATGCCGTTAACAGTTTGCTGAGACGAGACCAGACCTAGTGCGTCTGCCGGGTTGCACAATTGACCAAACGTGGTCGCGTTCAGGAATGGATTTGAATAGGTGGAACCAAAGGTGCCGTCGCCGCAATTGACATAAAAGTTGCCGTCCGGCACACCGAACACCGGGTCGGGTGCCTTACCCGACGAGATGAAGGCTCCGGATGGCGCATATTTGGCTTTAGTCTCGTCGCGCATGAACATGAATTCGCCGTACGCTTCAGCCTTGTCCGTCATTTTGTAGTGAGCGAAGAAACCACCGTTGAAACGATTGTCATCGCGCTGCAGGAAGTGATCCGGCCCATAGTTGAAGCGTTGGTACCTCGGTACGAAGGAACTGCCGTCTTGCGCGAGTTGCGCCACACCCCCGAAGTTGTCGAAGATTGTCACTGGATCTGCAGTCGACGAGCCACCGCACTTCCAATCCGTCCCGTTCACCTGCAGAACGCAGTTGTTGAAGTCACGCGCTGATCCGGGCACCGCACGTGACTCCTGGTAACCCAGGTAGCCAGTGACGTTGCCGCGTCCGTCCGCAAAGTCGGTGCCAAAGGTCGCGTTGATGCTGCGCTTGTCACCGTCGGTGATGTTGCCGCTTGGCGCCGCAGGAAAACCTCGCGCCGATAGCTGCGTGTTGATCCACCCCTGCTGCTGGCTATGGTTGTTGGCGCTGAACTCGCCTTCGATTCTAAAGCCCTGGAAGTGGTCATTCATGATGAAGTTCACGACACCAGCCACGGCGTCAGCGCCATAGGTCGACGACGCGCTGCCGGTGAGCACCTCCACACGTTGCACCATCGAGGCCGGGATATTGTTCAGATCAGGAGCGCCTGCACCGTTCTTGGTCGGGTCGCCAGGCATCAGCCGGCGACCATTGATCAGCACGAGCGTGCGCTGCGTGCCAAGGTCACGAAGGTTTACTGTCGCCGCGCCGGTTGCTCCCTGCGCCAGATTCGAGCTCTGGTCTGGAGTGAACTGCGGCAGTGTATTGAGCAGCTCCTCGACGTTTAGCACGCCTGATTTGGCAATTTCTTCGTGCGACAGGACATTGACCGGGCTGATCGATTCAAGTTGCGGCTGCGGAATGCGTGAACCCGTGACCACGACTTCCTCCATTTCGGTTCCTTCCTGCTTGGCGGACTGGTCCGCGGCGTAGACCATTGCCGCTGGCAACAGGCTGGCTGCAAGCGCAATGCCAATAAGACGCAAACGTCGGAGCGTAGGAAACATGATGAACTCCCCCAGGATGTGTAATGCGCGCAGCCTAGAAACCAAACACGCTCAGGCGCAATGAACACGGCACCAGCGGCCTGACAATTGGCATGAGCGGAGCCGCAGCGCGCCCAGACGGCGCGCGCGTCCACCGTGCCGGCAATCCTGTGGAGAAAATCCAACAGCAACAAGCCGCGACGACGCTTCAGGAGTGCAGCGTTACCGTGCGCGAGCGCACCTGGCCCAGTCGCAGGTGACCGCGCCAGTGCGGCGTGCGCCAGAAGACCAGATTTGCGCGCCTGACCAAATGGCCACGGACGTGATGCAGCCGCGCTGCGCGGCGCAGGGCGTATGGAGCCGCTGACATTGCCAGCGCACACGGCGAGATAACTGGCGAGGACATTTCAATGTGCTCGAGCAACGGTGGCTTGCCAAGCCGCGAGCGCTTGGCATTCAGTGGCGCCAGATCCTGACGGCGCTGCGGCAGCCCGCCACGCACCGTCATCATCAGCAGCAGCGCCACGACCACGGGAAAGTCCGCAACCACGGTACCGAGCGACTCGCTCAGCACCTGCTGGCGGGCACTCGCGCTCGCGATATTCCCGCGGTAATAGCCGAGCCAGCCCGGATCGAAGCAATAGCTCACATGCTGCAGTACCTCGCAGACGCCAGGCTCGGCGACGACGGGGACGCTCGCGCAGGTGCCGTTGAGCAGCTCGCTCAGTGAGCCGCGGCTTTCCGCCGCAGCGTCCAGGTCGAAGTGGATCTCGAGCGGCGCCAGCAGCGGATCGCCCGGCTGATCGCGGCAGGACCAGAAAGTCCGCATCACGCCGCTACGGCCACCCGCTTCGGCTCTGATGTAGGCGCCGGCTCGAGCCACCGCCGACAGGCTCGCGGCCGGGCTGGGCAGGCACAGGGCGGCCCGGTATTCCTGCTCGCGGGCTGCATCGTTCCACTCAACCCACCATTCGCGGGCTGGCATATGCACGAGATCGAGGCAGTCGGCGAGACGCGCGCCATCGGAGTAGGCCAGCGCAGTGCAGTCGCGCGTCAGCTCGTCCGCCAGCACAAAGCGCAGCGGGCAACGCTGGATCAGGGCGGAAAAATCACCGGCGCCGGCCAGGCGTAGCACCTGTCCGTCATCCTGGCGCACCAGGAATGGCTCCGGGTACTGCGCGATCTGATCGAGAAGTCGCACGCTGGTTCAACCATTGCAGTTGCAGGGCCGTCAAGGTGAACCAGGCGTGCTATCGCGACAACGCCTGCGGCGCAACCGGCCTGCAATCGACCAATGAGCGGCTGACTCCTGGCGCAGGCGGGCGTGGTCACTTGCCTGCCAGAAAGCGGCCGAAGCGGCCGCGAAAGCGCCGGCTCATGGCCAGTCGGGTGCCACGCTTGAGGACCAGTTCATAGTCGCCGTGAAATAGTGGATGCATTTCCACGATCTGATCGACGTTGACTATGCTGGAGCGGTGGATACGCACGAACTGGTTGGGAT
The DNA here is from genome assembly GCA_049694695.1 of Steroidobacteraceae bacterium. Taxonomy (GTDB): domain Bacteria; phylum Pseudomonadota; class Gammaproteobacteria; order Steroidobacterales; family Steroidobacteraceae; genus FEN-1191. The sequence continues at coordinate 1,314 of JBAVRE010000258.1, read as the reverse complement.
CCAGCCGCGCTTCGAGTTCATGCATCGGCTGGCGCAGCAGGTGGCACTTGCCCTGCGCGAACACCTTCACATGCTTGCCCGCTGACTGCACGAATTCCACTTCGCGCGTGGGCATGAACATGACCTTGCCCGCCTCGGCGATCAGCAGGCGCTGCGGGTAGCTAAGGTTGGAAGGGTCCGGAGCCCGAGCGGCGCCCTCCTCCGGGTCAGCCACAGGCGGCGCACCGGTCCGCTCCGTACCGATGACAGTCTTGGCGCGCGCCAGTGCTTTCATGAAGCGCTCGTCGTCAAAGGGCTTGAGCAGGTAGTCGACGGCATCCACTTCGAAAGCCTTGATCGCATGTTCGGAGTAGGCCGTGACAAATATCACAAAGGGTTCGAAGCCGCGCTCACCCCAGCGGCGCAACAGCTCGAAGCCATCCTCGTTGGGCATGCTGATGTCGAGCAGGATCAGATCAGGGGCCTCGGTCACGTTCAACTGCAGGGCCTGCGACGCCGAACTGCACTCGCCAACCACCCGGAAATCTGCGTCGCGCGCCAGCAGCCGCAGTATGCGCTGGCGAGCCAGGGGCTCATCGTCGACCACCACGGCGGCATAGGACGTCGCAGTCACTGCGTGCGCCTCGCAGGCACATCGAGCGACGCCAGCGTGCCGCCGCGCGGATCGGGCCCTACCAACAGACCTGCGGCACCGTTGTATGCGGTACGCAGCCTGAAAGTCACATTCTTCAGGCCGTTTCCAAACCTGTCCGGCGCCAGGGGAGCTGCCAGCTGCGGCGTGCTGTTGCGGATTGCGATCAGCAGCCGGTCGCCAGTGAGTGAAATCGCCAAGTCGACGGCTAGGACAGAAACGGGACCACCGCGTCCGTGCTCCACGGCGTTTTCCACCAGCGGCTGCAGCAGCATGGATGGCATCGTCAGGGCAGCGGCCTTCTGGTCAACCCGGATATCCACCTGCAGGCAATCGCGGAAGCGGGCCTGTTGCACGGCGAGATACGCTTCAAGCCCGGCAACTTCCGTGGCAACTGTTACCCACGGTTGCTTGCTGCTCTCCAGGGCATGGCGCAGGAAATCACCCAGGCGTGCCAGCATGACCGAGGCACGATTCGGGTCTTCATTGATCAGCTCGCTGATTGCGTGCAGGGCGTTGAACAGAAAATGAGGTTGCAGCTGGCTGGAGAGCATCGTCAGGCGCGTATCCGCATAGGCGGCCCACAACTTCGCCGATCGCAAGGATTCGCGATGGTAGTCACGCGCCAGTTGCATCATGCCAATCAGGGCCAGACCCAGCAGGTACGGTGGCAGGAAGAACTG
>JBAVRE010000257.1:0-2096 GCA_049694695.1 Steroidobacteraceae bacterium | reverse complement strand
GCCAGTAGACGGCCATGCTGATCCAGATGGGCAACATCTTTACGCAGGCCGATGTGCCAACGGCAGTAGGCGGCCACGCGACGGTCTTCACCGTAGTGCTGGACAACGGCACCGTGCCGGGCCAGGTCAACGCCGGAACTGCGCAGTGTTTCCGGGATGTGACGCTGGGAACCATCGGGCGCGGCGTAGCCGCGCCACTCGGCGTGCTCAACTACAAGCTGGACCTCGCCGATGCGGCCTGGGTGTGCACGACAGGTTCGATGGCGACGCTGCAGGCCACCGGCGTGACCGCCGTGACCGTGAAGTACACCGGGGATAAAAACGCAGGCCTGCTGGTCGGCGACTATAATTTGATCGCCGTCGGTTACATCGGCTTCACCAAGTAACGCGCTCGCTCGCACCTGGCTGAAAAACAGCCGGGATGCGGCGGCTACCGCCCTATGAACGCTCGCGAACGATCACTGGGGCTGGCGCCCTGCACTGAAAGTCACGGTCTTGAAAAACGTTTCCCGGCTGATTTCGTCTGGGGCGTTGCGACCAGCGCCTACCAGATCGAAGGGGCGGCGCACGAAGATGGCCGCGGCGAGTCGATCTGGGATGAATTCTGCCGCCGGCCCGGCGCAATCAAAGACGGCAGCAGTGGCGAACACGCCTGCGACCACTACCACCGGATGGCCGAGGACGTCGCGTTGATCGCCAGCCTCAAGGTCCCGGCCTACCGGTTCTCGATGGCCTGGCCACGTGTCCAGCCGCTCGGCCACGGGGCCTGGAACGAGCGCGGTTTCGATTTCTACGATCGCCTGATCGATGAGCTGCTCAGGCATGGCATCGCCCCACACCTCACGCTCCATCACTGGGACCTGCCGCAGGCGCTGCAGGAACGGGGCGGCTGGCAGGATCGCGACACAGTCAGCCGCTTCGCTGCTTACGCCGCAGAGGCGGGACACCGCTTCGGCGACCGCCTGGCCTCGATTGCCACGCACAATGAGCCCTGGGTGGTCGCTATCCTCGGTCACGAGGCCGGAATCTTTGCGCCCGGCCTCAAGAGCCAGAAATCAGCAATGCAGGTCGCGCATCACCTGCTGCTGAGCCACGGCGTGGCGCTGCAGGCACTGCGCGCACAAGGCTGCGCGGCACCGCTCGGCATCGTACTGAACCAGTCGCCGATTCATCCGGCCACCGACTCGGCCGAGGATCGCGCCAAGGCGCGGCTCGATGACGGACTCTCGATCCGCTGGTACATGGATCCGCTCCTGCTGGGCCGCTATCCGGAAGACGTGCTGAGTTTCCTTGGCGCCGATGCACCGATCGTGCAGCACGGTGACCTGGAGAGCATCCGCCAGCCGCTCGACTTCCTCGGCATCAATTACTACACGCGCAATGTCTCTGGCACCGGTGTGCCACTCGATCCGGTGCCAGCCACGCGCGAAGTGACCGCCATGGGCTGGGAGGTCTTCCCGGGTGGACTTACCGAGCTGCTCGGGCGGCTCAAAGCCGACTACCGGCTGCCGCCTATATACATCATGGAAAACGGCGCGGCCTACCAGGACCACCTGATCGATGGCCGCGTCGCCGATAGCAATCGCATCCGCTATCTGCGTTCGCATGTGGCCGCTCTGGCCGATGCGCTCGATAATAACGTGAATGTGCGCGGCTATTTCGTCTGGAGTCTGCTCGACAATTTTGAATGGGCCGACGGTTACTCGAAGCGATTCGGGATCGTATACGTCGACTACGCCACGCAGCAACGGACCCCGAAGGACAGCGCGCTCTGGTATCGCGAGTTGTGCGCCTCACATGCGGCACGCAGGCCGCGGCACGCGCTGCACGTCGACCAACCCCATGCATCCACCACAACCGTGAGTTGAGGAAAAGCGCATTATGAAACCGCAAGCCGATCCGAAGCCCGCTGACGCTGCCGCCTGGACGCTCGTCTGGAGCGACGAGTTCGACGGTGCCGCGCTCGACGCCAGCAAGTGGGACTTCGAACTCGGCAACGGCTTCTTCGACTACAAGAGTCACACCTGGGTGCCCGGCTGGGGCAACAAGGAACTGCAGTACTACACCTGCGAGCCGGCCAACCTCAGCGTTCGCGA
>JBAVRE010000256.1:0-3972 GCA_049694695.1 Steroidobacteraceae bacterium | reverse complement strand
GTGCCCGACTACACGGCCGGGCTTGACCTGCCTCTCAAGGGTGTGCGCATCGGCCTGCTCAAGGAATTTTTTGACGCCGGGCTCGATCCGAAAATCGAGGCGCTGCTGCGCAGCGCGCTCGCGCAGCTGCGTAGCCAGGGCGCCGTGCTGCAGGAGGTCAGTCTCCCCAATCTGGCGCTGTCCGTGCCCACCTATTATGTGGTGGCACCGGCCGAGTGCTCCTCGAATCTGGCGCGCTTTGACGGCGTGCGTTTTGGGCATCGTTGCGAGAATCCGCGCGATCTCAAGGATCTATATGAGCGTTCGCGTGGCGAGGGTTTTGGCGCCGAGGTCAAGCGCCGCATCATGATCGGCACCTACGTACTCTCGGCCGGCTATTACGACGCCTATTATCTCAAGGCACAGCGCGTGCGCGCCCTGATCGCCGCAGATTTTGAGCGCGCTTTCGCGAGCGTAGATGTGCTCATCAGTCCGACGACCCCGACCGCGGCCTTTGAGATTGGTGCCAAGACCAGCGATCCGGTGACCATGTACCTGAGCGACATCTACACCATCGGCGCCAATCTGGCCGGACTGCCGGCCATGTCGGTACCCTGCGGTTTCGTCAACGCTCTGCCGGTCGGGCTGCAGATTGTGGGGCCACACTTCTCCGAAGAGCGGTTGCTGAACGTGGCGCATCGCTACCAGCAGGAAAGCGACTGGCATCAACGCGCACCCGAGGCGTATCGCTGATGGCCTGGGAAACCGTCATCGGCCTCGAGATCCACGCGCAGCTGGCGACGCGCTCGAAGATATTTTCCAGCTCGTCCACCACCTATGGGGCCGCTGCGAATGCGCAGGCCAATCTGGTCGATCTGGGCTACCCGGGCGTGCTGCCGGTGCTCAACGGCGCGGCGGTGCGCATGGCGGTGATGTTCGGGCTCGCCATCGGCGCGCAGATCGCGCCGCGCTCGGTGTTTGCGCGCAAGAATTATTTCTACCCCGACCTGCCCAAGGGCTATCAGATCAGTCAGTACGAATTGCCGATCGTCGCCGGCGGCCACATGGATATCGTGCTCGAAGATGGCAGCGCCAGGCGCGTCGGCATCACGCGCGCGCACCTCGAGGAAGACGCGGGCAAGTCGCTGCACGAAGGCCTGCCGGGGCTGAGCGGCATCGATCTGAACCGCGCCGGTACGCCGCTGATCGAAATCGTCTCGGAGCCGGACATGCGCACGGCGAAAGAAGCCGTCGCCTACATGAAGAAGATTCACACGCTGGTGCGTTATCTGCGTATCTGCGACGGCAACATGCAGGAGGGCTCGTTTCGCTGCGACGCCAATGTCTCGGTGCGGCAGGCGGGCGCCGCAAAGCTCGGCACCCGCGCCGAGATCAAGAACATCAATTCGTTCCGCTATGTCGAAAAGGCCATCAATTTCGAGGTGGCGCGCCAGATCGAAGTGCTCGAGGGCGGCGGCAAGGTGGTGCAAGAAACGCGCCTCTACGACCCCGATCGCGGTGAAACGCGCTCGATGCGCTCCAAGGAAGAAGCCAACGACTACCGCTACTTTCCCGATCCCGATCTGCTGCCGGTCGAGATCGATGCGGCATTCATCAGTGAGCTTGCCGCGCAACTGCCGGAGTTGCCCGATCAGAAGGCGCAGCGCTTTGCCAGCCAATACGGACTCTCACCGTATGACGCGGCGGTGCTCACTGCCAGCACCGAACTGGCGGACTACTACGAACAGGTGGTACGCGAGCTTGGCGGCGAGGCCAAGCTGGCCGCCAACTGGGTAGCCGGCGACCTGTCCGGTTTTCTCAACCGCGACGGACTGGAGATTGGCCACTCGCGAATTGCTCCCCCGGCCCTGGCGGCGCTGCTGGCACGCGTGCGCGACAACACGATTTCCGGAAAGATTGCCAAGGACGTGTTCGAGGCCATGTGGCAGGATCAGCAGAGCGCCGATGCCATCATTGCCGCCCGCGGTCTGCAGCAGATCACCGACGACGGGCCGATCAAGGCCGCGATCGCCGCGGTCATGGCCGCCAACCCCGGGCAACTGGCCGACTATCGCGCCGGCAAGGACAAGCTGTTCGGCTTCTTTGTCGGCCAGGCGATGAAGGCCACGCAAGGCAAGGCCAACCCGGCGCGCCTGAACGAATTGCTCAAGCAGTTGCTCGGTGGCTGAAACGCCGGCGCATGGCCCCGATATGCCGGATCCTGGTGAGTTGCGACGCTTCCTGCTCGAATCCCAGCCCTTGCGTGGTCAGTGGGTGCGCCTCGGGGCGGCCTGGCACGAACTGCGTGCCTATCGGAAATATCCGGCGCCGGTTGAAGCGCTGCTGGGCGAAGTGGCCGCCGCCGCCGTGCTGCTCGCGGCGACACTCAAGTTTGACGGCACACTGACTCTGCAGCTGGCAGGCTCCGGGCGGGTTCGTTTGCTGGTCGCCCAGTGCAGCGATGATTTTCGCCTGCGCGCGGTGGCGCACCACGACCTGGCCGAGCATGAGGCCCCAGGCTTCACGGCGCTGGTGGGCGCGGGTCGTCTCACGGTGACGGTGCAATCCGAACAGACCAGTGCCCGCTATCAGGGCATCGTGCCCCTCGATGGCGACAGTCTGGCGCTGTGCCTGGAAAATTATTTTGCCAGTTCCGAGCAGCTGCCCACGCGCTTGCTGCTGGCAGCCGACGCCACCCAGGCCGGCGGCCTGCTGCTGCAGAAACTCCCCGGTGATACGGCTGGCGGTGAGGTGGCGGGCGCACAGTTGCAGGAGACCTGGGAAGAACTGCAGGCGGGTCTGGCCGGGTTATCACGCGTGGCTCTGCTGAGCAACCCTGCGGACCAGTCGGTGCGCCAGGTTGCCGGCGCGCACGATTGCCGGCTGTTTGGCCCGACGACCGTGAATTTCAAGTGTCGCTGCAGCGCCCAGCGCGTGGCCGATGTGCTGCGCTCGCTCGGCTCGGACGAGGTGCACGCGACGCTGGCCGAGCAGGGCGCCATCCAGGTGCAGTGCGAATTCTGCGGCCGCGACTATCGCTACGATGCGGTGGATGTCGAGCAGTTGTTCGCTGCCGAAGCCAGCGTGCAGAAGGGAACCGATACCGTCAATTGAGCCGGGCTATTCGCGCCCGCGATGCGGCTTTTTCTTCTTGTCCTTCCGGCCGGGCGCGGGCCGGCGATCCACCAGCGTCAGCGCCAGTGCCTGTCCCTTGACGCGCACGCCGCGCAGGCGCGTGAGCACGGCGGGTGGCATGCCGGCGGGCAGGCGCACGAAACTGTGATCGTCCTGGATATCGAGGCCGTTGATCTCCGAACCGTCGAGGTCCGCTTCGTTGGCAATCGCGCCGACGATATTGCCGGGCTGCACGTCGTGCTTGCGGCCCACCTCCAGGCGATAGGTCTCCTGCGGTCCGAAGCGCCGGCCCTTGGAACGTGACGGCGGGCCGCGGCGCGCGCCGTCGCTGGCCTCGCGGCCGCCCCCTGACCATGATTCGCGGGATGCGGGAGCCGCACGCGGCCTCGACTCGCCTTCCTGAAGATTATCCAGGTGCTTGTCCGGGCCGCGTTTGGCGCCCAGGATCAGCGGCGTCTTGCCTTGCGCCAGGCTGGCGAGCGCGGCCGCGACATCGGCCATATCCACGCCGCCGGCGAGTGCAAACTCTTCCACGATCGGGCGATAGGGATTGGCGACGCCGTTCGCCAGCGCCGCACTAATGCGCTCCTTGAAGCGGTCGATGCGCTTCTTGTTGACGTCGTCGATGCTCGGCAGGTTCATCGCCTCGATCGGCTGGCGCGTGGCACGCTCGATGGCGCGCAGCATGTTCTGCTCGCGCGGCGCGATGAACAGTATCGCTTCGCCACTGCGGCCCGCGCGCCCGGTGCGGCCGATGCGATGGATGTACGACTCCGTGTCATAGGGCACGTCGAAATTGACCACGTGGCTGATGCGCTCGACGTCGAGCCCGCGCGCCGCGACATCAGTGGCCACCAG
>JBAVRE010000255.1:0-2723 GCA_049694695.1 Steroidobacteraceae bacterium | reverse complement strand
GCATGAAGGAGCTCGCGCACGCGGGCCGGCTTCCGGGCACGCCACGCCTTCAACAGGGCGGCATGCTCACGCGCGGCGCGCTTGACCCGTCCTGCGGGCTGCAGGTGAATCTGCACGTAGCGTTGCGCCAGGGCATGCAGTCGACCCAGGATCTCTGCGGCGATGGGTTGCAGTCGCGGCACCAGCAGCTGCAGGTGAAATGCGCGATTGAGCTGCCCGGAGGCAGAGGACCCATCGGTCGCCATGGCAGCATTCAACCGTTCCAGGGTCTCGCTGGCCGCACGCTGATCGGCCACGCTGGCAAGCCTGGCCCCCATGGCTGCCGTGGTGGGCTCCATGAGCAATCGCAGGCTGAAGATTTCATCCAGCTCGCTGGTGGCCAGCGGCCGCACCTGAAAACCGCGGTTGGGAAAAATACTCACCAGCCCTTCGGACTGCAGGCGCACCAGCGCCTCGCGCACCGGAATCTTGCTGGTGCCAAATTCATTCGCCAGGATATCCTGACGGAGTGCGGCGCCGGGTGCGTAACCGCCGGCGAGTATGCGTTCGCGCAACCGCTCGATCAGCTGACTGGTCATCGATCGGACCAGCGGCTCGCTCAAGCGCGGATTCCCCAGCAGAACGGATCACGCGGATCAAGGCGCAGCGTGGCCTCGCCGGTGACATGGGCGCTGCCGGTAATGGTCGGGATGATTTCTCCCCGGGCGCGATCATGCCAACGGAAGCTCCCCGTCAGGCAGCTGCCGATCATGCTCTCCTGCACCCAGGGTTCGCCCTCCGCCAGCTTGCCGTCGACGGCAAGACAGGCAAGCTTGGCGCTGGTGCCCGTGCCACAGGGCGAGCGATCGTAGGCCTTGCCCGGGCAGAGCACGAAATTACGGCTGTGCGCGCCCGGCTGCTGCCCGGGCGCAAACAGTTCCACGTGGTCCACCAACGGAAACCCCTGGGCATTCACGGCCTCGCGCAGGCGCCATGAATATCCGGTCAACGCGTCCACATTCGCCAGCTCAATCGTCTGGGAGTGTTCAGATACCAGGAAAAACCAGTTGCCACCCCAGGCAACATCACCCACGACAGTGCCGATGCCCGGCACTTCCACGGGCTGGCGGTGCGCGCTTCGATAGCTCACCACGTTGGCGACGCTGATGTTGCCGTCCGCATCCAGGTGGGCTTCGATCGGGCCGACCGGAGTGTCGATGTTGATCGCGCCCGGCGCGAGCACACCGGTGTGATACAGCGAGGCGATCAGACCGATCGTCCCGTGCCCGCACATGCCAAGATAGCCCACATTATTGAAGAAGATGACCCCGAGCTGGCAGCCGGGGTGATGGGGCTTGACCAGGAGTGCGCCGACCAGCGGATCTGAGCCACGTGGCTCGTTCACGATCGCTGAGCGGTAGGCGTCGAACTCGCTGCGAAAGCGTACCACCCGCTCCGCGAGCGGCCCCTCGCCCAGGTCCGGACCACCCTCGAGCACCAGGCGCGTGGGCTCACCGGCGGTATGCGAGTCAATGACGCGGATCGCGCGCATCAACGCGGTCTGGAATCGCGGGCCGATTCGATCATGGCGATGACAGCAGCGCGCCGCCCGCCACTGAGCACCAGTCGCGGTGGCCGCACCCGCTCCGAGCCCCGGCCCATGACCTGCTCCGCGAGTTTGATGGACTGCACCAGATCGTGCTCGGCATCCAGGTGCAGCAGCGGCATGAACCAGCGGTAGATATGGCGGGCACGCTGCAGATCGCCTTTGCTCAGGGCTTCGTACAGCATCAGTGACTCGGCCGGAAATGCATTGGTCAATCCGGATACCCAACCCCTGGCGCCCAGAGTCAGACCTTCGAACGCCACATCGTCTAGCCCCGCGAACAGCACGAAACGCTCGCCAAAGGCGTTGAAGATATCCGTGAATCGACGGGTATCGGGGGCCGACTCCTTGATCGCCACGATATTGGGCACATCCGCCAGGCGGCTTAGCGTCGGCAGGTCGATATTCACGCGGTAGGAGGGTGGGTTGTTGTAAAGCATGATGGGCAGGCCGGTCGCGGCCGCCACCGTCCTGAAATGGTATTCGAGTTCCGCGGGAGTAGGCACATAGACCATGGACGGCAGCAGCATGAATCCGTCCGCGCCGAGTCGCTCGGCATCGCGCACGAACTCCACGGCAGCGGTGGTGGTGAACTCCGAAACGCCGGCGATGACCGGCAGCCTGCCTGAACTTACCTCGACCGCCGCCGCGAGCACCCGGCGCTTCTCCTCGGCGCGCAGTGAATTGCCCTCACCGACGGTACCCATCAGCACCAGGCCGTGAACACCGTCGTTGAGCAGCGCGGCCTGCACGCGTTGCGTAGCCGGCAGATCGACGGCGAGTGCGGCGTCAAACTGGGTAGTGGCGGCCGGGAAAACCCCCGACCAGGTGCAGGGCATGGAATGCGGCATAAGACACCTGCAGGCTGGCATTGATTGAAAGATCGTATATTGTATACGTTATGGGCGTGAACCAGCAAGACAGCGTCGCCGTCATCGGCTCAGGGATCATCGGTGCGGCCGTGGGCCTCGCCCTGGCGCGCGAGGGTCGCCGGGTAGTGCTACTCGACCGGGCCGAGCCCGGCGTGGCGGGCGCGAGCTTCGGCAACGTGGGTCATATCGCCGCCGAGCTGGTACAACCCCTGCCCTCGCCGGCGCTGCTGTTCGGCTTCTGGCGCGAACTGGTGCGCTTTGGCGGA
>JBAVRE010000254.1:0-9412 GCA_049694695.1 Steroidobacteraceae bacterium | reverse complement strand
GCAGCACACCATCACGCTTGAAGACTTTGAAGCAGATGTCGCGCGACTCTGCCAGGCCAGCCCCGAAGAAGTGTGGACCTTACTGGCGCTGCTCGATCAATACCATCGCCGCGGCCTGCTGCCGACGCCACTTTTCCGCGTGCTCAAGTCCTCGGCCGATCGCCGCGGTCTGGGCCGGCAAGGTGTCGGACAATCCAGGCCAGCGCCAGCGCCAACGCCAACGCCAACGGTGGCGGCGCCGCCAACGGTAGCGGCACCGCCGGCGCCCGCGCCGACGTCCGAACCGGCGCCAACGCCAGCGGCCGGGCCGGGACCCACTGTCCTGAACAATCGCTATGTGCTCGAGGCGCAGTTGGGGCGTGGCAGGCGCTCCAGCGTGTACCGTGCTCTCGATCGCACCCGCAGCAAGCTGCCCCTGGCCAATCAGTATGTGGCACTGAAAGTTTTCCATCCCAGTGCAGTCGCCAGTACCGACGCGCTCGCCAATCTGCGCACGGAATTTCACTGTGCGCAGTCGCTTTCGCATCCACACATCGTCAATGTACTTGAGCTCAACCAGGATGGGCCGCTGATCTTCATGACCATGGAGCTGCTCGATGGCGAGACGCTCGAGGCGCTGCTGGCTCGGCGACGCGCACAACCACTGCCGCAGGCCATGGCGTTGGCGATTATCCGCGACGTGGGTGCGGCGCTGGCGTACGCCCATGAGCGCGGCGTCGTGCATGGTGACGTGCAGCCGCGCCACATCATGATTACCGAGCATGGCGGGGTGCGCGTCATCGACTTTGCAGCCGCGCGCACCGCCAGCGACAATGCCTCGCCTGAGACCAACGCCTACGCCAGCTGCGAAGCACTGGAAGGTCAGTTTGCCGATCGCCGTGACGACCTTTACTCACTCGCCTGTGTCAGTTTCGAATTGCTCTCCGGACACCACCCGTTCAACGGGCTTTCTGCAGCGCAGGCGCGCGGCCGCGCGCTGCTGCCCAGGCGCCCGAAACTGGTACGCAGTGGCCCGTGGCAGGCGCTGCGTGCGGGACTGGCCTGGCGGCGCGAGAATCGCACTGTCGGTGTCAGCTGGTGGCTGGCACGCATGGGTCTGGGCCGGGCCGCCGAGCGACTGCCGACGCTACAGCAGCTCGCAGCACTGCCAGCGCCGCGGCGGCGCAGGTTGCGGCGTCCCCAGCTGCTGGCCGCCTGCCTGGGCGCGACGATTGCCACCGCAGCGATGCTCGGGCGCCTGCCCTCGGTGCAAACCGTTTCCCAAGGCTGGTCAGAGCTGCGGGCCACCACGTTGGCCAACCCGCTGCGCAGACTGGGCGACTGGCTGAGTCCGGCGGCCAGCACCTTGCCCAGCGCTGATCGCAAGAGCGCGACTACCCGCCTCAAACCTGTGATGGTGGCCACCTCGGGCTCGCGTCGCGGTCGGATCAGCAACCCGGCGAGCGCGGTGGCGAAAGCTTCCGCGCCTGTCATCAGTGTTCCGGCCGAAGGCATCTTGACCAGCAACATCGAGGCACCGGGCGCCACGGCGGCGCCTGCCCCTGAAGTGCGACCGACGCCCGACCTGCCAATGAGTCTCGAGCTGACTGCAGACAGCTACACGGTGCTGCCAGGCGAACCAGCGGCGCGCATTGAAGTGCGCCGGCACGGGAACCTGCGTGGTGACGTCAGCTTCCTGTGGTCAACCGAAAGCGCCAGTGCGCTGCCCGAACGCGATTTCATCGCTTCCGGTCCGCGCGCCGAGCAGATGCCAGCGGGTGTGAGCAGCGTTACCCTGCTGGTGCCGATCGTCGGCGATGCCACGCGCAAAGATTCGCGCCTGTTCTATGTGACTATCGCCGAACCTGGCGGCGGTGCTGAACTGGGCGCCAACTCACGCGCCGCAGTGCTGGTGGCTGGCGGCGGCTAGAGCCGGCGCATCCGGGTAGCGCGCATGAAGTACAAGGATTACTACAGCATTCTTGGTGTCGCGCGCGGCGCCAGCGCCGAGCAGATCAAGAAGGCCTACCGCAAGCTGGCCCACAAATATCACCCGGATGTATCCAAGGATCCGGCGGGCGAAGAGAAATTCAAGGAGGTTGCGGAGGCGTACGAGACGCTCAAGGACCCGGACAAACGCTTAGCCTATGACCAGCTTGGCGCGCACGCGCCCGGTGAGGACTTCCGCCCGCCACCCGATTGGGGCAATCGCGCCGGTGGCGCAGCGCCTGACTTTGGCGATCTGGATCTGGGCGAATTGCTGGCAGGTCTGGCGGCCGGCAGGCACGGCGCGGAGCGCGCTCAGGGGCAGCTGCGCATGCCCGGCGAAGACTTCGAGGCGAAGGTGAGCATCCCGCTTGAGGCGGCCTTCAGTGGCACCGAAGTGGAATTGAATCTGGCGATGCCTGAAATGAACCCGCAGGGTTTTGTACAGCGTGTACCACGCACGCTCAAAGTGCGCATCCCCAAGGGCGCCAGCGATGGACAGCGGCTGCGCCTGCCCGGCCGGGGTGGCAAGGGGTTCAACGGCGGCCGCGATGGCGACCTGTGGCTCAATATCGCCTTGCAGCCGCATCCCCTGTTTCGCGCCAGTGGCCACGACCTGTTTCTCGATCTGCCGCTGGCGCCGTGGGAAGCGGTACTGGGGGCGACAGTCGAGCTGCCCACGCTGGGCGGTGTCGTACAGTTGAAGGTGCCGGCGAACACCAACAGCGGCAAACAACTGCGCCTCGCCGGCCGCGGCCTGCCCAGGCCTGCTGGCGGTGCGGGCGATCTCTACGCCATTGCACAGATTATCGTCCCCGCGGCAACCAGCGCGAGCGAACAGAGTCTGTACGAGCAACTCAGGAGCGGGTCGACATTTGCACCACGCGCCCGTTTTGGACAGGAGCTGAAACATGCCAACTGAAACCGGTGAGGCGAGCTGGGTGAGTGACGCGCATGAGTTTTCCATGACAGAACTGGCAGAACTCTCCGGCCTGTCAGCGGCTGAACTGCATGAGCTGGTGGAGTTCGGTGCCGTCGCGCCACTGCGCCCTGAAGCCACGCCCTGGGTCTTTGGCGGTCACTGCCTGGTGACGGTCCGCACGGCCTTCAGGCTGCGCCAGAGTTTTGAGCTGGAGCCGCCTGGCATCGCCCTGGCGATTGCGCTACTGCAGCGGGTCAGTGACCTGGAAGCCCAATTGCAGCGCCTGCAGGCGCGCATGCCCCAGCCATCCGCCTGAGCGCTGCCCAGGCGCCCACTAAGGACGCTTACGTACATACAGTCGATGCGCGGCCGCGCAAACTGCCCGGGCGAACAACTACGCAGGAGTCCTCATGAGCGAGCATTACCACGCCATCGTCTGGATCGATCATCGTGACGCCAAAATATTTCACTTCGACTCTGCCGATGTTAGCCGCCTGGTCGTGCACTCCCATGCCAGCGGCCGGCACCTGCAGCACAAGGCCAATACGCCCGGCAGCGGCCACAAGGGTGTGGACAAGGAGTACTTCGAGCGCGTCATCGCCGCGCTCACGCACACCGGCGCGATCCTGATCACCGGCCCCGGCCAGGCCAAGATCGAGCTGACTAACTACGCCCGCGAACACCGGCCGGAACTGATGCCACGGGTTTCAGGCGTCGAGACGCTCGATCACCCGAGCGACAAGGCACTGGTAGCGCTGGCCCGCAAGTTTTTCAAGGCGGATGATCGGATGCACGCGCAGGCGCACTGAGCCCGCTCCGTGGCCGTGCCGGCACGAGCTCTTCATCGAGCATTTTGACCAGCGCTTCGCGATCATAGGTGTAGGGCTGCCCTTCGTTGAGCTGCACCAGCTGCGATATCTGCTTCCGGATCGTGATCTCCGCTTCGTGCTGGTCCGGAACCACCAGGTAGCGACGCTTCGGTTTGGGCTCGAACAGCGCCAGCTCCACGGCCGCGGCGACTTCGTCGGGATTCTTGTATATCGTGCGATCGCCAAGACGTGAATCTGTGCCGAGCCGTTTGCCAGCGCTCTTGCCGATCTCGGAATTGTAATTGCCTGGTTCGACGATGCTGACCTGCACTCCGAGCGGCGTCATTTGCCCAGCCAGTGAATCGGTAAAGGCCTCCATGGCGTGCTTGCTCATGCTGTAGGCGCCGAGATCCTTGCCGGCGAGAATGCCGGAGATCGAGCCGATGGTGGTGATGCGCCCCTGCTGGGCCACGATCAGGGGTGCAAACGCCTTGGTCACGCGATACGGGCCGTAGAGGTTCACCGCCATCACCAGGTCAAACTCTTCATCTTTCATTTCCGCGAACGAGCCGATGGTCGCGACACCGGCATTGTTGACGAGTGCATAGAGACCACGCCCGCCTTTGGTGATGGTTTGCACCGCGGCAGCGATGTCCGGCGCGCTGGTGACATCCAGCCGCAACGCCTGCACATTCTTGATCGCGTTCAGCGCCACCAGATCGCTGTCCTTGCGCGCCCCGGCGTAGACGAAATAGCCGGCAGCGGCGAGGTGTTCGGTGACGCTGCGACCGATGCCGGTGCTCGCGCCGGTGACCAGCACCGCCTTCTGCACCGCGACTTCGGCGGCCACCGCGCTGGTGAAACTGGGGCACAGCATCAGTATCGGGCTGAGCAGAAAACAAGCGACTGACAATTTCACCCTCTTGAGCATTGTTGTCTCCTGTCATCACTGCAATCCGCGCGAATCGCGTTGTACCATAGCACATGAGAATACGCGTCTTATCCGACCTGCATCTGGAGTTCCAGGACTGGGTTCCGCCGCCCGCACCTGCGGACGTGGTCGTGCTCGCCGGTGATATTCATGTCGGCGTTGATGGCGTGATCTGGGCTCGCAGGCACTTTGCCGACGCGCAGATCATCTATGTGGCTGGCAATCACGAGTTTTTTGGCAGCGAAATGGGCGCTACGCTGCGCGAGCTGCGGCGAGTCGCCGCTGCACACGATGTGCAGCTGCTTGATGGCGATGCCCGGATCATCGACGGCGTGCGTTTCCTGGGCGCCACCCTGTGGACCGACTTCGCGCTCTACGGCTCAGAGCCCCCCATGCTCGCGCGCGCCTTTGCTGATGCCAAGCGGGGCATGGTCGACTACCGCGCCATACGCCTGGCTGATTCCGGCCTGCTGCGCCCACAGGACACGCTCGCCATTCATCAGCGCCAGCTGGCGTGGCTGGCACAGCGGCTCGCGCAACCTTTCGCTGGTGAAACGGTGGTGGTCACTCACCATCTGCCCCACGCCGGGAGCGTGCATGCAAAATACGCGGGCGACCGGCTCAATCCCGCCTTCGCCTCGGACCTTGCGGCGCTGGTGCGCGAGCCGGTGAAGTTATGGATTCACGGCCACACCCATGAATCGATGGACTACGAGCTCAATGGCACGCGCGTGGTGTGTAATCCGCGCGGCTACCTGCCGCAGGAACCGAACCCGGCGTTTGATCCGGGTTTGGTCGTGGATATTGCGAGCTAACTGTGGCCTGGGCGACTATTCATCCGACACGTACGGATCGACCGACATGGGCTGTGCCAGCCCCTGGCTCGTGAACGAGTCGGGCAGCCAGCCAATGCTCTTGCTCCAGGTGTAACCCTTCGACCAGGTATAGCCCTGATCCCAGACCGAGGCCTTGCTCCAGGTGTAGCCGCGGCTCCAGGTGTAGCCCTTGCTCCAGGTATAGCCCTGGCTCCAGGTGTAACCTTTGCTCCAGGTGTAGCCGCGACTCCAGGTGTAGCCATCGCCCGAGAGCGGCTGGCCCCAGATCGAGCCCTGCATGTCCATGACGTAGTAGTTGCCGTCCGCGCCCTGGTTGGCCGGGCCGCCAAAGTGCGCGCTACCGGTCAGGTCCGCGGCGATGTCGAGGCCCGTGTTCGCGCAACCACTGGCGGTACTGTTGATGGCGCTGATCGCGTTGATGAGCCCCGCGCCCTGCTGGAACACCGAGTAGGCGAGCACACCGGTGTCGGTGACGGCCGGGCGCGCGGCGCCCATCAGCCGGCACTTGACCTGATCGGGCGTGAGGGTCGGGTCCGATTGCAGCATCAGTGCCACGACACCGGTGGTGACTGCGGTGGCCTGCGAAGTCCCCGACATCGTGAACAGCGTGCCGTTGGGCTTCATGTACGCGCCGAACAGGTTCACCAGGTACGAGGGGCTCGGCATCGTGGCCACCATGTGGCCGCCCGGGGCCACAACTTCGGGCTTCACGAAGCCCTCATAAGTCGGGCCGGTTGAAGAGAATGAGGCCAGGCGATCATCGCTGCCCTCGTATGGCGTGTAGTTGTCGGTGAGCGCGCCGGCCGTGATCACGTAGGGCACGTTGCCGGGCACGCCGATGCTCATGGGTGCCGGGCCTTCGTTGCCGGCGGAGGTCACCACCACGATGCCGGCCTGCCAGGCCTTCATCACCGCCTGGTTGAGCGGATCGTCCCAGTAGTAGGACTGGGGCGGAGCGCCAAAGGACAGGTTCAGTACGCGGATCTTGTAGGTCGCCTGGTTCGCGACGATCCAGTTGAGCGCCTTGATCACATCGAGGTAGCTGGCCGAGCCGTTCTCCTGGAAGGCGCGGGCGACGATCACGTTGGCGCCGGGCGCGATACCGTAGTACTGGCCGGCGTTGTTGGCATCGGCGCTGGTCGCGATCGAAGTGATGTGCGTGCCGTGACCGTTCTTGTCGCCGGTCACGGCCACGCCGTTCGCGCTGCCCACGAAATCGACCATCGCCAGCAGCCGCTTGCCGTAGTGATCATTCCAGTTGTTCTTCCACAGGCCGCTGTCGAGAAAGGCCACTGTCACACCCTTGCCGGTGATGCCCGCGGCCTGCAACTGATCGGCACCGACCAGCATGGGGTAATTGGTCTGGAACTGGTTCAGGTTGACACTGGGGCTGGTGCCGCTGGTGAGCGTGGCCACGGCCTTCCCCTCCGTGGTCACCGTGCGATCAGCGTAGAGGCGCACGCCGCGTGTGGCCTCGAGGCGCGCAAATTCAGCGGCATCAAGCTCGGCGCCGACCGCGTTGATCAGCGGCAGCGGGCTGAGCGCGTGGCCACCAGCAACTTGCACGGCGTGCTCGGCAGCCTCGGCGCTCTTCGCCTGCACGATATAGCTGTGCGTCGGCGCCGCGGCCGGTGTGGCCGGTGCGGCCGCTGAAGCCGGCGGCAGTGCCGCGAAGGCGGCACCGGACAGCGCGATCAGCACGGCGAGCCGCGTAGCGTGCGAGCGCTTTGCGATCTGTTGATTGAAGCAGCTCACGGCGCTTACTCCTGGCTGACCCAAGACTCAATGCCGGAAGCGGAGGCCACAGAAGGCACGAAGCTCAGGTTCCAGAGATATCCCTTGCTCCAGAGGTAACCCTGGTTCCACAGATACCCCTTGCTCCAGAGATAACCCTGGTTCCACAGATACCCCTTGCTCCAGAGGTAACCCTGGTTCCAAAGATATCCTTTGTTCCACAGATAGCCCTGCTGGGTGATCGGCGTGCCGTTCGCATCGACGACGTAAAAGTTCTTCGTCACCGCATCCTGGTGCGCCGGGCCGCCGTAGTGCTGGGTGCCGGCGATGTCGGCGCTGATGTTGAGGCCTTCGTTGGCGCAGGCGTAGTTTGTGCTGTAGACCGCGTCGTAGGCGTTGATCTGGCCTGCGCCCTGCTGGAACACGGTGTAGGAGAGCTTGCCGGTGGCATCGACTGCCGGACGGGCCGAACTCATCAGCGCGCACTTGACCTGATCGGGGGTCAGTGCCGGGTGCGCCTGCAGCATCAGCGCGACCACCCCTGAGACCACGGCGGCCGATTGCGAGGTGCCGGACATCATGAAGTACTTGTCGCCGTCATGAAACTCCGGGTGCGCGTGGGCTATCGTGCCGGTTTTATTCATGATGCCGGTGACGTGGCCGCCGGGGGCGACGATCTCGGGTTTGACGAAACCTTCAAAGGTCGGGCCGGTGCTCGAGAAGGAGGCGAGCCGATCGTCGGCGGTGTTGGCCGGAGTGTAGTTGTCGGTCATCGCACCCACGGTGATCACGTAGGGCACGTTGCCCGGGACGGTAATGGTCTGCTCCGCGGGGCCGGAGTTTCCGGCCGAGGCCACGACGACGATACCGGCCTGCCACAGCTTCATGACCGCCTGGTTGATCGGGTCGTTCCAGTAGGAGGACTGCGGCGTGGCGCCGAAGGACATGTTGACCACGCGGATGTTGTAGGTGGCCTTGTTGAGCAGGATCCAGTTGAGGCCGCGGATGGTGTTGGCATAGGTGCCGCTGCCGTTGGCACCGAAAGCTTCCACCGCGACGCGTGCCGCATCGGGGGCCATGCCAATGTAGGTGCCGTCCACCGCGAGCGCACTGTTGGTGGCGATGCTGGTGACGTTGGTGCCGTGACCGTTGGAGTCATTAACGGCCGCGGTGCCGACCTTGTCGTTGATGGCGTCGTACCCTTGCAGGAACGCGGTCTGGCCGGCGGTATTCTTGGCGAGCGGCGTATTGGGCCACAGCCCGGTATCGACGAACGCGATGGTGACGCCCTTGCCGGTAATGCCCGAGCTGTGCAGCTGGTTCGCCTGGGTCTGCGCCACCACGTAGGGCTGGCCGGCGTAGCCGGCCACCTTGGCCGTGCCATTGTAGATGAGGCTCAGGCGGCGATCGGCAAGCAGCGTCGCGTGCTGCCGGGTGTTGAGCGTCGCTGCGACCGCGTTGATGATCTGCAGCTCGTGGGTGATGCGGCCGCCGACGCTCTTGACCGCATTGGCGGCCACGGCATAGCTCGGGGCCTGCACGATGTAGCTGGTGCGCGCGCTATGCATCGCCGCCACTTCGGCGGTCGCGGCCCGCGCCGTCGGCGCCGGCGCCACGACCGATCGCCATTCGCCAGGACCTGCGGCCAGCGCCTGGACGCCCATTGTCAGCGTGGCGAGTACCGTGATGACGTTGTTGCGAGCTTTCATACGAGTGTCCTGTTGCCAATCCCAGTCTGGGACTGACGACAGTAGACCCCATGAGCCCGCTCCCGGGCGCCGTGCGGTCCGTCACAGAATGGGCCGGAAAGCGTCGACTGGCGCACATAAGCGCGCTGTCAAATCGCGAGCTGTATCTGGGGTTCCGGGACCGGGCTACGCCACCCGAACCGGCGGACGTGGTGGTACTCGCCGGTGATACTCACGTTGGCGCAATTGGCGTGATCTGGGCTCGCAGGCACTTTGCCCAAGAGTAAATCATCTATGTGCCTGGCAATCACGCGTAAATTACTGGCAAGACCATGCTCGTGCCCTGGGCCCACCTGGCGTCCTGCGGGAATGTGGCAAGCCTACTGGTTCGGCACCCAGTTGACGATCGAGGCGGGTTTGGTGGCGACAAGTCCGGTGCCGGTGGTTCCCCACCAGGGCAACGTCTTGCTCCAGGTATAGCCCTTGCTCCAGCTGTAGCCACTGGCCCAGGTGCTCGCCTTGCTCCA
>JBAVRE010000253.1:0-4910 GCA_049694695.1 Steroidobacteraceae bacterium | reverse complement strand
CCTGGGGTTGGGCCCTACTCCCGAGCAGATGCGCCATCGCCTCTGGGATCTGGACTGGTTCGAGGACCCGGTGTGGCGCCAGGATCGGGTCATCAACATCAACCTGCATATGATCACGGCTTTCCTGGATCGCTACCTCAAGGGCGATGAGACCAGGGCCGCGTACCTGGACGGGCTGGTGCCGGACTCGGGCAGCGGCATCTGGAAGCAGTCTCCAGGCACGCCCTGGGATGCCATCAGTCCCGGCACCGGCGAGATAACTGTCTGGAGGGGGTTCCAGCGCAACTACGCCGAGGGGCTGGAACTGCTGCGGGCCGACGCCCTAGTGCAGCGGCAATGAGCCGGGATCGATCCGCTCCCAGACCTTCTTTTGTACGGTATTGCCCGCAGTGGATGCCAGCGTCCTGGTAAACACCAGGCGCGAGCCGGAGAGCTGCACGTGCTGGGCGTAACTGACGCCCGCCTCGCTAGGATAAAGCGACGATACGACCTTATGAGTAACGATCGAGCTGTGCGGATCGAACTCCCAGGTTCCAAAGTAGGCGTAATAGGTATCGAGCAGCATTGCCTTGAGCTGCGCGGCGTGCGTGTCGTCACCGACCTGCGGTCGCGATGCGGGGACATCGAACGTGGGGCGAGGCGCCCCGACGATCTGCACGCTGACCGATCCTGACGGATCGTAGATCAGGAGGCCCGAGGCAACGCTGTTGTAGAACGGATCTGCCCGGCTGCCGCCCGGTCCCTCGATGGCAATGCTGACGAGTCGCCAGGCGCCGATCAGATCGCGTGCTGTTGCGGGAGCGCCGGTGCGCGATTCTGCGGCGCTCAGGGGCGCCGCACTCAGCAGCGCGAGCGTCCACAGCAAGGCCTGTGCGCGGGTCTTCATGGCGCCGTAGTTGCCGCCGCCAGCCCTGCGAGTGCCAGACGGCGGTTCGGGTAACTGGCCAGCGTCCTGCGGAAGGCCTCCGCGGCAGCGGTGCGCTGACCGTCCGCCAGCAACAGCTCACCCAGCAACTCATCGAGCGGCTTTGCCGACCATGGCGGGCCGTACTCGAACTCCATGCGCGCAGTCGCGGCGATCGCCGCCTGCACCTGCGCCAGGCCGGCAGCGTGGTCACCGCTGTAAAACTGGATTGTGCCCGCGAGCGCCTCGGCCAGTGCCTGCGCCTGGGCCAGTTCCGCGGGACTGGTTTCGTCATACCACGCCGCGGTAACCGCCGTGGGGATGGTCCGCACCGCGTCGCAGCGCGCCCGCAGTTGCAGCAACGCCGAGCTCGCGCCAGCCGAATCGCCGGCCGCCGCGGCGCTGATACCGCGGGCAAAGTCGTGCACCGCAAAGTACCCGAATGAAGTGACTCCCGAGCTGTCAACCGTAAGATTCGCGTCGGGTCCGGCGGCGGCACGTGTCTCAACCAGCCAGGTGGCGCGCGCGAACGCCAGCCGCAGGCGATTCTCCTTCGTGGGGCTGGCGCTGACATCGTGCGCCACGGACCTGACCAGCGCTTCGGCCTGCGGACGCATATTCTTCTGAAGATAGGCGTATTCGAGCCAGAGCAGCGCGTGGTAGCCCGCTTCCCCTTCGGCACGCGAGGTTTTCAGCGATGCGCTGTTCGCCTCGATGGCGTCGTCCCACATGCCCAGCGCGAAGAAGATGTGCGACGGCATGTGTTGCGCGTGCTCAGCCTGCGGCGCCACCCTGGAATAGAGGCGCGCCGCCCGCAGGCCGAGCGGTGCGTGCACGGGGTCATCGTAGGCGTGGATGAGGTAATGCAGTGCGCCCGGATGGTGCCTGTCGATCTCATAGACCGCCTCGGCCTCGGCTGCCGCGCGCATGTAGTTCGCCACGTTGCGCGAGCTGCCCGAGAGCCCGATTATGGAGAGCGCGTAGAGCGAGCGCGCGTCCAGGTCATTGGGATAGCGGCGCGCCAGTGCTCCCAGCGCACTGCTATAATTTGCGTCGCGCTGCGGCTTGTCTCCGGCGCCATACAGCTGCTCGACTGAGGCCAGATACTCGCGCTCGCGCGCCGTCGGCGCCCGGGATAAGCGCTGCTCGGGCGTCGCGCCCAGCCTGGCCAACGCGGCGCGCGCGGCAGCGGTGTCCTGCTCATTCCACAGGGTGTGGTTATAGGTCAGTGCCTCGCCCCAGACAGCCATGGCGAAGCCGGGCTCGGCACGCTCGGCCGCCAGGAAGGCGTTGCGTGCCGCAGCGTACTCGAAGCTATGCAACAGCAATAGCCCACGCAGGAAATGTGCTTGCGCCTTTGGCGACCCCGAGGTCGAAAAGTGGCTGACGCCCAGGCCGCCGTGCACGCTCTCGCTGGCATGATGCGCCGGGTCATGCGCCAATGCGACGCCACCCAGCATGGCGCTGACAAGCAATGCAGCGATTCCCGGCCTGCGCTTCGCTAACATAGTGGCGACGTGTCCAAGGCGAAAATGTAGCATAGACCTACGGACCAGCGCGACGGGGGAAGTTTTGAGGCAAGCACCTGCAGAGATCCGCGGCGTCCGCGTCCGCTGGCGAATATTTTCCCTGATCGTTGGGTTTGCGATGATCGTCTACTTTCAGCAGCGCAGCGTGTCGATTGCGGCTGAAAGGATCATGCCCGAGCTGTCGCTGACCCAGATGCAGATCGGCTGGCTGCAGTGGGCGTTCGTGTTCACCTACGGCCTGTTGCAGTTTCCGGGTGGCGTGTTTGGCCAGCGCATCGGCGCACGTCGAGCACTCACCTCGATCCTGCTGGTGGCGGTTTTTGCCACCGCCCTGGTGCCGCTCGCGCCCACGCTGTTCACGGGCACGGCACTGTTCGCGGTGCTCCTCGGTACCCAGTTCCTGCTCGGGGTAGCGCACGCGCCGTTCATGCCGGTCTGTGCCGGCGTCATGGCGGCCTGGTTGCCCTCGCGCCGCTGGGCACTCGCGCAGGGCATACACACCTGCGGCCTGCAGATTGGCGCGGCCCTGGCGCCGCCCATACTGGTCATGCTGATGCAGGCATTTGGCTGGCAGCGTGCGCTCTTCTGGGCCGCCCTGCCGCCACTGGCGTTGATCGCAGTCTGGTTCTGGTACGCGCGCGACACCCCCGCCGAACACCCGGGCGTGTCGGCACCTGAACTTGCCGAGCTTGGGACCTCCGTCATACCGGCTGGCGACAGCGGCGTCAGTCTCGATCGGATCCGCCACATCCTCGGCAATCGCGGCATCCTGTTGCTCACCGGTTCCTACATCTGCATGAACTACGTTTTTTACCTGCTGGCGAGCTGGTCATTCCTCTACCTGATCCAGCAACGCCATTTCACGGCGCTCGAGGGTGGCTGGCTTGCCAGCCTGCCACCGATCGGCGCGGCAATCGGTGCCGGCAGCGGTGGAATCATCACCGATGCCCTGGCCCGCCGCTTTGGTACGAAATGGGGGTATCGCCTGGCTCCGCTGGTGGCGCTGCCGACGGCCGGGTCGTTGCTGCTGGTTGCCGTCTACATCTCGAGCGCTTACGCCGCGGTCGCGGCGCTGACGCTCGCCTTTGCCGCGGTGGAAATCACCGAAGGCGCCTACTGGGCAGGAACCATGCAGATTGCCAGGGCCGACACGATGGCGGCGACCGGCGTCCTGAATACCGGCGGCAATTTCGGTGGCGTGCTCGGCATTCCGGTGGTCGCCTACCTCTCTGGTCACGGCGCCTGGGATGCAGCGTTCCTGATCGGCTTCATTTGCGCGTTGGTCGCCGCACTCGCCTGGTTTGCCATCGACACCGCCAGTTCGCTGGCGGCGCGGCCGGCCGCCGCGGCATAGTTGTACCCATGAAGAACCGCTACTCCGCGCTGGCGCTCGCACGGCACGCGCTGACCGGCAAGCGCTGGAGTCGCGCCTGGCGAGCTGCGGCACCCCGGCCCGACTACGACGTCGTCATCATCGGTGGCGGTGGCCACGGGCTGGCAACGGCGTACTACCTGGCGGCCAACCATGGCATCAGGCGGGTCGCCGTACTGGAGCGCGCCTACATCGGCTCCGGCAACGTGGGTCGCAACACGACCTTGATCCGCTCGAATTACATGATGGCCGGCAACACCCAGTTCTTCGAACACTCGCTCAAGCTGTGGGAAGGGTTGTCGCACGAACTCAATTTCAATGTGATGGTGTCGCAGCGCGGCCAGGTCGTGCTCGCACACGGCCCGTCGCAATTCGATGTGCTGGCACGCCGCGGCAACATCATGCGGCTCAATGGCATCGATGCCGAGCTGCTCGAGCGCGGCGATCTCATCCGCCTGCTGCCCTACCTCGATTACTCCGCTGACACCCGCTTCCCGATCTATGGCGGCCTGCTGCAGCGCCGCGCCGGCACCGTGCGCCACGATGCGGTCGCATGGGGCTACGCGCGCGCGGCGGACGACTGCGGAGTGGACATCATCGAGAACTGCGAGGTCACGGGCTTCGTGCGCGAGCATGATCGCATCAGCGGTGTGGTCACCAGCCGAGGCACGATCGGGGCCGGCAGCAGCGTGATCTCGGTGGCCGGACACTCCTCGCAGGTGGCAGCGCTGGCGGGTCTGCGCCTGCCGGTCGAAAGCCATCTCCTGCAGGCCTTTGTCACCGAGCCGATCAAACCTTTTGTCGATCACGTGATCTCATTCGGGGCGGAACTCTTTTATATATCGCAGTCGGACAAGGGCGGCCTGGTATTCGGCGGCCATATCGACGGCTTCAATTCCTACACGCAACGCGGCCAGTTCGCCAAGGTGCAGAACGTGGCCGAGTGCGCCGTGGCACTCATTCCCTCGATCTCGCGCCTGCGCCTGCTGCGACACTGGGCCGGCATCCAGGACATGACGCCGGACGGCAGCCCTTTCATGGGCCGCACGCCGCTTGCGAACCTGTACCTCAATGGCGGCTGGTGTTACCAGGGGTTCAAGGCCAC
>JBAVRE010000252.1:0-1797 GCA_049694695.1 Steroidobacteraceae bacterium | reverse complement strand
GTGCTGAAGCTTCTGCAGTAAGAGTATTAGCCAACGGTAATGAGCCCATGGTCAGACTCGCAAGGGTCGGAAGACGGACGGAGGCCGGCGCAAGCCGGTCTCCGTTTTTCCGTGCTCTGCCGGGGCTTGAATCAAGGCAGGCGCTAACATGAGCAGCGAACTACGAATAGGTGCGGCGCCGGTATTTGCCGCACCAGGAAGATCGGCTGGCGCGCCAGCAGCACTGCGCTTGCCCGGCACCGGCCACGACAACGCAGCGGGCGATGCCGGCATGGCGCATGCCTCGGCCGCCACCGATGATGTGCTCAGTCGCGCCGCACGGCGCGTGGCCGATGCACTCGGCAGCGGCAACGGCTTTAGTTTCAATTTCGATCGCCAGACCGGCATGACGATAGTCAGGGTCATCAACAAGGCAACCGGCGAGCTGGTGCGACAGATTCCGACCGAAGAAGTCGTCCGTATCGCTCAATTGCTCAGACAGGAGGAGCACTCACCGGTGCTCGACGTGCTGGCCTGAGCCCGCATCGCAGGAATATTCATGGCAGTGAGCACGGCAAGTAACGCGACCAATGGCAATGGTCTGGGTCTGATCCAGTCATTGGGAATTGGCTCAGGGCTGGATGTGCAATCGCTGGTCAAGCAGCTGGTCGCGGCAGATCGGGCGCCGCTCGAGGCGCGCATCACGCGACAGGCGTCCAGTGTCGCTACGACACTCTCGGCCATGGGCACTCTGAAGGGCGCCATTGCCAGCTTTCAGTCGGCGCTCACGCCGCTGACAACGCTCAGCAAGTTTCAGGTCATGGCCACCAGCTCCGCCGATGACAAGGTATTTACCGCCACGGCCGGCAGCGGCGCGGTGGCCGGCGGCTATGGCGTCGAAGTGCGCCAGCTCGCCCAGCCCGAGCAGCTGATTTCCACCGCCTTTGCCGGCGGTGCTGCCGCATCGGTAGGCAGCGGTACGCTGCAGATTTCGCTTGGCAGCGCCAGTTTTAGCGTCACCGTCGCCGCGGCCACGGCCACGCTCGCGGACGTGCGCGACGCCATTAACACCGCCACCGGCAACCCGGGCGTCAGGGCGACATTGGTATACGGCGTCAACGGTGCGCAGCTGGTGCTCACCTCATCGGCCACCGGCGCCGGCAATGCCATCAAGGTCGCGGTCAGCAATGCGGCCGGGAGCCTCACGCAGCTGGGTTACACCGGCAGCGGCGATCCGCATTACACCGAGGCCCAGCAGCCGCAGGATGCCATCGTCATTATCTCCGGCGTCGAGCATCACAGTTCCGGCAACGTGGTGGCGGGTGCCATCGACGGCGTGACGCTCAATCTGCTCGCCGCCAGGCCCGGCACCACACTCAATCTGGCCGTGAGCAACGATCAGAACGCGGTGATCGCCAACGTCAACATGCTGGTCGAGGCTTACAACACCATGCAGGGCCAGCTGAAGACCCTGGGCAGCTACAACGCAGCTTCCAAGACCGGCGGCCCGCTGCTCGGAGACTGGCTGCTCAGCGGCACGCACTTCAAGCTCAACCGCGGCATGACCGACCCTGTCATCGGGCTGGCTTCCAGCTATTCCTCGCTCGCCGCGCTCGGCATCACCACCGGCGCCGATGGCGCCTTGTCCGTGAACAGCAGCAAACTGCAGGCGGCCCTGAACGCTGACAGTGGCAGTGTCGCCAGGCTGTTCAGCGGTCCGCAGGGCATTGCCACGCGGCTCAACGCCACGGTGACAACGCTGCTGGAATCGGGCGGCGCCATTGCGGCGCGCGACGCCAACCTGGTCACGGCGCAGAA
>JBAVRE010000251.1:0-31322 GCA_049694695.1 Steroidobacteraceae bacterium | reverse complement strand
GGACTACGCTGACCTGGCCACGGTGCGCGTGCATCGCACGCTGGACGATTGCCTCGGCAGCCTGAAACTGCCGGCCTCATCGGCGCGGTTGTTTGCGGTGGAAACCGGCGGCGCGCGCCGCTACAGCGACGCCAGTTTTGAACCCGGCGACGCACTGCTGTTCGGGCCCGAGACGCGCGGCTTGCCGGCCGAGGTGCAAGCGCAGGTAGCCGCCAGCAATGTCCTGAGCATTCCGATGCGCGCCGGCAATCGCAGTCTCAACCTTGCCAATGCCGTAGCGCTGGTCGTTTACGAGGCGTGGCGGCAACGGGGATTTGCGCACGCTTGAACGCCGCGCCGGCTGCAACCGTTATTCAAACTCCGGTTTGATCGGCCGCATCATCAGCCCGCGCACCACTTCCTCGGCAGCCAGACCCTGATTGAGTACGCCGTATATGCCCGCGCAGATCGGCAGCAGTACGCCTTCGCGCTCGGCCACCTGGTGCACGGCCCGCGCGGCCAGATGGCCTTCGACCACCTGGCCAATCTCCTGCAGCGCCGCATCGCTGCTGAGCCCCCGGGCGAGCAGCAGGCCATAACGACGGTTGCGCGATTGATCATCGGTGCAGGTAAGCACCAGATCACCGAGGCCCGCCAGTCCCATGAAGGTTTCGCGCTGCGCACCCAGCGCCACGCCCAGGCGCATCATCTCCATCAGGCCGCGGGTGATCAGCGCAATGCGCGCATTGGCGCCAAACCCCAGGCCATCTGACAGGCCGGCGCCGATCGCCAGCACATTCTTGACTGCGCCCCCGACCTCCACACCGACGATGTCGGTGGAAGTGTAGGCGCGGAAATTGGCATTGGAGATGTCGTAGGCCAGCATCGCGGCGTACTCCGCATCGCGCGAGGCAATGGTCATCGCGCTCGGCAGCCCGGCGCCCACTTCACGTGCGAAGGTTGGCCCGGAAAGCACTGCGGTCAGGCGCCCGCTGCCGAGCACCTGCCGCGCCACTTCGTGTGGCAGGCGACCACTGCTGATTTCGAAACCCTTGGTGGCCCAGCACAGGCGCTGGGCCGGCGTGAGCACGGCCTTGAGCTGCGTGAGCAATTCCCTGAAGGCGTGACTGGGCACGGCGACCAGTACGTCGTCGACGCCCTCGAGCGCTGCGGCCTGGGTCGACGCAATCTGCAATGATGGCGGGAACGGCGCGTTGGGCAGGTAGCGGCGGTTGACGCGCTCCTGGCTCATCAGCGTGAGTTGTGCGGCCTCACGTCCCCACAGGCGCACGCTGTTGCCGGCCCGTGCCCACTGGATCGCGAGCGCCGTGCCCCAGGAGCCGGCGCCCAGGACGGCGATCTGCGCCTGCGTCGCGCTCGCTGCACTCACAACTCAGTTCTTCGTGGGGCTGGCTGCTTCGGCGCTGCTGGCTGTGAACAGGGCTTCAAAATTCACCGGCGGCAACAGCAGCTGCGGAAAGCCGCCCTGGCTTACCAGTTGCGAGACCACCGCGCGGGCATAGGGGAACAGCACACCCGGGCAGATGATGCCAGCGGCGCGCCGCAGATCTTCGTCGCTGAGGTTCTGCATCAGGAATGCGCCGGCCTGTTTGACCTCGACCAGGAACGCGGTGCGGTCCGCATGTTTGGCCGACACCGTGACCGTCAACAGCACTTCGCGCAGGTCGCCCTCGATGTGACTGATCGATGTATTCAGGTCGAGCCCGATCTGCGGGTTCCATTCACCGTTGTTGCGCGGCCCCTGCGGAGCCTCGAAAGAACAGTCCTTGAGATAAACCGCCTGCAATGCGAGCTGCGCGCCGCCCGCGTTCTGATCCTGTTCCGCTTCTATGGCCATGTGCTGATTTCCTGAGGCTAGGTGATTAAGGGGTCGAGGCCGCCGGCCGCATCGAGCGCGTGCAGATCGTCCGAGCCGCCGACGTGCCTGCCGCCAATGAAGATCTGCGGTACCGTATGCCGTCCACTGCGGCGAATCATGATCTCGCGCTGCGCCGGGTCGGCCTCGATGCTGATTTCTTCAAAACTCACGCCCTTGCGGCGCAGCAGCTGGCGCGCCGATTCGCAGTAAGGGCACCACGAGGTGGCGTACATCTCTATGCGCACTGCGTCCACCCTGTTACTCGCGGGTCAGGGGCAGATTTTCGGCCCGCCAGGCGGACAGGCCGCCGCGCAGATTGACGACCCTGGTGAAGCCCTGCGTGGCCAGCGTGCGCAGTGCAGCAGCGGCCGCAGCGCCCCGTTCGCAATAGACGATGACGGGTCGCTCCTTCAGGCGCTTGAGGCTGTCGAGCTCGCCGCTCAACCGATCGGACGGCAGATGGCGTGCGCCACGGATATGGCCGGCGGCATAAGCCTCGGCGTCGCGCAGATCCAGAACGGTTGCGCCCTGGTTCATCAGCCTGACGACATCCTGCGGGCTGACTGCACCCACGGCGTGCGCGCGCGCGCGCATTTCATAAACCAGCACGGCCAGCACCGCGGCGACCAGCAGCAGGCTGAGGCCGGGATGGTGCGAGGCGTAGTCGAGCAGGTGTTGCATGGGAATTGTGGGCCGCCGGGCAGTCTGGGAACGCTTCCGCCATATTGCGGGGCGCGCATTATAGCCCTGCTGCGTTAGACTTTTCCGCATGCCTGTGCACCCGTCCACCCATTTGCCGCGTTTTGCCCTGTTGCTGGTGCTGGCGCTGTCGCTGGAGCAGGCATTGCCGCTATGGGCCGC
This sequence comes from Steroidobacteraceae bacterium, assembly GCA_049694695.1. Classification (GTDB taxonomy): domain Bacteria; phylum Pseudomonadota; class Gammaproteobacteria; order Steroidobacterales; family Steroidobacteraceae; genus FEN-1191. The sequence continues at coordinate 28,603 of JBAVRE010000251.1, read as the reverse complement.
CTCGGCTGGCCAGACCGCGGAACAGCTGCGCAGTCTGCGCGAGCGCATTGAACGTGTCAGTCGCGAGGTCGGGCGCGACGCCCTCGAAAAGGACCGCCTGGCGCGGACCCTGCGCGACGCCGAACTGGCTGTGACCGGTGCGCGCGCTGAGCTGGTGGCGCTGCATCGGCAGGAATTGGCGCATTCCGAGCAGCGCGCGACCCTGAGCGCGGCGCGTGAGCGTCAGCGCAGCGCCCTGGTCGCCAGGCGCACAGCGCTGGCCCAGCAGTTGCGGGTGGCGTACCTGCTGGGGCGAAATGAACCACTGCAGTTACTGCTCAATCAGCGCGACCCTGCCCAGGCCAGCCGCATGTTCGCCTGGTACGGCTATTTTGGCCGTGCGCGCGCCGGGCAGATTGCTGCCATCAGTGAGCGCATGCGCAGCATCGAGAAACTCGAGCGGCAACTTGCCGAACAGGAAACTGCACTGGTGCAGCTGCAACGCGCCAGAGCACAGCAGCTGCAACGGCTGGAGAGCGGTCGCGATCAACGCCAGCAGGCGCTCGTCAATCTGCAAAGCGAAGCGCGCTCGCGCAGCGCCAGCCTGGCACGTCTCAAGACCCAGCAGGCCAATCTCGAACGCCTGCTGCGTGAACTCAGCCGGGTGGTGCGCCCCAGTTCGCCAACCGACAATTCCAGCGCTTTTGCCCGCCGTCGCGGCCAACTGGACTGGCCGGTAGCCGGTCGCCTGGTGGCCAGTTTTGGCCAGCAGCGCGCCAGCGGCGTGAACTGGCAAGGCACCGTGGTTTCGACCGAGCGCGGCGCGGCGGTCCACGCTGTGTCTGCCGGTCGCGTGATCTATGCCGACTGGTTGCCGGGGCTGGGCCTGCTCAGCATCGTCGATCACGGCTCAGGCTACCTGAGCCTCTATGGTTACAACGAAGAGCTGCGCAAGGCCGCGGGCGAGAGCGTAGCCGCCGGGGATGTCATTGCCACGGCGGGCGACAGCGGCGGGCGACCCGAGCCGCAACTGTATTTTGAGATCCGCCGCTCCGGCAAACCGCTGGATCCGCGCCCCTGGTTTCGCCGCCGCACGCCCGACTGAGAAGTGCGTCACAGTCGCGCGCCGTTTAACAAAAAGCGCGAACCCCATCATGGCCGGGCGCCGGGTCTTGCCCGATGCTGTCGTCTGCATGAGTGCGCTACGCGAGAATTCCACTGAAAGGACTGCCGCCTCGGGTCATTCCGAGCTGGAGTCGTACACGCAGCTGATGCGCGCGCTGTTGCCGCGCATGACCGGGGTATCGATCTTCAACGCGGCCGGTGAACTCTATTGGTCCAATGAAATAGCGGTCGACGAGGCGCTGCGCCAGCTGGTGGCCGAATCCATGCGCGCGGCGCGCGACGAGCCGGGTGGGACCGGCTTGTGGATCACCGATGGTGAGCCGCACTATATTTTCTGGCTGTGGCGTCCGGTGGGCGATCGCAGTGCGCCGTTCGCGACCCTGCTGGTGCGCTGCAAGGCCGGAGTGGAGAGCGAGAATCGCACACTCTCATTTGTCCATGCGCTGCTGCGGCCGGCGCTCGAGATACTGGGGCGCGAGCTGCTGAACCGCGAGCAGATCGTCAGCCTGAGCGGCGCGCTCGCCGAACATGATCAGGATCTGGACATGCTGCTGAAGGTCAGCGGCAGCGATGGCAGCGCCAACGATGACGGCGGTGATGAACTCAAGGTCATTCTTGGCGCCGCCATCGAACACGTGAACGGCGGCCTGGCGGCACTGATCGTGCCCGAGAAGGGCCTGGTGCTGGTACGCCAGCAGGCCGGCCACAACATGGATGCCAGCCTGGTGGCACGCGCTCATCGCCACCTGCTCTCGACCGCACAGATGCGCCGCGATGCAATGATCGTCAATCACATGAAACTGCAGACCGGCGATGGCAACAATGCCTATCGGCTGCTGGCCTGCCCCGTGGCGCGCGCCGATGGCCGCGCGCTCGGTGTGCTGGCGCTGTTTCGTAGCATGGATATGCCGGAATTTACGCCGCGCCAGGCACGGCTGGGCGAGTTGCTGGCGCGGCGCGCCTCGGCCGTGATCGCCAGCAGCTACGACGCGCTCACCGGTCTGCTGAACCGCCCGGCCTTTGAGTCGCGCGTTCACAATATGCTCACCCAGGATAGCAGCGCACAACGCTGGTGGAGCGCGTTGTCGATCGACACCAATCGCACCCACGTCATCAACGACACCTACGGCATGCATATCGGCGACAAGGTAATCGCCCAGATCGGCGAGTTGATCCGCAAGCGCCTGCCGCCGGGTTCGGTGGCGGCGCGCATGTCGGGCGATCGCTTTGCGGTGCTGTTGCGCGCCAGTCTCGATGATGCGGCGCGCTTTGCCGAAGCGTTGCGCCAGGGCGCCGAGCGGCTCGGCGCCGGCATCGGTGACGGCTCGATTGCCGTATCGATCAGCGTCGGCGTCGCGGCGGTCGAGCCGCGCGCCGAAGAGTTCACGCATGCCTTTGCCGCCGCCGAGACTGCCTGCAAGGCCGCCAATGATCGCGGTCGCAATCGCGTGGAGATCTTCCAGGAAGCCGACGAGAGCATTATCCGGCGCTTCACCGACATCAACATGGTGGCCGACCTGCGCGCTGCCATTGCCGGCGGGCGCATGCGCCTGTACGCGCAGATGTTGCTGCCGCTGGGCGGCACCCACCTGCGCCCGCATTTCGAACTGCTGCTGCGCATGATCGGCACCGACGGGCAGACCATCGGGCCCCATACGTTCATGTCCTCGGCGCAACGCTACCAGCTGATGCCCGAGATCGATCGCTGGGTGGTCGGCGAGGCGCTGAGCCTGCTCAAGCCGCACGCCGCGCTGCTGGCCAACGATCCGGTTGTGTTCACCATCAACTGTTCGGGCCAGTCACTGCAGGACGAGGCCTGGACCGAGTTCCTGATCCGCCAGATCAACGACAGCGGCCTCAATCCTGCCGCGCTGTGTTTTGAGCTTACCGAGAGCGCCGCGGTCGGCAATCTGGCGCACACCGAGACCCTGATGCGCCAGTTGCGCAAACTTGGCTGCGGCATAGCGCTGGATGATTTTGGCACCGGCCTCAGTTCGCTGGCCTATCTGCGCTCGTTGCCAATCACCATGCTGAAGATCGACGGCAGCTTCGTGCGCGATGTGCTGCGCGACTCCAAGGCGGAATCGACCATCCAGGCAATTGCGCAGCTGGCGCGCGCCATGTCGCTGGTCACGGTGGCGGAGTACGTCGAAACTGAGGAGATTCGCAATCGCATTGCGCAGTTGGGTGTCGACTACGGCCAGGGCTTTGCCATCGCCCAGCCAGTGCCGATCGACGAGGTGCTCGAGCAGTTGCCACTGTATGCGGCAGTGGCAACCGACACCCATGCCGTGCCGGAGGTTGAACCGGCACGCCCGCCAGCGCTGTGCGCGCTGTCGGCAGCAGTGTAGGATTCAGCGCCATGGGCTCACAGCTGCGTTGGGCAATAACACTGTGCACGGGCGTGCTGCTCGGTTGCGCACTATCACTCAACACGCGTGTGTACGCCGAGCGTGATGTCCAGGGTGGTGCGGCCGCGGCCGCACCGGCCATCGGCAGCGAAGTACTGCCCTGGCGGGATGCCAGGCTGCTGGCCGAAGTGTTGCAGCGGGTGCGCGAAAACTACGTTGATCAGATCGACGTCCACCAGCTGATGCAGCACGCCGCGCGCGGCATGCTGGCGGGTCTCGATGAACATTCAACCCTGCTCAGCGAGCGCGAGTATGCGGCGCTCCAGGCATCTACCAACGGTTCGTACGCCGGCGTCGGTGTCGAGGTGGAAGGCGTGGCCGGAGGCGTGCGCGTCGTGCGTTGCCTGCCGGACTCGCCGGCACAGCAGGCGGGTCTGCATGCCGGCGATCTGCTGGTGCGCATCGATGACCTGCTCGTCAACGCAGCGAATCTCGATGCGGCTACCGATCTGCTGCGCGGTGAGGTGGGCAGCCAGGTGCGCCTGAGCGTGCAACGCAATGGCCGGGCGGCGCAGGAATTCGTGCTGCAGCGTTCCGAAGTCGCACTGCCCAGCGTGGCGGCCGAGAGCCTGGCGCCAGGCATGGCGTACCTGCGGGTCAGCGAATTTACCAATGCCACGGCCGCGGAACTGGCCCGTGGCATCGCACTGGTACGCGCCGCGAATGGCGGCAAGCTGCACGGCCTGATCATTGATCTGCGCGACAATCCGGGCGGAGTCCTGGAAGCGGCCAGCGCCAGCGCCGATGAATTCCTCGAACAGGGCACGATCGTCAGCGCCGATGGTCGCGTGCTCGAGGCGCGTTTTCGCATGGCGGCGACTCCCGGGGACATTGCCGCCGGCGCGCCCATTGTCGTGCTGGTCAATGGCGGTTCGGCTTCGGCCGCGGAAATACTTGCCGCCGCGCTCCGACAGAACAATCGCGCCACGCTGATCGGGCGCCGAACCTATGGCAAGGGCACGGTGCAGACCATCATGCCGCTCTCGGACGGTCAGGCACTCAAGCTCACGACTTCACGCTACTACACTCCTTCTGGCACCTCGATCAACGGCGTCGGCATCACTCCTGACGTATTGCTCAATGGCGCCGAGCTGCCGCCCGCCGAGCTCGATGCCGGTGCTGGTGCGCCAACCCTGGCGCGTCGCGATCCGCAGGTAGCCGTGGCTCTGGCGACGCTGCGTGGGGTGCTTTATGCCGGACATCCGCCGCTGCACGCACTGCCGCGTTCCTGATGGAGGCCCTGCATTTTCTGACTGACCTGGTACTGCACCTCGACCGCCACCTGGTCGAGATGCTGGTGCGCTTCGATGTCTGGATCTACGCGGTGCTGTTTCTGATCATTTTCGCCGAGACCGGCCTGGTGGTAACGCCGTTTCTGCCGGGCGATTCCCTGCTGTTTGCCGCCGGAGCGCTGGCGGCGATCGACGTCAGCCACACGCTGCGCCTGGGCGCGCTGCTGCCGCTGCTGGTGGTGGCGGCGATCCTGGGTAACACCGTCAACTACTGGCTGGGGCGATATGTGGGGGTGCGTGCCCACGCCGGGCGCCTGAGATTTGTCAAAGTTGCCTACCTGCAGCGCGCCGACGAATTCTTCGCGCGTCATGGCGCGCTGGCCATCGTGCTGTCGCGCTTCATACCGATCGTACGCACCTTCACGCCCTTTGCCGCCGGCATCAGCGGCATGCACGCCGGCGCCTTTCAGCTCTACAACGTCGCTGGCGGCAGCGGCTGGATCACGCTGTTTATCTGCGGCGGTTACCTGTTTGGCAACCTGCCCCTGGTCAAAGCCAATTTCGGGCTGGTGACCCTGGGCATCGTCGTGCTCTCGCTGCTGCCGCTGCTGGTGGTGGCGTGGCGCGATGCACGTGAGCGCCGGCAGTGGCGCGGGCCAGGCGCCCATGGCTGATCGCACCCGTGGCTATGCGCACCGCATCGACGTGCGTGCCCCCATTGATCTGTTGTGGCGTGGACTCATCGAGCCGCCGCTGCTGGCCAAATGGTATGGGCCTGGTGCGCGCATCGCGGCGCGCGCCGGCGGGCGCTACCTGGTGCAGGCCGATCGCGACCTGGAGCGCGAGGCGCACATCGATGTGTTCGAGCCGGCGCGCCGGCTACGCCTGATCTACATGCCGCCACGCAATCTTCCTGCCAACGACGCCGTCGTCGTGGACGATTTCATACTCAACACAGAAGGCGAGATCGCGGTACTGCGCCTGCTGGGCTCGGGTATTCCGCAGGATGAGGCCTGGGACAATTACTATCAGCGCCTGCGCGGCGGTTGGGCCACGGCACTGGCGCGCCTGAAGGTGTGCATCGAGCGGATGGCGGCCGAGGCGCCGGCTCCCGTACACAAGTAAACGCCAGGGCAAGCGCCGCAGCTTCCGGTCGCACGAATACCAGCTATGATCTGGCCGGCTGCGGGCACGCGAACCGATCGGCAGATCCGCGGGGGGGTCGGCATGAACAAGTACTGGCTGTCACTGATGTGCTGGACCTTGGGCCTCAACCTCCTGCAGGCGAGCGAGCCGCCGCATCCGCCAGTCAGTCCGCTCGTGGACCCCCCGGTTGCCTTGATCACCGGCTCCGATCGCGGCATCGGTTTCGCCCTGACACAGGAGTTGAGCGCGCGCGGCTGGAAGGTCATCGCCACCTGCCGCGATCCGGCGCACGCCCAGCCGCTGCGCGAGTACGCGGCCGCACATCCGCTGGTCGTGCTCGAGGCCCTGGATGTGGCTGACAATGCTGCGATCGACGCGCTGGCCAGCAGATATCGCGGCCAGCCGATCGACGCACTGGTCAACAATGCCGGCATCACCGGTGACTTCGCCGCACAGCGCCTGAATGCGCTGGATGCCGACGTCTTCCAGCAGGTCCTGCGCGTCAACGTCTATGCACCGCTGCGCGTGGCGCGCACCTTCCTCGAGCAGGTGAGTGCCAGCCGGCAGAAGAAAATCATCGCGATATCGAGTGGCTCGGGCTCGCTGTTCCAGGCACCACAGTTGCCTGACAGTTACTATTACAACATCAGCAAGGCGGCCCTGAACATGGGCATGCGCCTGCTGCAGAACGATGTGCGTGGCCGCGGCGTACTGGTCGGTATCGTGTCGCCGGGGCCGGTCGATACCGACATGCAGAAGGCCTATCGTGCCAATGCCGTGCAGGCCGGCAAGCCGATCTCCATGCCGGCGGTGGCGCCCGCCGACAGCGCGCGCGCGCTGGCCAATTACATCGAGGGACTCGGCACCGACAAGGCCGGACGTTTCTGGAGCGCCTACACGGACCAGGAGCTGCCCTGGTGAGCCGCCGCGAACTCCGGGACGCAGTTCAGGAACACATCAGAACAATCAGGGGGAAGAGTGGAAACCAAGCTGCCGACGATTGATGATGCGCGCACCGAGCTGACCTGGCGCGCACTGATACTGGGTGTGCTGATCACGCTGGTCTTCACTGCCGCCAATGCCTACTTCGGTCTCAAGGCCGGGTTGACCTTCTCGACCTCGATTCCAGCCGCCGTGATCTCAATGGCACTGCTGCGCAGCTTTGCCGGCGTCACCGTCCAGGAAAACAATATCGTGCAGACCGTGGCCTCGGCCGCGGGCACACTCTCGTCAGTCATTTTCGTGCTGCCGGGTCTGGTGATGATCGGCTGGTGGACGGGTTTCCCCTATTGGGTGTCGTTCGCCATCTGCGCGCTCGGCGGCGTACTGGGCGTGATGTATTCAATTCCGCTGCGGCGCGCGCTGGTGACCAACTCGGACCTGCCTTACCCCGAAGGCGTGGCCTGCGCCGAGGTGCTCAAGGTGGGCGATCACACCGCCAGCCGGAATGGCCTGCACGCCATCGTGGTCGGCAGCGTGGTGTCGGCGCTGTTCGTGATAGTGATCGCGATGCAACTCTTTGCCAGTGATGTGGTGCAGTATTTCCGCTTCGGCAATCGCACCGACGCCGATGGCGGCGTGAGCGGCGGTGCGACCGGCTACGATTTCAACCTGTCGTTTGCATTGCTGGCGGTGGGTCACCTCATTGGCCTGGCCGTAGGCATCGCCTTTCTGGTCGGCGCGGCCATTGCCTGGGCAGGCGCCGTGCCCTATTTGACTGCGCTGCACCCCGAGGCCGGCACGGCCGCCGAGGTCGCGCGTTCGGTGTGGAGTCACAAGGTGCGCTTCATGGGCGCGGGCACCATTGGCGTGGCCTCGATCTGGACGCTGATGAAGCTGGTGGGTCCCGTAGCCGCAGGACTCCGCTCAGCCTTCGCCGCTTCGCGTGCGCGCAAGGCGGGTCAGGGTGGCAGCTTGCCGCGCATCGAGCGCGATATTCCGATCGGCATGGTCGGGATCATCACACTGGTGTGCCTGGTGCCCATCGCCGTGCTGCTGGCGCAGTTCAGCGCCGCCAGCGGACTGGGTAGCCAGATGGCGATCCTGGTCGCCGGTGGCATCGTCTATATCGCGCTGATGAGTTTCTTCGTTGCCGCGGTGTGCGGGTACATGGCGGGGCTCATCGGCTCATCCAACAGCCCGCTTTCCGGCGTGGGCATCCTGGTGGTGATCGGTGCCGCGCTGTTGCTGGTACTTGCCGTCAAACCGCTGTTGCCCGCGAGCGCAGCACCGGCACTGGTGGCCTACGCCCTGTTCGTCACCTCGGTGGTATTTTGTGCCGCCACCATTGCCAACAACAATCTGCAGGATCTGAAAACCGGGCAGCTGGTCGATGCCACGCCGTGGCGCCAGCAGCTGGCGCTGATCGTCGGCGTGGTGGCCGGCGCGGCGATCATTCCGCCGGTGCTCGATCTGCTCAATCACGCTTATGGTTTCGCCGGCGCGCCCGGCGTGAATCCCGAGCACGCGCTGTCGGCGCCGCAGGCAGCGCTGATTTCCGCCTTGGCCCAGGGCGTCATCCAGGCCAATCTCGACTGGAGCCTGATCGGCATCGGTATCGCGATCGGTGTGGTGGTCATCGTGATCGATGAAATCCTCAAGCGCACGACGCGCGCGCACCTGCCGCCGCTGGCCGTCGGCCTGGGGATCTATCTGCCCTCGGCGGTCACGTTGATGGTGGTGGTCGGTTCGGTGGTCGGCTGGCTGTATGACAAGCGTGCGGCGCGCACTGCGAATCCGGCCAATACACGTCAGCTGGGCGTGCTGCTGGCCTCCGGTCTGCTGGTGGGCGAGAGCCTGATTGGGGTGCTGCTGGCAGCGCTGGTGGTGTTTTCCGGCAGGGCCACGCCGCTGGCCGTGGTGGGCGAGAGCTTTGCGGAGCCTGCCAAGTGGCTCGGCGGCCTATGCTTCGCCGCCTCCGTGCTGGTCCTCTACCGTTGGCTCAACCGCCTGAGCGGCCCGGCGGCTGCGCGCCATTAATTTCGCAAACAGAATGCCGCTCTCGTAGAGCAGGTACATCGGTATCGCCATGATGGTCTGCGAGATCGCGTCGGGCGGCGTGATGATCGCGGCGATCACGAACACGGCGATCAGCACATAGCCGCGTATCTGCGTCAGTTTCTCCAGCCGTACGATGTTCATCATCACCAGCAGCACCACGGCCACCGGCACTTCGAAGGCCAGGCCGAAGGAGAACAGCAGCTTGATCACGAAATCCATGTACATGGTGATGTCGGCCATCATCTGCACGCCGTGTGGAGTGGTGTTGACGAAGAAATTGAAGATCAGGGGAAACACCACGAAATACGCGAAGGCCGTGCCGGTATAGAACAGCACGATGGAGGAGAACAGCAGCGGCAGCGCAAAACGCTTCTCGTGCCGATACAGGCCGGGCGCTATGAAGGCCCAGAGTTCGTAGAGCACGTAGGGCATGGCGAGCACCAGCGCTGCGACAAACGAGAGTTTCAGCGGGGTCGTGAACGGTGCGGTAATGCTGGTGGAAATCAGTGCGCTGTGGGCCGGCAGTTCGCGCAGCAGCGGCTGCGAGAGCCATTCGAACAGCTGGTTGGAATAGAAGGCGAGCGGAATGAACACCAGCACCACGGCCAGAAAGGCGCGCATCAGGCGCGTGCGCAGCTCCAGCAGATGCGAGATCAGCGTGCCTTCGAGCAGCGGCTCACGCTCGCCGGTCATGTGGGCCGGTCGTTGGCGTGCATGGCCTCGGGAGTCGTAGCGGCATCGCGCGCGGCGAATTCATCCACTGACGGCGGCGGCACGGTGTGCGGCGTGGCGTCCGGCGGCACCGTGGCTGGCGTCGCGACCGGCGCCGCGGCCGGCACAGGAATGTTGGTGCTCAGATTGTCCTTGATCTCGTCAGCTTCGTTTTCCAGCTGATCACGGAACTGGTGTGCCATGGCGCGCGCGCGTCCCGCCCAGCGGCCCAGGGTGCGCGCAACCTGGGGCAGCTTTTCAGGGCCGAGTACCACCAGGGCCAGGCCAAGAATCAGCAGGATTTCCGAGAAGCCAATGTCGAACATGATCGCTCGCTGCGGCGCGCGAGTGCTTGGGTGTTGCCGCGGGCCTTAAGCGCGCCGGTCATCCTGGCGCGCGGGTTGGGCGGCAGGGGCGGCCTCATGGAATTCGGCATCCTTGGCCGCGCCCTGGTTCGCGCCTGCGGCGCCGCTGGCCGGCAACTGCTTCTGCGCCAGCTGCTCGTCCTGTTCGGGGTCGCTCATGCCTTTCTTGAAGCCACGCACCGCGGCGCCCAGATCAGCGCCAATATTGCGCAGCTTCTTGGTGCCAAAAACCAGCAGCACGACTACCAGAATGATCAGCAGGTGACGGGGTGAAAACAGGTCCATGGCGGCCTCCAGATACGTGCCGATGACAGCAGGCTTTCAATGATAGGCGAAGTTGGCCCTGGCCCGAAGCGCAACTGCGACTTCTGCCGCGCGCGTCACGCTTCCGGGGGCACTTCCAGCCAGAAGGTCACCGGGCCGTCATTGACCAGCGAAACTTCCATATGGGCGCCAAATTCGCCGCTGCCCACCGTGCCGTGTGCGGCCCGGGCCTCCCCGAGCAGCTGTTCGTAGAGGGCCCGGGCCAGGGCCGGCTCGGCCGCCCCCTGGAAACCCGGCCGGTTGCCGGCGTCGGTGTCGGCTGCCAGCGTGAACTGCGGTACCAGCAGCAGGCCGCCCCGGGTGTCGCGCAGCGAGCGGTTCATGCGCCCGGACTCATCGCCAAACACGCGAACGTCGAGCAGGCGCTGCAGCAGGCGCGCAGCCTGCGCGGCGCCATCGCCACGCACGATACCGATCAGCGCCAGCAGCCCCGGGCTGATAGCCGCGACCGTACGATCCTGGACCCGCACCTCAGCCCGCGTGACGCGCTGGATGAGCGCGATCATGGAGTGGCAAATCGGTTGATGAATCCGTACACTTTGCGACCGTTTTATAGCGCCTTTCGCCAGTATTCCTGCGGAGTCCGATTATGCCCCCGATGTCGCGTAGCTGGGTCACTGTTGCCGTACTGGCGTTTGCTCTGCTGGGCAGCGTGGGTCCGACTGCCGGCCGTGCCGCTGGCGACGCACAGCGCGGCAAGCAACTGGGCTACACCTGCCTCGGTTGCCACGGCATCGAGAACTACAAGAATGTCTATCCCACCTACAGCGTGCCCAAGCTGGTAGGCCAGCATCCAGACTACCTGGTCGCGGCGCTCAAGGGTTATCGCAGCAAGGATCGTTCGCACGGCACCATGTATGCGCAGGCCAGTTCCCTGAGCGACCGGGACATCGACGACATTGCCGCTTATCTTGCCGGCGCAGTGCTGCCGGCGACGGCGCCCGCCGTCGGCCAGGCGCCCGGCAAAGTCACCGAATTATGCGTGGCCTGCCATGGCACCAACGGCGTCGGCATCACTGGCGACTACCCAACGCTCGCTGGCCAGCACGCCGACTATCTGCAGCGTGCGCTCATTCAATACAAAAAGGGCGATCGCAAGAACCCGATAATGGCCACTTTCATCGGCCAATTGAGCGATGCTGAAATCAAGGCAGTCGCCGACTATTACGCCGCGCAGGGCCCGGCACTGAAGACCCTGTTGCGCCGCAGCTGGCTGTAAGCGGCTCGCAAGCCTGCCGCTGCGGGTTCAGCGTGACGGTGGTGCGCTGAGCGGGGGCGCGCTCGTACGGGCCGGCGGCGCTGCATCCGCCAGTACCTTCAGCAAGAACTGCACGATGGTTTGTTGTGCGGCGAGCTGCGCATCAGCGCCGGCCAGGTTTCCCAGTGTCTCGCGCGGCGCCATGAACCATGACTCCACCGCATTGCTGCGCAGGCGCCACAGTAGTTGCTCAGCGGCGGCGGCACTCAGCGGCGGCTGTTCCAGGCCACGCAGCAACAGCACTGGTTGGCGCAGCGCCGTCAGCTGCGCTACGCCCGCAACGCCATCGACGCTGATGGCCGCGCGCAAGCGATCGCCGTACAGGCTCAATGCCGCGAGCGCCAGCTCACCGCCGTCCCCATTTCCCATCAGCACAACCTGCTGGCGTTGCAGATCAGGTTGCGCGCCGATCCACGCCAGCAGCGCGCCGAGATCCAGGGCCTCGCCGTTGCGCTCATCCGCGCGTCCCAGGGCGGCGAAGCTGCGCCCATGCCCGCTGGCGCCACGCAGATCCGGCGCGATCACGGCGATTCGCAGCTGCGTGAGCAGATACTGGACAAACAGATCCAGCTGCGCCCGGGCCTGGCGGCCGCGGCCTGGCAGCATGACGAGCACCGCCTGGCTCTGCCCGTCAGTGGGTTTGTAGACCAGCGCGCTCAGCAGCCGCGGGCTTCCATCGGGGCGATCCCAGGTGGGGAAACGCAGGGTTTGCGGGGCAATCAGCGCCCGGGCGGCAGCCGCTGCGCCGCTACCGGCCAGGCCAAGTGCGCTGCGGGTCCAGCGCGTGGTGGTCGCGTCGGCGAGGTCGTAGACATAGACATCGCGCGCCGCGCTGCCGGCAGCCAGGTCAATGGCCAGGCGCGTGCCCTGGTTCGCGAAGCGCAGGGCGTGAACCACGCCGACCGGCAGGTTCGCTACCGTGACTTCACGATTCAGCGGGCGATCGACCAGCGTCACCCGGCTGTAACCATTGTCGTTCCAGGCGTAGGCCAGGTAGCGGCCGTCGCTGCTCAGGTCAAATTGCTCGATATCGCGGCGGACGGCCGCGCCGAACTCGCGCGGCGCACCGCCATAGAAATCCACGTAGTGCAGGCGCAGGTAGTCAGCGTCGCGATCACTCAGGAAATAAACGCCGCGATCATCGTTCGCCAGATGGGCCTGCGTGATATGCCAGTCCGATGGCGCGCGCTCGCGCCGCGCTGCGCCGGCCTGGCCTGCCGTCGCGGGCACATCGACACGGCGTGGCACGCCGGTGTCGACATCCACAAGCAATAGTTCAGCGTCCGCACCGGGTGGCGTGCGCCTGACGAGCACGGCGCGATCACTGCGCGTCCAGCCCAGCACCTGCCAGTCTTCACCTGCGCCGCTGAGCAAAAGGCGTGGCGCTGCGGTGCTGGTGACTTCAGCGAAGTACACGCTGGTGCTGGCGCTGCCCGGCAGCGTGGCCGTAAAGGCCAGGCGCTGGCCATCGTGCGCGAACAGCGCCGCGCCCGGCCGCGCACCTGCGCTCAGCAGTTGGCGCTCGTTGCCGCCGGCGACATCCTGCACATACAGCGCGGCGCCCGTGTGTTCGGCGTCTTCGGCCAGATAGGCCAGCAGCTGGGAATGAAAAGGCTGCGCAGTGGCAGCAAGCACGGTTGCACCAGCGTGACTGGTGGCTGCCTGCAAGGTGCCCGGGGCACGCAGCCGCTCAAGCTGCTCGCCCTCTTCCAGACGCGTGGCCACCAGCAGTTCGCCGTTGGCCAGCCAACCGAGCAGCCGCGACTCGCTGATCACGCGGTATTGCAGCAGCGCCGCGCGCAGCGACGCGTCGCCTGCCGGTACGCCGTCGTACAGCACCGTACCCTCGATGCGTCGTTCGGCCTGCAGCGGCGCTACCGCCAGAGCGGCGATGCCAGCGAGCAGCAGCGCTGGAATCCGTTGGTGGTTGTATTGGTGCATCGGTTTGCTATCGTTGATCGTCGCCGGCAACTATTCTGCCTGCAGTGTTACACAAGGCAACCCGTGCAGACCTCCATGGCCCATGGTAATCACAACGAGGCCACGACGCTGCAGGCGCAGGCGGCGCTGCTGGGTGTGCCGCTAGCCGCCGCGCAGGCCGCTGCGCTGCTGCAACTGCTTACCGAGCTGGCGCAATGGAACCGGGCCTACAACCTGACAGCCGTGGAAGCGCGCGAGCACATGATCACACATCATCTGCTCGACAGTCTGGCGGCCAGCGCTGATCTGCGGGGCGAGCGCATTGCGGATCTGGGTACCGGCGCCGGCTTCCCCGGCCTGCCGCTCGCGATCGCGCATCCACAGCGGCACTTCACGCTGATCGACGGCACGGCCAAGAAGATTCGCTTCGTCACGCACGCAGTGCGGGTGCTGGGATTGAAGAATGTGCAGGCTCTGCATCAACGGGTGGAATCGCTGGCCGGCGGCACGCCGTTCGACACCCTGCTGGCGCGGGCCGTGAGTTCATTGCCAGCCCTGGCGCAACTGGCCTTGCCACTGACTCACGCCGGGACGCGCCTGATCGCGTACAAGGGGCAACGCCCGGACGCGGAGATTGCGGCGTTGCCAGCACCGTGGCGGGTGCTCGAAGTGCGCGCCATCAAAGTTCCGGGGCTGGCGGCTGAACGCTGCCTGGTGGTGCTGGAAGCGGGGCCGGCGGGCGGCGCCGTTCCAGCAGGCTCGCCGGCAGCTTGAGCGCGCTGGTGAGCGAGACCAGCACCGAGGCGGTGTAGGGAATCGACTGAATCATCAGCGCGATGATCCATACGTGCCGGTCGGGGCTGGCGTATTCGGTTGGCGTCCGATGCAGGAGGAAGGCCGCGCTCCATAGCGCCAGCATCAGCACGGCCTCTTCCCATGCACCGGCGAGCGCCAGCGACAGCGCGTGCCGGCCGGCCCTCTTGGGGGTACGAAAGAACGGCTCGCTATGCGTCACCAGACCTTTGAGCACTGCGCGGCCGATGGTGTGTGCCAGCGCCAGGCCGGCCAGTGCCGCGGCGAAGGTCTGGCGCAGGCCGATGCCGACGCGGTGCGTATAGAGGTGCACCAGCTTTACCAGCTTGAAGGTGAACAGCGACAGCGGCAGCAGTGAAAACACCAGCAAAGGCGGATCGATGCTCTCGGGACTGTGAATCATCGCCGCCGACCAGCCGATGGCGGCCAGGTTGAAGATCAGATTGAAGCCATCGGCAAGCCACGGCAGCCACCCGGCCACGAAGTGATAGCGCTGCCCGGCGCTCAACGCGCTCAGGCTGGGTCGCAGCAGTCCGCGGGCGTGGTGGCGCAGGATCTGCATGGCGCCGTAGGCCCAGCGAAAGCGCTGTTTCTTGTAGTCGATGAAGGTGTCGGGCATCAACCCGCGGCCATAACTCTTCGGCAGATAGGTCGCCTGGTAACCCGCTTCCAGCACGCGCAGCCCCAGTTCCGCGTCTTCGCAGATGCACCACTCCGCCCAGCCACCCAGCGCGTCCAGCACCCGGCGACGCACCAGGGTCATGGTGCCGTGCTGGATGATGGCGTTGCGCTCATTGCGGGTGATCATGCCGATATGGAAGAAGCCGCGGTATTCCGCGTAGCACATCGACTTGAAGGCGTTCTCGTGCTCGTCGCGATAGTCCTGTGGCGCCTGCACGATCGCCATGTTCGGCGCCACGAAGCTGGGCGCCAGGTCGCGCAGCCATGAAGGCGTGACGCAATAATCGCTGTCGATCACGGCGATCACCTCGGCGTCCCGCACCGTCTGCCGCAACGCAAAGTTGAGCGCCCCGGCCTTGAACCCGGCCAGCGGGCTGACATGAAAAAAGCGGAAGCGCGCGCCCAGTTGCCGGCAGTGCGCCTCGACCGGGCGCCAGACCGCCTCATCGCGCGTGTTGTTGTCGATGACCAGTACTTCGAAATCAGGATAGTCGAGCCGGCTTAGCGCATTGAGCGTTTCGATGAGCATGTCGGGCGGTTCGTTGTAGGCTGGCACATGCACCGACACTTTCGGCAGGTAAGCGCCATCCCGCAGGCGCGGATCCAGCAGCCGCTCGTGACCGCGAATCCAGTGCGCCTCGGCCCATTCGTGCGCTTCGGCGAACAGCACCGCGATCACGCCGAGCATGCCCAGGATCAGCAGGGCGCCGACGATAATCGTGGTGAGCGTCAGGTATTGCTGCGTGTAATCGTAGATCACCCACACCGCCACGGTGGCCGCGGCGTAGATCACCACCGCCAGCATGGTGCGGCCGCGGGTGCGCAGCGAGCCGCTGTGCACATAGAACAGCGCCAGCAGCAGCAGCGCGATCGTCACCGAAATGCCGGCCAGCACATGCCACTCGGGTATGCGCACGATCGGCGCCGTGAATTCAAATTTCACCTGACGATCGACGTTGAATACGCCCCAGTAAGCGCCGACACCACCCTCATCATCGGCTTTCCAGGGTTGATCGAATGCCTCCATGATGTAGTAGCGCTTCTTCTCGTGATCGGCGCGCGCCAGGAAGCGGCGCAGGAACAGCGCTTCGTTGGCGGCCGAGGCCACGGCGTTGCCGCGGGTGCGGCCATCCGATGGCCAGCCCACCTCACCGATGATCACCTGCCGGTCAGGATAGGCGAGCTCGACGCGCTTGAGATTTTCAAAGCTGGCGTCGACCGCAGCCTCGACGTCCATGCCTTCCCAGTAGGGCAGCAGATGCACGGCCAGAAAGTCGCAGTGGCGCGCCAGCTCCGGGTTTTTCAGCCAGGTCGCCCAGGTTTCTGCGGTACCGACCGGGGTGCTGAGCGCCAGGCGGGCGCGATCGAGATGGCCGATGAGTTCTGCCAGCGGCAGGTCGTTGCGCAGCATGACTTCATTGCCGATGAATACCCGGACCACATTGGGATTGGCGCGGGCCAGTTCGATGGCCTTGTTGACCTGCTGGGTGTTGGCGGCGCGATCCTTGTCGAGCCAGGCGCCGACCGCCACGCTGATGCCGTACCTGGCCGCCAGGCGCGGCACATCGGCGAGCGTGCCGCCAGTGCCGTAGGTGCGCAGCGCGTGCACGCGTCCGGCGAGCAGTTTCAGATCGGCCTCGATCTGCTCATCGCTCGGGTACTCATTGCGCGTGCCACTCTGGTTGGCCTGAAAGGGCGAGAACGCCAGGCCCTGCACCTGTTTGGGCCAGGGCGCCTCGGTACTGGGCCGGTTGGCGTAGGCCCACAGCGCAATGGTCGCCGCTGCGCACAGCGCCGCAACAAGAATTGCCGATACCCATTTCATCGCCGCAAGTTTACCCGCAACGGCTGGCGCGGCCACATGCAATAGCGGCGACAGGCTGACCGGCCATGGCCTAAACTTGCCCGATGAAACGCGTGATCGCGGTGGCCAACCAGAAAGGCGGCGTCGGCAAGACCACGACGGCCGTCAACCTGTCGGCGTCGCTGGCCGCGACGCGCCGACGTGTGCTGCTCATCGATCTGGACCCGCAGGGCAACGCCACGACCGGGTGCGGCATCGATAAATCGACACTCGAACGCGGCACCCTGGAAGTGCTGTTGGGCGAGTGCGCCGCCGGCGATGCCATCGTGCCGGTCAGCAGCGCCGGGATGGACCTGCTGCCCGCCAACCAGGATCTCACCGCCGCCGAGGTGCAGTTGCTGGCCATGCCGGCCGGACGCGAGCGGCGCCTGCGCGATGCCCTGGCGCCACTGCGCGATCAATACGATGTGATCTTCATCGATTGCCCGCCGTCGCTGAATATCCTGACGGTCAACGCGCTCATCGCCGCCGACAGCGTGCTGATTCCGATGCAATGCGAGTTCTACGCGCTCGAAGGCCTCTCGTCGCTGGTTTCAACGGTCGAGCAGATCCGCGGCAGCGCCAACCCGACACTTGAGATCGAGGGCGTGCTGCGCACTATGTTCGATCCGCGCAATAACCTCGCCAACGAGGTCAGCAGCCAGCTGCTCAGTCACTTCGGCGAGAAGGTGTTCCGCACCGTGGTGCCGCGCAATGTCCGGCTGGCCGAGGCACCCTCCTTTGGCCGCCCGGCACTGGTGCATGACAAGGATTCGCGCGGGGCGCTGGCCTACCTGGCACTGGCCGGCGAAATGCTGCGCCGCGCCGACCATCCGCCGGCCGCGCCCGCTATCATCGGCGCATGACGCAGAAGAGACCGACATTGGGCCGCGGACTCGCGGACCTGCTGGGCCAGGCCCGCCATGTGCCGCCAGCCGCTGCGACACCGGCCGGAGTGGGTGCCAACGCGGCAGGCGGTGGCACTGCTGCGCCGGTTGGTGAGCGCCTGGCGCAGTTGCCGGTCGAGCTGCTGCAGCGTGGCCGCTATCAACCACGCGATGACATGCGCTCGGATACGCTGGCCGAGCTGGCCGATTCGATCCGCAAGCAGGGGATCATCCAGCCCATCGTCGTGCGCCCGATCGGCGGCGGGGGCACGGGAGCCGAGCAGCGCTACGAGATCATTGCCGGCGAGCGCCGCTGGCGCGCGGCCCAGCAGGCTGGCCTGATGGCTGTTCCGGCAGTCATTCGCGATGTGCCCGACGAAGCGGCCATCGCCATGGCCCTGATCGAGAACATCCAGCGCGAGGACCTCAACCCGCTCGAAGAGGCGCGCGCCTTCGAGCGGCTGATTTCTGAATTTAAACTTACCCATCAACAGGTTGCAGAGGCCGTGGGGCGATCGCGTGCGGCTGTGACAAATCTCCTGCGCCTGCTGGAGCTGGCGCCTGAGGTCGCGGAAATGGTTGAACGTCGCGAGCTCGACATGGGGCACGCCCGTGCCCTGCTTGGTCTGGAAAATCGTCGAAAACAGGTCGAACTTGCGGCGTTAATCGTCAAAAAGAGCCTATCTGTTCGCGAAACAGAAGCTCTGGTGCGTCGCATGGCGGCGCCCCCGGGTAGCGCTGTCACCCCGGCGGTGAAGAGTGACCCCAATGTCTCCCGCCTGGAGACCGAACTGGCCGAGAAGCTGGGCGCCAAAGTGCAGATCCAGCACAGCGCAAGCGGTCGCGGCAAACTGGTGGTCGGCTACGGAAGCCTCGACGAGCTCGATGGCATCCTCGCGCACATCACATAGTTCGAGATTGGTGCTGGCGCTGAACACCTTCAGTAGCGGCACAGTTAGTCAAGACGCAAGAACCTGACTTGAAAAGACATTGCTGCTGCGTCGAGGTCGCGACACAACTATTCAGACTTGGCCGCGGCATTTGTTGAAGACCCACAGCTTCGTCACTATAATCGCGCCCGCTCTAACTGCGCTGGCCTTGGCTGGCTTGCAGGATTAGCAATATTTCCACTGCTCGCGGAATCATTCGGGCTCCGGCGGGGCTATAGCGTCAATTGTCCGGAGATCGCGTATGTTGAGCGGCAGCATGGACCTGCGGCTGCCGTTCTCGAAGGCGCTGCTGTGGCAGGCCGCGGTCGGCATCTTATTGGCGCTGATCTGCGTTGCGCCTTGGGGACGGTACGCTGGAGTATCGGCGCTCGTTGGAGCGGGCATCGGATTGGTCGCCAATTACTACATGACGCGCAAGGCCTTGGTTGCGGAGCAGACTGCCTCGGCTGCACTGCGGCGGCTGATCGTCGGCCAGGCAGTCAAGGTAGCAGTGACGATTGGGCTTTTTATGGCAGCCAGTCGTTTGCCGCATATCGTTTGGCCGGCGCTGCTGGGCACCTATCTGGTAACGCTAACGGTTTTCTGGCTGAGGCCGGCGATTGTGCGTAGTACGGAGCGCTAAGCAAATCGCGCAAGCGGTCAGTTGTTTAATTGTGGCGAGTGTGAAGTCGTAGGGGAAAGAATTCGAAATGGCTGCCGAACAAGCCGAAACGTCTAGCGAATACGTCAATCATCACATGACCCACATGCGCGTGGGACATGGATTTTGGACTTTCCATATCGATACACTCGCAATGTCTGCTGCGTTGGCGGCCCTCGTCGCAGGGCTGCTGTGGATGGCAGCGCGCCGCGCGCGCAATGATCAGCACCCGACTGGTATCGTTGCCTTCGTCGAGTTTGTCTATGAATGGATCGACACTGAAGTCGGCGCGATCTATCACGGCAACCGCAAGTTCCTGACTGCGTTGGCGGTCACGTTGTTCACGTGGATTGTGGCGATGAACGCAATGGACCTACTGCCGCTTGACGTTCCGAGCAAAGTTGCCGGTGCGTTTGGTGCACCGTTTTGGCGGGTCTTGCCAACTGCCGATATCAATGGCACAGCGGCGATGGCGGTGTTTGTCTTGATTTTGGTGGTATGGACAGGTGTGCGTTCCAAGGGCGTTGGCGGCTATTTACATGAGTGGATCGCGGCGCCGTTCGGCGCACATCCGCTGCTTTGGATTCCGAACGTGATTTTGAACCTGATCGAGCTTGTGGCAAAGCCTGTTTCACTCGCAATGCGGCTGTTCGGTAACATGTTCGCGGGTGAGTTGATCTTCATGTTGATCGCACTGCTGGGCTTGAGTGTCACGCGAGTCTCAGGTTCCGGTCTGGTGCTGATCGGTGCGCAAGTGCTGCTGGGCAGCATATGGGCAGTCTTTCATATATTGATCGTGTTGCTGCAAGCCTTCATCTTCATGGTATTGCCGATCGTCTATATCTCAATGGCCGAAGAGCATCACTGATCCTGTATATTCATTTTTCAACTTGGAATTAACGAGGAGATTTTAAAATGGACGCTCACACCGTTATTCAAGGGTGCACGGCCCTGGCGATCGGACTCATCATCGGGCTCGGTGCCGCCGGCGCATGTATCGGCATCGGTATCATGGCTTCCAAGTTTCTCGAGGCCGGCGCCCGCCAACCTGAGCTTGTGCCGATGCTTCAGACCAAGATGTTCCTGGCGATGGGCCTGATCGATGCAGCATTCCTGATCGGAGTCGGACTGGCAATGTTCTTTGCTTACGCAAATCCGCTGCTGTCGGGCCATTGACAGCAAAGTAGCGATTCCTGCGCGGTAGGGAGAGGTAGGCATGCTCGACATCAATGGCACATTCATTGGGCAGCTAATCGTGCTGCTGCTGTTGCTATGGTTCATCTACAAGGTCGTTGTACCGATGTTGGCCAAACCGATAGAGGAGCGCCAGCAAAAGATCGCGCTTGGATTGGCTGCAGCGGAGCGCGGGCAGAAGGATCTGGTGAACGCGGAGGCTCGCGTCCAGGAGCTCGTGAAGGCGGCGCGTGAGCGCGCTCTTGCCATAGAGCAGCAAGCGCAGGTGCGGGCCAACGAGACTATCGAGGCAGCAAAGCAAACGGCGTACAGTGAAGCGGCCAGGTTGATCGAAGCTGCGCGAGCGCAGACGGCACTTGAGTCACAAAAGGCAAGCGATGAGCTGCGTCGGCAGGTGGGCGCGTTGGCGGTGAGCGGTGCGTCGAGGATTCTTGAGCGCGAGATTGATCCCAAGACGCATGAGCAACTGCTCGATAAACTAGCTGCCGGAATGTAAGTAAAGAGCACCGCATGGCCGAACGCATCACCATTGCACGACCCTATGCCAAGGCGGTGTTCGCGCTGGCGCGCGCCCAGAAGTTGATGCCGACGTGGTCGTCAGTACTGCAGCGCGCGGCGACGACGGTAGGCGATGAGCGCGTGGCACCGCTCCTGAGCAGTCCGCAGGCGACGCCGGAGCGTCTCGCTGAGCTCGTCGCCGGCATCGCAACCGAAGGCGCAGCGGGCGATGTGCTGCAGACGCAGGCGCGCAATTTCATTGCCACGCTCGCGCATTACCGGCGGCTGGGTTTTCTGCCCGAGATCGCCGCACACTTCGAGCAGCTGCGCGCCGATGCCGAGCGCACGCTCGATGTCACCGTGACCTCAGCCGTCGCCCTGAGCGATGCGCAACGTGAGCAGTTCGCCAGGGCCATGCGCAAGCGCCTCGATCGTGAGGTGCGCCTGCATTGCGAGATTGATCCGGCGCTGCTCGGCGGTGCCGTGGTACGCGCCGATGATCTGGTGATCGATGGCAGTGTGCGCTCAAGCCTGATACAGCTGGCTGCCGTCGCGGCCAGTTAAAGTAATAACGAGGATATTTCATGTCGATCAAAGCCTCTGAAATCAGCGATCTGATCCGTCAGCGCATCGAGAAATTCAGCTCCGCCAGCGAGGCGCGCAACGTCGGCACCGTGGTGTCGGTGACCGATGGCATCTGCCGCATCCATGGCCTGGCCGATGTGTGCTATGGCGAAATGATCGAGTTTCCCGGCAACCTGTTCGGCCTGGCGCTGAACCTGGAGCAGGATTCCGTCGGCTCGGTGGTGCTGGGCGATTACAAGACGATCAGCGAAGGCGACACGGTCAAGACCACGGGACGCATTCTCGAAGTGCCGGTGGGCCCGGAGCTGCTCGGCCGCGTGGTCGATGCGCTCGGCAAGCCCATCGATGGCAAGGGACCGCTCAATACCAAGGCCACGGCGCCCATCGAACGCGTGGCGCCCGGCGTCATCTATCGCAAGAGCGTGTCGCAGCCGGTGCAGACTGGCTACAAGGCCGTCGATGCGATGGTGCCGATCGGCCGCGGGCAGCGCGAGCTGATCATCGGCGACCGGCAGACCGGCAAGACTGCGCTGGCCATCGACACCATCATCAACCAGAAGTCTTCCGGCATAAAGTGCGTCTACGTCGCCATCGGCCAGAAGCAGAGCTCGATCGCCAACGTGGTGCGCAAGCTCGAAGAGCACGGCGCCATGGGGCACACCATCATTGTCGCGGCCTCGGCCTCGATGCCCGCCGCCATGCAGTACCTCTCGGCGTACTCGGGCGTGACGATGGGCGAATATTTCATGGATAACGGCGAAGACGCGCTCATTATCTATGACGATCTTTCGAAGCAGGCCGTGGCCTACCGGCAGATCTCGCTGCTGCTGCGCCGCCCGCCGGGCCGCGAAGCCTTCCCCGGCGACGTGTTCTATTTGCACAGCCGCCTGCTCGAGCGCAGCGCGCGCGTCAATGAACAGTACGTCGAGATGGTCAGCAAGGGCCGCGTCAAGGGCAAGACTGGCTCGCTCACCGGCCTGCCGATCATCGAGACGCAGGCCGGCGACGTCACCGCCTTCGTGCCCACCAACGTGATCTCGATCACCGACGGCCAGATCTTCCTCGAGACCGACCTGTTCAATTCGGGCATCCGCCCGGCCATGAACGCCGGCATCTCGGTGTCACGCGTCGGTGGCGCCGCACAGACCGACATCATCAAGAAGCTCGGCGGCGGCATTCGCCTGGCGCTCGCCCAGTACCGCGAACTCGCGGCCTTCTCGCAGTTTGCCTCCGATCTGGACGAAGCCACCCGCAAGCAGCTCGAACGCGGCCAGCGCACGACTGAGGTCATGAAGCAGAAGCAGTACGCACCGATGTCGGTGGCCGAGATGGCGCTGTCCATCTACGCCGTCAACAACGGCTACATGGACAAAGTGCCGCGCAACAAGGTCGTCGATTTCGAGGCGGCGTTGCAGGGGTTTGCCAAGTCGTCGTTCAAGGCGGAGATCGCGGCCATCAACGCCAAGCCGGAGCTCAAGGCGCATGAGGCGACGCTTAAGAAGATCTGCGAAGAGTTTCTCAAGACGGGAACGTATTGAGGCATGACGGGAGTGACGCACAAGATCGTGAAGAACGTCGACCGCGCGAGCGGCCGGCGCGGGCGGGCTGTCACGCATGAATGCGCGCCGTCGCTCCACGATATTCGCTTTGGGCGCGCACCCATGCGTGCCATCCCGCCCCGCGTCCACCACGTGCTCTACCTCGTGACCACAGCATTGCGTGACATTTTCGGGGCCATGACTCCCGCGCTCAGTGGCGGACATCACGCTGCGCCTGCTCGTGGCATCAACTCGTGCGCGAGCGGCGTGGCACGTGGACGAGCAGGAATAGGTGGCCGCCCAAAGCGAATATCGTGGAGCGACGGCGGCCGCCTATTCCTGATTGTGCCGCGTGCCACGCCGCGCCCCAGGAATTAACGTCATGCCTGGCACAAAAGAAATCCGCACCAAGATTGCGAGCGTCAAGAGCACGCAAAAGATCACCAAGGCCATGGAAATGGTGGCCGCGAGCAAGATGCGCCGTGCGCAGGAGCGCATGCGCGTCGCGCGGCCCTACGCGGCCAAGATGCGCGCGGTGATCGGCAACCTCAATGAGGCCAATCCCGATTACCGGCATCCATTCCTGATCGAGCGCGAAGTGAAGTCGGTGGGCATCATTCTGATCTCCACTGATCGCGGTCTGTGTGGTGGTCTGAATACCAACCTGTTCAAGAATGTATTGCTGCTGCTGCGTGAGTGGCAGGGCAAGGGCGCGAACGTCAATCTGTGCGTGATGGGCACCAAGGGGCTGGCGTTCTTCCGGCGGCTCAGCCTGCCGATCCTGGCCAGCACCACCGGCATGGGCGATCACCCGCACGTCAGGGATCTGATCGGCGCGGTCAAGGTGATGCTCGATGCCTATCGCGACGGCAAGATCGACCGGCTGTTCCTGGTCAACGCGCAGTTCGTCAACACCATGACGCAGAAGCCGCTGGTGCAGCAGCTGTTGCCGGCGCAGCCGACCAAGGATGCCAGCCTGCCGCAGCACTGGGATTACCTCTACGAGCCCGACGCCGCGCACATACTCGACGGCCTGCTGATGCGCTACGTCGAATCGCAGGTCTATCAGGGCGCGGTCGAGAACGTGGCCTGCGAAATGGCGGCGCGCATGGTGGCGATGAAGAGCGCTTCGGATAACGCCGGCACCCTGATCGGCGATCTGCAACTGGTCTACAACAAGGCGCGGCAGGCGGCGATCACCAAGGAGCTCGCCGAGATCGTCGGCGGCGCGGCGGCGGTTTAAAGGAAACCTACATGGCAACTGGCAAGATTACACAAATCATCGGCGCGGTTATCGACGTGGAGTTTCCACGTGAGTCGGTGCCGAAGGTCTACGAGGCGCTGCGGCTCGCCGATGTCGAACTGACGCTCGAAGTGCAGCAGCAGCTGGGCGACGGCGTGGTGCGCACCATCGCGATGGGCGCCTCCGAAGGCCTGAAGCGCGGGCTCGCGGTCAATTCCACGGGCGCGCCGATCCAGGTGCCGGTGGGCCAGGGCACGCTCGGTCGCATCATGGATGTGCTCGGTGTGCCGCAGGACAACCGCGGCCCGGTGCAGACCAAGGACTATCTGCCCATTCATCGTCCGGCTCCGGCCTATGACGAACAGGCGGGTGGCCAGGATCTGCTGGTCACCGGCATCAAAGTCATCGATCTGCTGGTACCCTTCGCCAAGGGCGGCAAGGTCGGTCTGTTCGGCGGCGCGGGTGTCGGCAAGACCGTCAACATGCTCGAGCTCATCAACAACATCGCCAAGCAGTATTCGGGCCTGTCGGTGTTTGCCGGTGTCGGCGAGCGCACCCGCGAAGGCAACGATTTCTATCACGAAATGATCGAGTCGGGCGTTATCGACAAGGACAACCTCGCCAATTCCAAAGTGGCGATGGTGTACGGTCAGATGAACGAGCCGCCAGGCAACCGCCTGCGCGTGGGGCTCACCGGCCTGACCATGGCGGAATTCTTCCGCGACGAGAAGCAGGCCAGCGGCCGTGGCCGCGACGTGCTGTTCTTCGTCGACAACATCTATCGCTACACGCTGGCCGGCACGGAAGTCTCGGCACTGCTGGGTCGCATGCCTTCGGCCGTGGGTTACCAGCCCACCCTGGCCGAGGAAATGGGCGTGCTGCAGGAGCGCATCACCTCCACCAAGACCGGCTCGATCACCTCGATCCAGGCCGTGTACGTGCCCGCCGACGATCTCACCGATCCGTCACCGGCCACCACCTTCGCGCACCTGGACGCGACCGTCGTGCTCTCGCGCCAGATCGCAGCGCTCGGCATCTATCCCGCGGTCGATCCGCTCGATTCCACCAGCCGCCAGCTCGATCCGCTGGTCGTGGGCGAAGAGCACTACAACACCGCGCGCGGCGTGCAGGCGATTCTGCAGCGTTATAAAGAGTTGCAGGACATCATCGCGATTCTCGGCATGGACGAGCTTTCGGAAGAAGACAAGCTCTCGGTGTTCCGCGCCCGCAAGATCCAGCGCTTTCTCTCGCAGCCCTTCAACGTGGCCAAGGTGTTCACCGGCCAGGATGGCAAGATCGTGCCGCTCAAGGATACGATCCGCGGCTTCAAGGGCATTATCGCCGGCGACTACGACGCCCTGCCCGAGCAGGCCTTCTACATGGTCGGCTCGATCGAAGAAGCGGTCGAGAAAGCCAAGACGCTGCAGTAACGCGCAGCGCAAGAGCAAGCAGCCATGGCCGAAACCATACACGTCGACATCGTCAGCGCCGAGGGCGAGATTTTCTCGGGCGAGGCGAAGATGGTTTTCCTGCCGGCGGCCGAAGGCGAGATTGGCGTCGCGCCGCGTCACGCACCGCTGCTGACGCTGCTCAAGGCCGGCGAAGTGCGCGTGCAGCCGGTCGAAGGGGCGGAGCTGTCTTTCTATGTGGGTGGCGGTGCACTGGAAGTGCAACCCAGGAAAGTGACCGTGCTCGCCGACACTGCGCTGCGCGCCGCAGATCTGGATGAAGCAGCGGCCATGGCCGCACGGCAACGCGCCGAAGAAGCGCTGGCCGGCAAGATCGACAAGATCGAGCAGGCCGAGGCGCTGGCCGAACTGGCGCGCGCCGCGGCGCAGCTCAAACTCATCCAGCGCCTGCGCAAGATCCGCGGCTGAGCGCAGCGCGGCAGCGCTACATCGTCCACACGTACAGCCGGGTGCCGCGCGCATCATCAACGCTGATGACCCGCTGCGCCGCTTCCCCCGGCACCTCGAAACTGCTGCTGATGAAAAGACTGCCGGCACGCATTTCGCCGCGCGCCTTGCGCCACAGTGCGCTCATCGGCACTGGCGACAGAAACGCAAACACCACGTCATAGCGGGCAAGGTCCAGCGGCCAGTAACTGCCCCAGCTGATGTGACAATTGGGCAGGCGATGCCAGGCAACGCGCAGCCGGCTGACGAACACCGGCAGCGGCGCGAGTTCCACCCCGTAGAACTCGCCGTCGCGGCGCACTTGCGCAAGCGCGATCAGCAGCCCCGCCAGGCCGCTGCCCAGATCGATGACCCGCAGTGTCGTTCCGGGCAGCGCCGCAGGCAGCAGTTCCTGTACCGCTCGCCACACTCGCGGGCCGGAGAGATACAAAGGCACGCGGGTACGAAAGGTGCTCCAGTAAACCAGCAGCAGCGCAATGAACGTGCCCAGGTAAACCCAGCGACTGAGTTGCAGCGCCAGCAGCAGCACGGCAGCAGGGGCAAACAGCAACTGGATCAGTACCCACCAACGTTCCAGCCCAAGGAAGCTGCTGGACGCTGCCGCCAATACGCCAGCCAGCATTGCCACGGCCAGCGGCGAATGCAGCAGCCCTGTGGCCCGTGCGCCGAGCGCCGCCACACCGAGGGCGGCGAGCTGCAGCAGCAATACCGGCACGATGGGCGGTATGTGAGACAGTCGAAACTTCATGAGGTAATTATAGGGCGCCGGCCACAGGCGCGGCCGGCTGTGTTAGATTGCCGCCCTCCCATGATGGCGCTCAAATGATTACCAGGCCTGGAAAATCTCCGCCGCTCTCGGTGGTGATCCTCGCTGCGGGCCAGGGCAAACGGATGAAGTCCGCACTGCCCAAGGTGCTGCAACCGCTGGCCGGCCACCCGCTGCTCGCGCATGTGCTTGAAACCGCGAAGTCGCTCGAGCCCGCGCTGATACACATTGTCTATGGCTTTGGCGGCGATGCCGTGCGCACGGCGGTCACGGCGCCCAACCTGCGCTGGGCCCTGCAGGCCGAGCAGCTGGGGACCGGTCACGCGGTGCAACAGGCCATGTCCGGCGTGCCCGATGATCATTGCGTGCTGGTGCTCTACGGCGATGTGCCGCTGATACGCGCCGAGACCCTGCGCGCGCTGCTGGCGCTCGCTGGCCCCAGGAGCATGGGTCTGCTCACGGTGATGCTCGATGATCCCACCGGTTACGGCCGCATCATTCGCAACGCCCGCGGCCAGGTGCTGCGTATCGTCGAGCAGAAGGACGCCAGCAAGCGCGAGCTCAAGCTGCGCGAGGGCAACTCCGGTGTGCTGGCAGTGCCGGCCCGGTTACTGAAGAAATGGCTGGCGCGACTCAAGAACGGCAATACACAGCGCGAGTATTACCTGACCGATGTCATCGCCATGGCGGTGCGCGACAAGATCAAGGTCGCGCCGCTGGTGGCGCCGACGCTGGCCGAAGTGCTGGGCGTGAATGACAAACTGCAGCTGGCCGGACTGGAGACCGAGTACCGCCGCCAGCGCGCGCGCCAGCTGATGCTGGATGGCGTCACCGTGATCGACCCCGCGCGCCTCGATGTGCGCGGCGCGGTCAGCTGCGGCCGCGATGTCGTGCTCGATATCAATGTGGTGCTCGAAGGCCCGGTGCAGCTGGGCGATGGCGTGCGCGTCGGCGCCAACTGCGTGCTCAGCCAGGTGAGCGTCGGCGCCGGCACAAATATCAAACCCAATTGCGTCATCGATCGCGCCGAGATCGGCGCGCGCTGCGAGATCGGCCCGTTCAGCCGGATCCGCCCCGAAAGCACGCTGGGCGAGGGTGCCCACGTCGGCAATTTCGTCGAGATCAAGAAATCCGAGCTGGGTGCGGGCGCCAAGGCCAATCACCTAACCTATATCGGCGATGCCACGGTCGGCGCCGGCGTCAATGTGGGCGCCGGCACCGTGACCTGCAATTACGACGGCGCCAACAAGTGGCGCACCGAGATCGGCGATGGCGCGTTCATCGGCTCCGGCACCATGCTGGTGGCGCCGGTGAAGATCGGCGCCGGCGCCACCATCGGCGCCGGCTCCACGATCACGCGCGATGCGCCACCCGGCAAACTGACGGTCGAGCGCGCCCGGCAACAGACCATCGAGAGCTGGCGACGGCCGGTCAAACAGTAGTGAACACAAGGATGCCCCACGCATGTGCGGAATAGTCGGCGCCATTTCGACGCGCAACGTAGTGCCGACCCTGATCGAGGGCCTCAAGCGCCTGGAATACCGTGGCTATGACTCCGCCGGCGTCGCCGTGCTGCAG
>JBAVRE010000250.1:0-2899 GCA_049694695.1 Steroidobacteraceae bacterium | reverse complement strand
ATAGGTCGTAGCAACGGGGGCTGGCCCGAAGTGCCCGGGCCGACCGTGACCCGCCCCTCGACCACCGTGACGACCGTCGAACCCTCATCCAGGCGCACGTCGAACCTGGTGCCAAGATCGATGACTTCAGCAGAGCCGGCGTGCACGCGGAAGGCACGATTGGCCTCGTGGGCGACCTCAAAAGACGCCTGGCCAGACCTGAGCGTGACGAACCGTTCGCTCCTGCCGTAGCGGATGCTGACCGCACTGTCGGTATTCAAGTGCAGGACGGAATTATCAGCCAAACGCTGAGTCAGCTGCTCGCCGTGCCGTGTCTCGAAGTGCAGTGCCGTCACGCCCTCAGGCGCCGCGGGGCGCTCGGCGGGCCCCAGGTTCCACCTCAGGAACAAACCCACACTCAGCAGCATGACCAGCGCCATCGTCGCTGCGGCGGGGAACCAGCCCCCGAAGGGCCTGCCTCGTACGGCCTCCGTCAGGCGCGGCCAGAGCCGTTGGACGGATCCTTCGTCCTCAGCCCGTGCGCGCGCGAGAATCGCTTCCAGGGAGTACTGCGGATCGGTGCAGGCCTGCTTGAGATCGCGCGCGACTGCCGACACGCCGAGAAACTCTTCGATATGGGCCGGAGAGGCCGTGAACCAGGCCGCCAGGGCCGCAGCGTCCCGCGCGTCGAGCAGCCCCTCGTGGTTCGCCACGAACCACTCGCCGGCCTGTTCGGCGATTGCGGCACGACTCTTCTCTTCGTTGGAGTTCATGGTTTCAACCCATCCGCGCCATACGGCGTCGACAATGACCGAGCGCTTGCGCCACGTATTTCTTCGCCATCTGCGGCGACACCCCGAGGTGCAGGGCGATCTCCCGAAAGGAGAGGTCGTGTGTAAAGCGCAGCTCCACGGCGGCACGGCACTTCGGGCGCAGCTGCTTCAACACCACCCCGAGCCGCGCGACCCGCTGCGTTACATCGAGGTCGCCATCGAACGACGGCAACGTCGCCAGCTGCTCCTGCGCTGACAGCTCGTCGATGTCGACAGCGCTCGCCTGCCGACGGTCGAGCACCGCGTGTTCCTTCACCAGATTGCTGGCAACCGTGTAGAGGTACGCCACCGGGTTGCGAATCGCCCCCGGATCGCCTATCCGCAGCATCCGCAAGTACACCTCCTGCGCCAGATCGGCCGCATCAGCCTTGCTGCGGACGCGCCGCAGGAAAAACGACTGCAGGGCCGCCCGGTGCTCGGCAAACAGCCGCCCAACCAGGGATGGTTTCGGCTCAGCCGTCGTCATGGCCGCACCCGCAAGTTGCCCTCATCTCGTATAAGAGTCCCGCAGGCCCGGATTGGCAACCAGAATATTCACCACATCGGCGCCGACGCGCGTCTATACGGACAGGGACCCCCCGCTATTGCACACTTTGGGGTGTCCAAATTGCGCCGTGGGTACTCTTTAGTTGTGAATCGAGCACTGACAGTGGCATCCATTGCCCGTCGCGGTGCCGGATTTCCTGGCGATGTCTTGAAAGCGTGGAGCAACTCAAATATGGAGCCGCATATCAATCACGGGCAGCCTTGCTGGCTCGGAGCCTGGCTCCAGGAGCGTTGCCACCAGGGTTTAGAGGTCCCGGAGGCCGAGTGTCTGTGCCTGCGGATGTACTACCGGTTTGACGGCATACCGGTGGACTTGCGTCACCAGTTGTCGCGGGTCACTCTTGCCAGCACCTTCGCCGAACTCGCGCGTCGGGGTTGGATTCGTGCCACCGATGGTGCCGCCGGCGACGAGCTGCAGACACCGCAGTATTGGCAGCATCTGTTGACACCCAACTATCGCCGCAACGGGCCGGTCTACGACTACGCGCTCGGGGAAGCGGCGTTTCACCGGCTCCAGCCGAGCCTGGTCTAGGCCGATACGGCTCATCGGTGCGTTCATGTGAATAGCTCTGACAGCCCGTAGCACTGAGGGCGAACCAGAGTTCGGCCAATCGCGGACGGGGCTGAATGCCCGAGTAATTCCGTGTCAGACTTGTCGGGCACCATAACTTCTTCAGCCCGGGGTTCGCGCATAAGCACTCTCAGTCCGGCACGACTCGCCGCCACGCGGGCGCGCGGCAACTGGACGTGGACATCGGGCCGCGTGGTATCGGCATCGGCGGCACGCTCGACGCGAACGCGATCGCCTTCGCTGCGGCGCGCGCCGCGCTTACCCAGCTGCAGCGCGCCGAGGACGATGTGCGCGTCACGACGCTCGGCCGGCGGCTGACCGACGGACTGGAGCGGCTGTTCCTGCAGCACGGCCTGCCGTGGCGGGCTTTCCGCCTGGGCCCGCGCTCGGGTTACTGCCTCGAGGCAACCCTGAGCCGCACCACTTACAGTCGCGGATAGCTGCCAAGCGAGTTTGCCGTCGCCGCCATGCCGCTGATTCTGGCGGCGAGCGACTCGGGCAAGCCCGCGCGCTGCGCCAGATCGCCGAGACTGACGTAGGGACCATGCGCATCACGTTCGATCACGATCTTGCCGCCCCACTCCGCCAGGGAAGCGTCAAGCGCGGCCAGTTGATCGGCCTCTGCAGTATTGAGATTGAGGACCAGCGACTCGGTGGTTGCGATCCACAATGCCGGGCCCAGCCCGGCAGTCAGCATGTCGGGCTGTTGGCTGACCCGCTCAATGAGCGCAGCCAGCTGCGCGCGCGCGGGCTTCAGATACTCCACGAAAGCCTGTTGTTTGCCGAGGCGTCCGAGCCGCGCCAGGTCCATTGTGGCCTGCGGTAAAGCACGCTCGATCGTCGCACCGTAGGTCGTCTCCACGAATATCTTCGCGAACCGCTTCCCCTGTGGCGGATCGGTCGTCAACCAACTCTCCGCCAGGAGCGGTAACAAAGGCGAATCCGGATGCAGCTCCTGCCTGTCCAGCTG
>JBAVRE010000249.1:0-3046 GCA_049694695.1 Steroidobacteraceae bacterium | reverse complement strand
CGTAACCGTCCGGTCTGGGCACATTGACTGTGCCATAGCACTTCAGGCCGCGATTTTCTGTTCCGCCGGCGTGATGGCTGCGGGCACATTCCAGGGCAGCAGCTCAGCCATGCGGTTGATTGGATAATCGGCGATGAGCGTCAGGACGTGACGCAGGTAGGCCTCGGGGTCGAGGCCGTTGAGCTTGGCACTGCCCACCAGGGAGTAGATGGCGGCGGCGCGTTCGCCGCCAGCATCAGAGCCGGCGAACAGGTAGTTCTTGCGCCCCAGGGCGACGGCGCGCAGCGCGCGCTCGGCCGCGTTGTTGTCGATCTCGATGCTGCCGTCATCGCGGAAGCGTGTGAACGCGACCCAACGCGAGAGCGTGTAGTGGATCGCGCCCGCCAAGTCGGACTTCCTGGAGATCTGCTTCAGCGTCGCCAGGCACCAGTGATGGAACGCCTCGAGCTTCGGGCCCGCGCGTGCCTGGCGGATTTGGGCCCGCAGATCCGGCGGCTTGCCACGGATCTCTTCTTCGATGGCATAGAGCTCGCCGATCCGCTGCAGTGCTTCCAGCGCGAGCGGCGACTGCGTGGCCTGGTGCACGTCGTAGAACTTGCGCCGCGCATGCGCCCAGCAGGCCGCTTCGATCAACGGATGATCGGGCCGGTCATACAAGCCGTTGAACCCGGCGTAACCATCAGCCTGCAGGGTGCCGCGGAACGGTTCCAAGTGGCGCTTCGGGTGCGCGGCCTTGCGATCCGGCGAGTAGGCGAACCACACCGCAGGCGCCACGCTGCTGCCTGATGCTCGATCATCGCGCGCGTAGGTCCACAAGCGTCCTTGCTTGGTCGTTCCCCGCCCCGGGCACAGCACCGGCACCGGCGTGTCGTCGGCGTGCAGCTTCGCTCCGGCCAGCACCTGATCGGCCAGGGCATCGACCAGGGGACGCAGCAAGGCAGCGGACTGACCGACCCAATCGGCCAGCGTGGAGCGATCCAGATCGATGCCTTCGCGCGCATAGATCTCCGACTGGCGGTACAGCGGCAAGTGATCGGTGTATTTACTGACCAGCACATGGGCCAGGAGACCGGGGCCAGCCAGACCCCGCGCAATGGGTCGGGACGGCGCCGGACTTTGCACGATGGTGGAGCAGGCCGCGCACGAGAACTTGGGGCGTACGTGGCGGATCACTTTGAAGCGCGCCGGCGCATACTCGAGCACTTCGGCGACATCCTCGCCCAGGGGACGCAGCTCACCGCCACAGCTCGGGCACGCGCAGGCCGCAGCATGCGTCACGCTCTCGCGTGGCAGCCATGCGGGCAGTGGCCGGCGCACCGGCTTGATACGCTCGGCCGGTGCAGCCGGTTCGGTGTCGGTGGTGGGCGCGAGCTCGGTCGCGCACACTTCCAGCTCCTCCAGCGTCAGCTCCAGCTGCGCGATCTCGCTATCCAGCTGTTCACTGGAGCGGCCGAACTGCATGCGCTTCAGGCGCGCGAGTTCCATGCGCATCCTGCCGATCAGCAGATCGCGTTCCAGTAAGGTGGCTTGGGTCGTGGCGATGATCGCGCGCTGGGCGATCACGAGGCGCTGCAGGCTCTCGATGTCATGGGGCAATGAAGGATCGCGTGACACGGCCTCATTGTACACGCATCAGCGCATCTATGCACGACAATAGCCTATAAAACAAGGCCTTTTAGCACGCCACCCGCGGTGCCTGGGTGCGCGTGGGTCGTCGCCAGTCGATCCCCTCGATCAGCATCGAGAGCTGCGCGGCAGTGAGGTGCACGCTGCCGTTCACGGCACTGGGCCACACGAAGCGGCCGCTCTCCAGGCGCTTGCAAAACAGGCACAGCCCGTCCCCATCCCACCACAGCACTTTGATCCGATCGCCCTTGCGGCCGCGGAACACGAACAGCTGACCGGAGAAGGGATCTTCCAACAACTGCGTCTGCACCAGCGCGGCCAGACCATCGAAGCCGTTGCGCAGATCCGTCACCCCGCAGGCCATCCAAATCTGCGTGCCCGAGGGCAGCGTAATCATCGACGCAACTGTGCGATGACCCGTTCCACCAGCGCCGCATCCACCGCGCCACTGATGTGAAGCTGAACGCCACCGAGGAACTCGATCCGCAGCGTCCCCGGTGTCGGTTCTGCTGTTGCATCCAGCAGCTTCACCGGCATCATCGCCGCCACGTTTCCGCGCAGCGTATGTGACCCGAGCAATCCCTGCTGCTCCAATCGGCGCCACACAAACACCAGGTTCGCGTTCAGGCCATAGCGGCGCGCCACTTCGGCCACCGATACACCTGGCTGTGATGCTTCCTGGGCGATCCGCCGCTTCTCGGCCAGTGGCCGAAAGCGCCGCGGCATGATCCGCCGACCCAACGTATCCAGCGCCACCGCAGCAGGTCTCGTAACAGCAGTCGCGCCCATCTACACTCCACGCGGACACGACCACACTCGCCCGCTACGTGGGTGCAGATACTCCCCACATTACCATCAACATGCCATGTGCCCAGACCGGACGCTTACACTGTAACCTTACGCGCGCCGATTAAAAACGTTTACCAGCTCCGCAATCGGGTCGCTAAGGATAAATGCCAAATCGGTTTCCGCAACGCGAAAACCGCGACTTGAATAAGCAGCTGGTTTCCCGAATATTTGCTTGGTGAACGACAGTGCATCCATGAAGCGTGTGTTCCGGTATGTCGAGGCGACGAGTTCTTCACCCAGTGCCCAACGGCACGCCAGATCGGGGAAGTTGATTCCGGCCTTCAGCGACGCCACGAGGCTGCCCCAATACCGCGCGTTGATCTCGATAATCTTGAAGTCGTCGGCGTCTTCATCGTAGCGGGCGTCAATATGAGCGATACCGGAATAGTCGAGCTGCCTTAACATTCGAGCCACGATGCTCAATAGGCGCGGCGCTTCCAGGAATTCTACGCCCGCTGAGGCGGCAAAGTTTCGAGTGCGGGCAACGACTCCGCGCTGAATGGTATACGCGACGATTTCGCCCTTGACGCACAGTGCGCTCAGATCAATGTCATGACCGCGAATGAATTGC
>JBAVRE010000248.1:0-16213 GCA_049694695.1 Steroidobacteraceae bacterium | reverse complement strand
TGCGTCCGGATGGCTTCGCACTGCCCGAACCCATCATGGTGCGGGCGCGCGCCGCCGCTGCGGCCAACGGCGGCTCGCTGCGCGAAACCAGCGAGCGCGCCGATGCGCTCAGCGGTGCGCAGGTGATCTACGCCAAGGAATGGGGTTCGACCACCCACTATGGCGACGAGGCCGGCGATCGCGAACTGCGGCGCGGCCTGCAGGACTGGTGCGTGCGCAACGACTGGTTCGAGCGCACCGCAGTCGACTGTCGCCTGATGCACTGCCTGCCGGTACGGCGCAATTGCGCCATCGCCGATGAGGTGCTCGACGGCCCGCGCAGCGTTGTGCTGCGCCAGGCCTACAATCGCATGCCGGCACAGATGGCCGTGCTGCATCGACTGCTGCTTTCCTGAACCTAAGCGCAAGGAGCGCCCACCCACCATGATCATGCACCGGGCCGACCAGCTCGCCACGATCAGCGCCCTGCGCGCTGCCGTACCGTACATCAGGCTCTACAAGGGCAAGGTGTTCGTCGTCAAGGCGGGTGGCGCCGTGTTCGGCGACCCCGCGATGACGCGCTCGCTGATCGAGCAGATTGCCATCCTGCACAGCCTCGGCGTGCACGTGGTCATGGTGCATGGCGGCGGCCCGCAACTTACCGAAGTGACCGAGGCGCTGGGCGTGCCCACACGCATGGTGCAGGGGCGACGCATCACTGACGAGCGCTCCATCGACGCCACCTCGATGGTGCTCAATGGCCTCATCAACACGCGCATCCTTGCGATCTGCCGCGACCTGGAGATCAACGCGGTCGGGCTCTCGGGAGTGGACGCCGGCCTGGTGCGCGCACATCGCCGCCCGCCCGTGAAGCTCAGGCCCACCGATACGGAAACCGTCGATTTCGGATTCGTCGGTGACATTGATCGCATTGACACCAGCGTGATTCGCAAACACCTCGACAATGGCCTGATGCCGGTGATCAGCCCGCTCTCGGCCGATGAGCGCGGCCAGCTGCTCAACATCAATGCCGATACCGTGGCGGCGGCCATCGGCGCCGCGTTGCAGGCGGAGAAGCTGATCCTGTGCACCGGTGCGCAGGGCATTCTCGACAACGTCGCCGATCCGGGTTCGGTCGTCTCGTACACGGACCTGGCTGGACTCAAGCGCCTGTGCGATGCCGGCAAGATCGTCGATGGCATGTTGCCGAAGGCCAGGGCGATTGAAGATGCGATTCGCGGTGGCGTGCGCCGCGTACATGTCATCTCCTACAGCACGCCGGACAGCATTCTCAGTGAAGTGTTCACCAATGAAGGCACCGGCACGCTGATTGTCGCCGATATCAAGGCGCTGACCACAGCCGAGCAGCAGTCGCCGGGCTGAAGCTAAGCCCAGGTTGCGACGTCGAACTCAAAACTCTCGCCCGCCGCGCCCGAGCGCTGCAGGCGCACGCCGCTGCGGGTGCTGCGGCACACCCAGGTCTGCATGGGTGAAGTGCGGCTGAGCGTGAGCGCCGCGACTTCGAACGCGGCGCCGCAGATTCCCACCTCGACGCGCGCCGACTGGTAGCGGATCCAGGCCACGCGTTGGGTGTGCGCCGCGGCGGCGAGTGCCTGACAGGCGCCGTAGTCGCGCGGATCGCGCCAGCTTTGCCGTGCCGTGCTCCAGGGTGCACGCGTCAGATCGAGGCAGCGGCCGCGCACCTGCGCCCGAAAGAAACTGTGCGTCGTGTGCAGCGCCTGCGCAGCCAGGCCATCGCTGTCATTGAGAAAGCGCCAGCGCCAGTAACCCACTTCGGCGCAGGCGGTCCGCAGGTCCTCGGCGCCGTACCAGGCACCCGGCTCCTGCGCCCGACGAAAGCGCGAGGCCACAGGCGAGCGATAGCGAAACGGCGTGGTCAGCAGATAGTGGCGCGAGTGCGTGTGCTGCGGGAGCGGCGGCTTGCTGCGTTCCAGCAGTTCTTCCAGCAGGCGATGGTCGGCGGCGGTGTCAGTCAGGCGCAGGGTGGCGATGAGATGCTGCGCCTCGACACCGCGCCACAGCAGGGCCGTGCGCGAGCGCAACCCCGCGAACCACGCCTCCTGCCACAAGCCGCTCACAGCGGCGCGCGCATGCCATCAAGATAGGCGAGCGCGCCGGCCAGCCCTTCGGCGCGCTCGATCAGTTCCACCGGCCGGCCATTGACGCCGCGGTTGTAACTCTCAAGCCAGCGGCAACGCTGCGCGGCATCGTTGCCGACCAGGGCGTCGAGCGAGCGGTACAGGCGCACCAGCAGCAGGGCCAGCTCGCCCTCCTTGCTGGCGGGGTCAATGGTGCGTGTGCCGCTGGCCAGGCGCGAGACGCCGGCCTCGCTGACACCCAGAACCCGGGCCAGTACGGCACGCGACAGACCCAGCAACTCGCTGCTGCGCAGCACGGCACGCGACAGGACTCGCGCCGCGTCGGTCGCCGCGGCGGCGGCCGACGCGGTCGTGGCTTGAACCCGGGGCTCTGGCTGGGACATTCAGACTCCTTTCATTTGAAATTATACTATAGTATTTTTGCACTTGCAAAGTGACTGCTACCCGGGCCCCGGGCGCGACTACGGCCACGCGCAGAGCTATGATTGCCATCGCCACCGCCATCGAGGTCACATGAACAGACTCTGGGACAAAGGCGCGCCGCTCGATGAGCGGGTGCTGCACTACACCGCCGGCGAGGACTATGCGCTCGATGAACGCCTGGTGCGCCACGATGTGCGCGCCTCGATCGCACATGCACACATGTTGCACGCGCAGGGTCTGCTGACGAGCGCCGATCTGCAGCTCATTGAAACCGGCCTCAGCGCCCTCGGCGCCGCGCATGCGCGCGGCGAGTGGCATATCGAGCTCGCCGACGAAGATGGCCAGAGCGCACTGGAAAAGCGCCTGACGGCCAGCATTGGCGCTGCCGGCGGTCGCATACACCTGGGACGCTCACGCAACGATCAGCTGCTCACAGCCTTGCGCCTGTACCTGCGCGAAGCCAGCGAAACACTGGCACTGGGCACGGAGGCCGCCGCCGCCGCGCTGGATCGAGTGGCGCAACGACAAGGCGGCGTTGCCCTGCCCGGCTATACCCATATGCAGCAGGCCATGCCGAGTTCGGTCGCCTTGTGGTGCGGCGGCTTCGCCGCCGAATTGCGCGACGATGCCGCCGGGCTGCGTACCGTCATGCGCCGCGCGGGCCGCAATCCCCTGGGGTCGGCCGCCGGTTACGGCACGCCTGGCCTGCCGCTCGATCGCGCCGCAACCACACGCGCCCTGGGTTTTGAGAGCACCCATGAACCGGTCACTGCGGTGCAGCTCTCGCGCGGTAAAGCCGAGGCCCAACTGTTGTTTGAAATTGCCCTGACTATGCAGGACCTGGGTCGCCTGGCGGCCGATCTGCTGCTGTTCTACACGGCGGAATTTGCCTTCGTCACGCTGCCAGAGGCCTTCACCACCGGCTCATCGATCATGCCGCAAAAGCGCAACCCGGATGTCTTCGAACTGTTGCGCGGCCGTTCCGCCACTGCCCTGGCCTGCCTGACCGAAGCACTGGCGCTGTGCGCCAAGCTGCCCTCGGGTTACCAGCGCGACCTGCAACTGCTCAAGGCGCCCCTGTTTCGCGGCATCGATCTGTGCCGGCAGAGCCTGGATATCATCGTGCCGGCGCTCGATGGCTTGCAATTCCGGCCGGAGCACATACACCTCGAGCCAGCCATACACGCCGCCAGCGAAGCCTACGCCCTGGTGCTGAAAGAAGGCATCCCGTTTCGCGAAGCTTACCGGCGGGTCGCCGCGCAATTGAAGACATCATGAACGACACTTACGGCAACCAGGCGCAACTGCAACCCGCGAGCGGGCTCGTCACCTATACGCACTTTATCTACGCCCTGCATTCGTGCGCCGTGCTGACCGGCCTGCTCACTTCGGGCACGGTCGCGGGCCGCTTCATATTCAGCCTGCCTTCAATCGTCGCCGTGATCATGAATTACGCGCGCCGCCACGAGGCACATGGCAGCTACCTCGAATCACATTTCAGCTGGCAGATTCGCACCTTCTGGCTGGCGCTGCTGGGGCTGGCGATTACCTTGCTGATCTCGGCGCCACTCATTCTGTTTGTGGCTCTCGGTGTGCTCACCGCCCAGGTCGGATTTGGTCTGGTCGGCGTCTGGGTGATCTATCGCGTGGCGCGCGGCTGGCTGGCGCTGCGCGCGGCGCGTGCGTTGCCAATGGTGCAGGCATGAGAGCGGCGATGAATTCGCCCACTGGCCGCCTTTGCCTGCGCCTGGCGGCGACTGTGGCTGCTCTGCTGGGCGCGGCCAGCTGCGG
Organism: Steroidobacteraceae bacterium; assembly: GCA_049694695.1. Taxonomy (GTDB): domain Bacteria; phylum Pseudomonadota; class Gammaproteobacteria; order Steroidobacterales; family Steroidobacteraceae; genus FEN-1191. The sequence continues at coordinate 11,900 of JBAVRE010000248.1, read as the reverse complement.
CCAGAAGGGCCCTTTGTATCTGCCCGATCCCGCGCCGCAAACCGTGCCGGCCGCTGCGGACCGGAAAACGGACACCGGCCCCGGCACTGCCGTGGGCGATGAGGCCAGCGGCGCTGCGAGCAGCGACCCGGCCAAACGCGAGAACCCGACCGCTGCGCCACCGGAGGGCTCCGGGCCGGGCCGGCTTCTCTAACGTCAATTCATAGGCGTCTTCCATTCCATGGCATCAGATCTTTCGCAGCTCGGCTTTCTGCTGTTTGTCTCCGCCCTGGTGGCGATGCTCATGCGCCGGTTGCGCCTGCCTTATACCGTGGGGCTGGTGCTGGCTGGGATGGGCCTCTATTTCTTCGAAGTCCATATTCAATGGCACCTGTCAAAGGATCTGATCTTCTCGGTCTTCCTGCCGCCGCTGGTGTTCGAGGCGGCGCTGTTCATCGACTGGCAGGAATTCAAGAAAGATTTGCCGGTGCTGGGGCTGCTGGCGACGCTCGGCGTGGTAGTGGCGGCGGCGGTCACTGCCGTCGGCATGCACTATGCCCTCGACTGGGACTGGAGCAGCGCCATCGTTTTTGGCGTGCTGATCGCCGCGACCGATCCCGTGTCCGTCATCGCGACGTTCAAGGAAGCCGGCGTGCACGGACGTCTGCGCCTGCTCATCGAAGCCGAGAGTCTGCTGAATGACGGCACTGCTGCCGTCATGTTCGTCGCGGCGCTCGGTTTCCTGTCGGGAGCAAACCAGGACCTTGGCTCACTCGCCGGTACGTTGCTGCTGACGACACTCGGAGGAGCGCTGATTGGTGCCGGCGCTGGCTTTGTGTTCATGTACCTGGCGGGACGTACGCCCGATTACCTGGTCGAGATCACCTTCACGACTCTGGCTGCCTACGGTTCGTTTTTCGTGGCCGAGCATTTCCATTTTTCCGGCGTGCTGGCGGCGCTTACGGCCGGCCTGGTCGTGGGCAATTATCGTACCTCGCCTGTCATCTCGGATGCCGGCCGCCGGGCACTGGGGCCATTCTGGGAATACGTCGCGTTCATCGCCAATTCGCTGATCTTTCTGTTGATCGGCGCCCAGGAGGCGCAGCAACAATTCGGCAACCTGTGGCTGGCAGTAGTGGTGGCCATCGCGCTGGTGACGCTGGGCCGCGCGGCGGCGATCTATCCGCTGTGTGCGCTCTTTGCCCGCGGTCCGCTCAAGGTGGAGATGCGACATCAACACATACTGTTCTGGGGCGGATTGCGCGGCGCCCTGGCCCTGGCGCTCGCTCTGGCATTGCCCGACGATCTTCTCCATCACGACGCCATCATCACCATCACCTTCGCAGTCGTGGCTTTTTCAATATTCGCGCAGGGCCTGACGATCACGCCGCTGCTGCGCCGCCTCGGGCAACTGGCGGATCGTTAGCGCTGTGCCGGCACAAATTCTTCCATCACCGCAGTGCGCAGCAGCTTCGGTGGCAACAGACCCTGTGCCAATACGAAGTCATTGAAGGCCAGACGATCGAAGCGGCTGCGCAGCGCGAGCTGTGCGGCCTGGCGAGTCTCCATCAGGCGCTGATAGCCATAGAAATATGAAGTCGCCTGGCCCGGGGCCCGGAACACATAGCGCTGCATCTCCTGCGTCGCCATGCCCTCCGACAGGCCGACTTCGTCCATCAGGAAGCTCTTGACCTGTTCGGGCGCAATCTGCCCCATATTGACCATGGGATCGAGAAACGCGCGTGCCGCCCGCTGCGCGCGCGCCTGCAGCGCAAACAGCTGGCCATCGAGCGGCTCATAGGGCTGCATCTCCGCCTCGGCGTACAGGGCCCAACCCTCCACGTTCACACTGTTGAAGGCAAACACGGCACGCGCGGTGGATACGCCAGACTCGATCATCTTCGCGAACTGCAGTTCATGACCCGGTCGCGCCTCGTGCGCCGTCAGCGTCCAGACCGCGGCCTGGTGCGAGAAGTCATCGTAGCTGAGACCCTTGCCGGAGGCGTCCGCACTGACGCCCGTGGCCAGCACAAATTCACCGTACTCGCCATTGTTGCCAATGAGCCGCGGCGGACTCATGTGCGGCGCCGGTTGCTGGGCGTTTTCCGCGGGCGTAGCCATACGGATCGAGGCCGCGCGTTCCGGCAGCGAAACGATGTGCTGCGCGCGAATCGCCGCCTCAATCTCGCCCAGGCGTTGCTTGTATAACGGCAGCAGCTGATCCGCGGGGATCTGCTGCTCTTTTAGTTTGGCTATTACCGCGTGATAGTTGACGTCTGTCAGACCGCGCAGCTTCGCTACCAGTCCCGCCGTGATGGTCATCTGATTGCGAATCTCGGCGAACGAGGTGAGCGCCTTGGCGATCAGCTCCTCGGGCGGGATATCGACGCCATACTGATGCAGGTTGTCGGCGTAAACTTCCGGCGGCAACCGATGATCGGTGCGCGCCCTGGGCAGGATCTCGCTCTTGAGCCAGCTGTTGTAATCGTTGAGCTGTCGCGCGAGCAAGGTGTAGCTGCGCTGCCAACCCTTGACCTTGCTCTTGCTGAGCAGATCCTTGATGCCGCTCAGGTAGGTGGGCAAATCGCCAATGGCCTGCTCGACTTCACCGCGAAAAGGCCCGAGCAGCTTCGAATCGGCGTGCATACGCTCCAGCGTCCGCTCTTTGGCGAGTTCGCTGATTGGTCGGTAGCCCTTGGCCAGCCCTGCGTATTTGCTGAGGCGCACGGCGATCGACTGCTGGCGGGCCGGTGGCACACGCGGATCGAGTGTCTGTTGAACGACCCCAAACACCAATCCGGTGACGTCAATGAACGGCCACAGATACTTGCGGTTGACGGCGTTGCTCGAGATGTTATCGGCAGCCGCGCCAATCAGTATCTGCAGGTCCTGGCGGACCCTGGGGTCGGTCTCGCTGGCGGCGCTCTGGCGAAAGCCGGCGATGGCGGTGGCGAAATCCGCCTGCTGCGGCTCATACTGATCTCGCGACAGATCGGCAATCGCTTCGTCAAAACCGTCGACCCCGAGCTGACTGGCGGTTTCGGGACTGTAGCGGGCGAGTACCTGCAACAGCACCCTGGCATTTTCGTTGCTGCGCGTCACCCACGGGGCCTCGGCGGCTCGCGCCGTGGCAATTCCAGCCAACCCGGATAGCAGGCACAGCGCCAGCGCGCGGCAAATGATCTTCATGCGTGAATTCCTCAATCCGCGGCGAGGTGCGCCCTGGAGGTCATGCGATCCAGCAGCCCAAGCATCACTGCTGAAACAACGAAGGTGAGGTGGATGATGACATACCACATGAGTTTGTCGTTTGCGATCTGCTCCGCATCCATGAAAGCGCGCAGCAGATGGATCGAGGAAATGGCGACAATCGACGCTGCGACCTTGAGCTTGAGTGTTCCGGCGTCGAGCTTGCTGAGCCAGCCGAGCTTGTCGCCTGCACCGCCGGCCATGTCGATCTTGGAAACGAAATTCTCGTAACCGGAGAACATCACCATGACAATCAGGCTGGCCACCAGCGACAGGTCCACCAGTGCGAGCAACGACAGCACCACATCGGACTCGGACAACGCCATCACGTGCGACAGTGAATGATAAAGCTCGGCAAAGAACTTGATGCCGAGCGTGATCAGGGCAACGGACAATCCAAGATAAACGGGAGCCAGCAGCCAGCGACTCGCGAACAGCAGCCGCTCGATGGTTTTTTCAATCATGCGGCGAATAGTATCCCAGAACGCAGCCGCTCTACAGCACCGCCGCGTCCGGATGCCAGTCGGCTAACCCGCGCGCGCCAGTCCTGCACGCAGGCGCGGTGCCGCGAAATCGAGGAAGGCCCGCACCTTGAACGGCAGGCGTCGCTGATTCGTATAGACCAGGCTGACCGGCGCCGCGGGCGGCTCGAAGCGCTTCAATGCCGTGACCAGCGTGCCGGCGACGAGCGCCGCTTCAACCTGGTAGGAGAGCACGCGGGTAAGGCCGGCGCCGGCGAGCGCCGCGTCGATGGCGGCTTCGGCCGTATTGACGATGAGCCGCGGCCGGATCGGGATCGCAAGGCTGGCGCCGCCGGCGCGAAAGCTCCAGCTGTCGGCGGAACCGAGTGTCTCGAACGCGATCAGCGAATGGCGGGCCAGGTCTGCAGGATTCCGTGGCGTACCGGCGGCGGCGTAATAGTCCGGACTTGCACACACCACACGCCGGGTGGAGCCGCAGCGCGTCGCGATCAACTGGCTGTCGGCAAGTTCGCCGATCCGCACCACCAGATCGACGTGATCCTCGAGCAGGTTGACCAGGCGATCACTCTGCACCAGGCGCACCTGCACCTCGGGGTAAGTCTTGAGAAAGGCGATGATCATCGGCAGCACGTGCAGCCGCCCGAACACAATCGGCGCAGAAATGACCAGATCGCCTTTGGGCGTGCTGAACTCCCCGGCGGCTGCGCGCTCGGTCTCGCTCACATCTTCGAGTATCCGTTTGCAGGCCTTGAGGTAAACCTGGCCGGGCTCGGTCGGCGTGAGATGTCGGGTCGAGCGATTGAACAGGCGGGTGTTCAGGTGCGCTTCGAGATCTGACAGCCGGCGGCTCACCGTCGGCAGCGGCATGCGCAGGCGCCGGGCCGCCGCCGACAGGCTTCCGGCCTCGCCAACCGCGACTGCCACCGTCATGGCATCGATTCGGTCCATTGGAAGTATTCCATTTATTGAAACAGTCCATCCAAAGAATAGCAGCTAGTTGTGAATATTGAAATAGCCTAATCTGTCCGCACCTGGCCACTACGGCCGCATTCATGCCCTGAACACCCAAGGAGATCCCCGTGTCACGCATCCCTGTCCCCGCCACGATTGAAGCCGCTCCGCCCGCCGCGCAGCCGCTGCTGCAGGCCGTGAAGAAGCAGCTCGGCGTGGTTCCCAACCTGTTCCGCCTGGTCGCCACCAGCCCGGCGGCCCTCGAAGGTTACCTGGGCATGTCCGGGGCACTGGCCAGGGGCGCGTTGCCGGCCGCGACCCGGGAGCGGATCGCACTCGCGGTCGCCGAGATCAACGGCTGCAACTACTGCCTCTCAGCGCACACTTACCTGGGCAGGAACGTCGCGAAACTCGACGATGCCGAGCTCGCCATGAACCGCGCCGGTCGCTCCAACGACCTGCAGGCCGACGCCGCCGTGCGCTTCGCGGTCCAGGTGACCGAGCGCCGTGGTCACATTGATGATGCGGATCTGCAGGCGGTCAGGGCGGCCGGTTACAGTGACGCACAGATCATCGAGATCGTGCAGCACGTCGCGCTCAATACCTGGACCAACTACCTCAACGAGGTCGCGAAAACTGACATCGACTTTCCGGTGGTCGGCGCCCGCGCCGCGGCCTGAACATGGACGCGACCCTGGCCTACCCCAGCGACATCGCCTTCACGCCGGCCGTGAAAGCGCAGCAATCGCGCCAGGGATCGCGGCCGGCCTATGAGCGCATGGAGACAGGCGGCTCGTGGGAAACACAGATAACGCCTGAGCTCAGGGAGTTCATCGAAGACCAGACCAGCGTTTTCCTCGCGACCGCGAACGCGGCGGGACAGCCGTACATCCAGCACCGTGGCGGCCCCGCCGGTTTCCTGCGCGTGCTGGACGAGCGGACCCTGGGCTTCGTCGATTTTGCCGGCAATAGACAGTACATCACGCTCGGCAACCTGCAGGAGAATCCCAAGGCGCATCTGTTCCTGATCGACTACGCGCAGCGCCGGCGAATCAAACTATGGGGGGAACTCACTGCCGTAGAAGGCGATGCCGCACTCACGGCCCGGCTGATGCCGTCCGGCTACAAGGCCAGGGCCGAGCGCGTCATGCTCTTCAGGGTAGCGGCGTGGGACGCCAATTGTCCGCAGCACATCCCGCGCCGAATTGACGCCGACAGCGTCAAGGCCGCACTGGCCGAGCGCGATCAGCGCATTGCGGGGCTCGAGGCTGAGCTCGAGCAGCTGCGAAGGACTGCGCAATAATCCCTGCTGCGAGGCTCGCTTCGGGTCCTGTTAGAATTGAGCGTCGCCCGCGGATTCTTCGTGAAATCTGGAGTTGTCTGCCGGCAGGCCGGAGAACAGGCATGATGAAGCGAATCGCAGTTACCACACTCGTGCTGGCGCTTGGGTGCGCAGGGCACGCCGCCGAGGACGAGCACCATTCACATCCGGTGCCGGAAAAACTGGGTACGGTAGCGTTTCCGACCACCTGCAGAGTGGCAGTCAGACCAGCATTTGCCAGGGCACTGGCGCTGCTGCATTCGTTCACGTACAGCGCCTCTGAGCAGTCGTTTCGCGACGTTGCTGCCCGGGATCCCGCGTGCGCAATCGCTCACTGGGGAATTGCCATGTCGCTCTATCACCAGCTGTGGGATCCGCCCTCAGGCGAGGCGCTGCGTGAAGGCGCCGCGCAGATCCACAAGGCCGTTGATATCCGGGCAGGCTCGCTGCGTGAGCGGCAGTTCATTGCAGCCCTGGCTAGGTACTATCGTGACCCGGAGCAGGCAACGCCTGCGGTTCGCGCCGAACGCTATGCGCTCGCCATGGCCGAGGTCGCAGGCAACAACCCGGACGATACCGAGGCGCAGGTCTTCTACGCGCTGGCCCTGATCGCCACGGCTCGACCGACCGACCAGGCGCATGCCAACCAGAAACGAGCCGCGGCCATTCTCGAGCCCATTTTTCGCCGCCAACCCCAACACCCCGGCCTGGCTCATTACCTGATCCACGCCTACGACAGCGCGGAACTCGCCCCACAGGGTCTGGCCGCGGCGCGCGCCTATTCCAGAATCGCGCCCTCGGCGCCGCACGCCCTGCACATGCCCTCCCATGTATTTACGCGTCTCGGACTGTGGGACGATTCCATCGCCTCGAACCAGGCGGCGCGCGCGGCAGCGCACACTCAGGGCGATCTCGGCGAAGAACTGCATGCCATGGACTACCTGACCTACGCCTACCTGCAACGTGGCCGTTATGCGGACGCCGGGCAGCTGGTCGCCGAACTGCGGTCGATGAAAGATCTGCCCGCACCACAGTTCAAGGTGGGTTACGCCGCAACCGCCATGCCAGTGCGTATGGCGGTCGAACGTCGCGCCTGGGACGACGCCGCCGCACTGCAGCCACTGGCACAGTCGGCGCCGCACGTCGCCGCCATGGTCTATTGGGCGCGCGCGCTCGGCCAGGCGCGCTCCGGCCACCCGCGCCTGGCGGATGCAGAAATCGACCGCCTGAACGGCTGCCTGCACGAACTGCAGTCTGCCGGTAACAACTATTGGGCCACGCAAGTCGAAGTACAGCTCAATGAAGCGCTGGCCTGGCGCCTGCAGGCCGACGGCGAGGCCGAAGCGGCGCTGCGCAGCCTGCGTGCCGCGGCAGATCAGCAGGATGCGGTGGAGAAACTGCCGCTCACGCCAGGCCCGATCGTTCCGGCCCGCGAGCAGCTCGGTGAGCTGCTGCTCGAGTTGCAGCGGCCGGAACCGGCGCTGCGCGAATTACAGACATCCCTGAAGAGTGCGCCCGGTCGGCGCGGCGCGCTGCTGGCGGCCATTGCCGCGGCCGAACAGCTGCAGGATGTGCCAACCGCCACGCAGCTGCGGGCACAGCTCGGACAGTAGCCGCGACCCGCATGGCTCCCGGCTGCTAGCCCTCGATCCCCTGCGACTTGAGATATTCGTCGTAGCTGCCCCTGAAGTCGGCGATGCTGCCATCCGGTTGCAGCTCGATGATGCGCGTGGCGAGGCCGCCAACGAACTCGCGATCGTGTGATACGAACACCAGCGTGCCCGGGTATTTCTCCAGGCCGATCTGCAGCGACTCGATGGTTTCCATATCCATGTGGTTGGTTGGTTCGTCCATCAACAAGACGTTGGGCTTGGTGAGAATCAGTTTCCCGTAAATCATCCGGCCCTTCTCGCCGCCGGAGAGCACCGTGACCGGCTTCTTGGTTTCATCGCCAGAGAACAGCAGGCGCCCCAGCGTCGCGCGCACGATCTGTTCGTCATCCGCCTTGCCGGTGTACTGCGACATCCAGGAAAACAGATCCATCCGGGCTGCGAACTCGGCCTGCGGATCCTGTGGCATGTAACCCGGCTGGGCGTTCTCGACCCAGCTGATGCGACCGGCGGAGGGCGCCAGCTCGCCGGCCAGAATGCGCATCAGCGTGGTCTTGCCGATGCCGTTGGGACCGATGATCGCCACCCGCTCACCGGCTTCAACGGCGAAGTTGACGTTGTGCAGCACGGCGCTGTTCGAGTCCGGATAGCTGAAACCCAGTTTTTCAACGGTGACCGCCGAGCGGTACAGCTTCTTGCCCTGCTCGAAGCGAATGTACGGGTTCTGCCTGGAGGAAGGCTTGATCTCGGTAACCTTGATCTTCTCGATCTGCTTGCGACGCGAGGTGGCCTGGCGCGCCTTCGAGGCATTGGCCGAGAAGCGCCGCACGAACTCCTGCAGATCCGAAATCTGGTCCTTGGCCTTGGCATTGGCCGCCTCGACCCGTTGACGCGCCTGCACCGATGCCAGCATGAAATCGTCGTAGTTGCCGGGATAGATATTGAGCTGGCGGAAATCCAGGTCCGCCATGTGCGTGCAGACCTGATTGAGAAAGTGCCGATCGTGGCTGATGATGATCATGGTGGCGTCGTAGTCGTTGAGCACGCGCTCCAGCCAGCTGATCGAATGGATGTCGAGGTTGTTGGTGGGTTCATCCAGCAGCAGCACGTCGGGCTTGGAGAACAGCGCCTGCGCCAGCAGCACCCGCAGTTTGAGACCCGGCGCGACTTCGCGCATCGGCCCGGGATGCAGCGCTGCCGGGATGCCGGCGTCCAGCAACACGCTGGCGGCGCGGGCATCGGCGGTGTAGCCGCCGTACTCGGCGAACTTGCCCTCCAGCTCCGCCGCCCGCATGTATTCCTCGTCGCTGGCTTCGGCCTTGGCATAGATGCGGTCGCGTTCCTGCATCGCCTGCCACATCTCCCGGTGCCCCTGCATGACGACATCGAGCACGCGTTCGTCTTCATAGCCGAACTGGTTCTGGTTCAATTTGCCCAGCCGCATGCCCGCCTGCAGCATCACATCCCCGGCACTGGGCTCGAGCTCGCCGCCAAGAATCTTCATGAGCGTCGATTTGCCACAGCCGTTGGCGCCGATCAGGCCATAGCGGTTGCCATCGGAAAACTTGACGGTGACCTGTTCGAACAGCGGCTTGGCGCCGAACTGGATCGCGACGTTGGAGGTTGCAAGCATGGGTATCGATCAGTCTGGCGCCTACCGGGGGGGCGGCATTCTAGCCGAGCCGGGGCGCCCGGCGGCGTCGTTGTTATCGACTGCGCCGCTTATTTTCCGGCAAGTTCCGTCAGCAGGATCTTCCAATGGGCAACATTGTCATCCAGGGCTTTCACCGGCAACCGCTCATCCTTGCCGTGGGCGCGGTAATCGACCGGCACCACCAGCCATGCGCCGTTGGCCCCATAGACAGGGATGCCTGCGACCCGGAATGGGCGGGCATCGCTCGCCCCGGTCGACATTTCCGGCGAGACCGGCGCTCCCGGATGCAGGGTGTGGACCGCCTTGGCAAAGGCCGCACTCACATCGGGACGCAGGGGCGATGACAGCGATGCGACGTAATTGTCGTTGCGCGACACGATGACCTCAGGGTCGGCCACGATGGCGGTCAGGTCCTTCTGCACATCATTGGGGTCGACACCAGGAAAGATGCGGCAATTGATCATGGCCGTGGCCAGTTGCGGCAAGGCATTGTCGGCATGGCCGGCAAACAACCGAGTCGGCACACAGCGTGTCCGGGTCAGGCCGACTTCGCTTTCATCGGCCTCGATGGCGTCGGCGGCGGCGCCGTCCGCCGGGTTTGCCAGCCAGGCCCGCATCGCATCGCCGAGCGCGCCCTGCTCCTGCTTCTGCCGCTCGCTGAAATAGGCGCGCGTGGTTTCACTTAAGCTCGGTTCAAAGCGGTGCGTCTCGATTTTCTCCAGCGCATGGGCGAGGCTGTAGATCGCGTTGTCTTTGCGCGGCTTCGACGAATGCCCGCCGCGGTTGCGCACCGTCAGCGTATATCCTGCAAAGGTCTTTTCCGCGGTCTGCATCAGGAAGCCTGCCGACCGGCCGTCAGGAAAGAAGCCACCGCCGCCGCCATCAGCATTCAGGCCATATTCGACTTCAAGGTCCTTGAGCCACTCGGTCGCGCCCTTTTCGGCACCGATGCCGTTGGTTTCTTCATCGCCGGTAAAGAACACCACGATATCGCGCGTCGGCCTGAAACCAGCGGCCCTTAGGTCGAACAGCGCCTGCGTGATACCGACGATGCCATCCTTCATGTCGATGGTGCCGCGCCCATAATAGTAACCATCGCGTTCGGTCAGAACGAAAGGATCGGTAGTCGAATCCTCGCGCCTGGCTTCCACGACATCCATGTGCCCCATCAACATGATCGGCTTGCCCCTTGGCTTGCCAGGTGCGCGCCAGCGGACGATCAGCGCGGCGGTTTTCTCGGTAACCTTGGCGACCGGGTTGGCGCTCTCATAGGGAAGCACCTGAATATCGTCAACCGGAAAACCCGCAGCCCGGTATTGATCGGCGAGATAGCCCGCCATTGTCGGAACTTTGCCGCGACCAAATACGGTTGGAATGTTGACCACATGCTCGTACATGTCGTGCGCCGCCTGATGGCGATCGGGCGAAAGGCTTCCCGCAGGGGCCGGTGCCGCCATCGCAGGCATGGCACCCGATAAGGCAACCGCAATCAGCAAGCTCACAACGCGCATCATTCATCTCCCCTATGCACCCGAGCCATGGCACTGCGCCAAATGGGCTGCGGGCTGGATCACCAGCAATCTTGACATCTGGTGGCCAGATTCAAACCGACCGCCGCCGTCAGGCGGAGGAGCATCTGGCAAACCATCGGCAATGGCAAGCGGCTCGAGGCTACCGGCCAATTTGCGCCGGATGACGATCCGCTTAGCCGTCATTCCGCAACGTTTTCCGCAGATCGGCCTGACGGCTTGCTCATCGGTCGCAGTTTGACCCAAACCCGCCGGCTGTGAACGGCAGGTATCAGGCCACCCAATCCGGTATTACCAGGCGACAACTCAGTTCGATTTGCCTGGGAGCCATAGACGGCAAGGGGCTCCGACGGACACTACTGACGACATGCACCTGGCGGAATCCATTGCGAAACGATCCCACGCGCCTGTGACGAATCATGGATCACCAGAACCAGCGATTTTCGCACTTCCGTACCTGTGATGTTGAGCTGCATCGGTACATTCGGCGGCACTGTCATCGTCCCTCCGGCTGTCGCCCGGTGGGCTCCCGAGGGAGTCTCCAAACACTGCTCGCCCACGATCATGTACCAACCCTCAGGACCCGGGTGCGTGTGAACTCTAGACTGGTCGCCCGGGCGCATCACTGCGTACGAAAGAACTGCCGTATACGACTTCGCCGGAGGCAGTTCTAGTGGACCTACGGTTGCGATCGCTTGCCCGCCCTTGACGATGAGGTCGCGTGATCCGAACTCCGACAGCCACACTCGACCGTCCTCTTCAACGACGATTCCAGTTGCGCTCTTGGCCGCATCTGCAGCGACACGATTTGCAAATGTGCGAATATGCCAGTACACGCGCCGCTTCGCGAATTGCAGGCCTTTTTCCGTGGCCACATTGAAACAACCGAAGTCCGGCCGCTTCTCGCTCGGCAGCACATCGTCACACGACACTCCGCTAAGGTGCGCGTGCATCTCGCCCGCAGATTCCTGACCGCTTTCTACGCTCGAAACATAGGCTACGGACAAGGGTGAAACGAGAATGCCCAAAATGGTCACGACTTTGACATGAGTCATTTTCGATACTCCCGAATCCGCGCTTCATTCTGTCTTCTACACTGCGGAATTCCGCGTACGCGCATCGACT
>JBAVRE010000247.1:0-14356 GCA_049694695.1 Steroidobacteraceae bacterium | reverse complement strand
GCGCCGCCAGTGCCGCCTACGCCAAGCTGGCAGCACGTAACGAAATGACGGCCGACACCTGGGCCGATTACGCTGATGTGGTGGCAAGCAGCAGCGGCAATTCATTGGCTGGAGTGCCTGCCACCTACATACAGAATGCCCTGCGTCTGGATCCTCAACATGCCAAGGCGCTGTGGCTGCAGGGGAGCCTGCAGCATGAAACCAGGCAGTACGCCGCTGCCGTCGTGAGCTGGCAGCGCCTCGCTGCAGTAATGGGTAGCGGCGCTGAAGATGCCAAACTGATCGCCGCGAATCTGGCCGAAGACCAGCGGCTGGCAGCTGGCGGTGCACCGTCGGCCGCGGCGAGTGCGGGCGGCGCCAGCGCCAGCGCCAACGTTGTCGTCCGCGGTGAAGTGGTGCTCGCCGAGGCGCTGCGCGGCAAAGTGCCGGCGGGGCTGACATTGTTCATACTTGCGAAATCGGTCAATTCGCCGGGTGCGCCGCTGGCGATATTGCGCCTCACCACGGGCAGCTGGCCGGTGGCGTTCCAGCTCGACGATAGCCAGGCCATGATGCCTGGTCGCAATCTCTCCACTGCCGGGCCGGTCACGATCGAGGCGCGTACTTCAAGAAGCGGACAAGCGATGCCCGCCCCGGGCGATTTCCAGGGCGCTACGCCGCCGCTCGACCCCAAAGCCGGCAAGCCGGTGCGGGTGGTCATACAGCGGGTGGTTGGCTGATTGTGGAGTTTCTCGCACGACACTTGAGCCCGGTGCGCGTGTTTACGCTGAGCGTCTGCGTGGCGATTCTTTGGGGCTACAACGCGCACCTCGAGCGCTATATCACGCCCGAGCGCGGGCTGGGGTATGCCCTGGGAATCGTCGGCGGTTCAATGATGCTGCTGTTGTTGCTGTACCCCGCGCGCAAACGCCTGCCGTGGTTGAATGTTATCGGTAATGTCACCGGCTGGTTTCGCATCCATATGATCTTTGGCGTGCTGGGGCCGCTGATCGTGCTGTTTCATTCCGATTTTTCGCTCGGTGCCACCAACAGCAATGTGGCGCTCACCTGCATGCTGTTGGTTGCGGGCAGCGGCCTCATCGGCCGCTATTTCTACGGACGTGTGTATGGCGACTGGACCGATCACAAGAGCACGCTCTCGGAGTTGCAGGCCACGGCCGAGCAGTTGCGCAAGCAATCGACCACCGTCAGCGTGTTGCCCGATCTGCTTGGCGTCATTGAAGCCGAGGAACAGCGCCTGTTCCGGCCCTCGAGAACGCCCATTGGCGCCGTGTTGCGGCCGATCACGATCGGCCTGCGCTCGATGCTGGCGCACTGGCGCCTGGAGCGGGCCATTCATCGCATGGTGGTGCAGGCCGCCAGGCAATCGCCGACGCTGGCCGCGCATGGCGCGCGCCTGGCAGCCACGGCGTTCGGCTACGCCACGCGGCGGCTCAATGCCAACCGGCTGGTGGCCGAACATCGCATCTACGTGAAGCTGCTGTCGCTCTGGCACTTCGCGCATGTGCCCTCATTCATCATGCTGCTGGTCGCCGGAACCGTGCACGTGATTGCCGTGCACGTCTATTAGCCCGCGTTCATCAACCAGGAAACTGAAGCTGTGCGTTTGGCAGGAGGCCGTTGGATCGTGAGAGTCATGCTGACAGCATCGCTCATCAGCGCACCGCTGGCCCATGGCGCCTCGGTCGAGAGTCTGCTGATGCCCGGGAAAGTGGCCAAGGCGCACGCCAAGCTGGAAGATACCTGCAGCAATTGCCATGATCGTGCCGATCGTGCCCGGCAGACCGCGCTGTGCCTCGATTGCCATAAGGAAATCGCCATCGACGTCCGTGATCACAAGGGCTTGCACGGCCGCATGCCCAATGCCGGCGTTGGCAAGTGCACCGGTTGTCACACCGAACACGAGGGTCGTGAGGGCGATATCGTGCGCCTCAATGCGACCGCTTTCGATCATGAACGTACCGATTTCCCGCTCGCGGGCGCGCATCGTGCGCTGGCCTGTGCCAGCTGCCACAAGGCTGGCGAAGCGTTCCGCAAGGCCACGCCCACCTGCATCAGCTGCCACAAGCCGGACGACTATCACGAAGGTCAGCTGGGCACCCCGTGCGCCGACTGCCACAACCTCGATAGCTGGACCGGCGGGCGCTTCGATCACGGCAAGACCAAATTCGCCCTGACCGGAGCGCACCAGACGGTGAGCTGCGGCGCCTGCCATCTGGGCGGTCATTACAAGGAGGCGCCCAAGAACTGCGTGGGCTGCCACGCCACCGACGACGCGCATAATCATGATCGTGGCGATGATTGCGGCAAGTGTCACACCACGATCGAATGGAAGACCGCGAAATTCGACCATGAAAAGGAAACCCACTTCGCACTGCTGGGTCGCCACGCCAAGGTTGATTGCCTGGGCTGCCATCGCAGCGGCAATTACAAAGACAAGATTCCCAAAGACTGCTACGGCTGCCACAAGGCCGACGATTCGCACGCCGGGCGCCTCGGCCTGAAATGCGAGGATTGCCACGGCAACGAGGTCTGGCAGCCGGTGAAATACGACCACCTGGCGAAGACGAAATTTGCCCTGCTCGGCGTGCACGCCAAGGTCAGCTGCCACACCTGTCATACCGCCAATGCCGACAAGCAGAAGCTCGGCACTGACTGCGTGGCCTGCCATCGGGCCGCCAGTCCCCACGGCACGAAGTTCAAGCTGGCCTGCGAGAACTGTCACGGCCAGCAGGACTGGCGCAGCGAAATCAGCTTCGATCACGACCTGACCAGCTATCCGTTGCTCGGTTTACATAACGTCGTCAGCTGCGCGCAGTGTCACCGCACCCAGGCCTTCAGTGCTTCCGGTGATCATTGCATCGACTGTCATAAGAAGGACGACGTCCATAAGGGCGGACTGGGTGCAAATTGCGACACTTGCCACACCCCCAATGGCTGGGCACTGTGGACCTTCGATCATCTTAAGCAGACCGGGTTTGCACTGTCGGGGGCGCATGGTAAGAACAAGTGTGTTGATTGCCATCGCAAGCCGGCTGGCGAGGTGAAGCTTTCCAAGGACTGCGTATCGTGCCATCAGAAGGATGACATTCACGCGGGCCAGTTCGGGCGGCAATGCCAACGCTGCCATACTACTGTGACCTTTCGGGGCGGTCGGGCCAGGTAGACATGTTTATGAATAAATCAGAATGTGGACTCTCGATCTCGGGGCTGATGCGGCTCGCATGCCGATGCAGCGCGCTGTCGGTGCTGGTGCTGATGGCACTCAGTACGATGACGCTCCAGCCGACCGCAGCCCAGGCTGCGGAGGTCGCGGCCGCGGCCAATGCGCCCACCGTCGATCGCACTACCTTCGATCACCTGACCACCGGATTCGAACTGATCGGCCAGCACCGCGATCTGGCCTGCGAGCTGTGCCATGTCAACGCGATCTTCAAAGGCACGCCGCGTGATTGCGCCTCCTGCCACGGTGTCGGCACCCAGGTCAAGGCCACGATCAAGCCCAAGTCGCACATACTGAGTACCAATCGTTGCGAAAGCTGTCACACCCCGGTGGCGTGGAATCCGGCAGTTAATTTTGATCACGCTGAAGTGCAGGGCAGCTGCTCTTCCTGCCACAACAATGTGCAGGCGCAGGGCAAGGGCCCCACTCACATGGACACCAATCTGGAATGCAACGCCTGCCACTCGACGATCGGTTGGGCGGGCGCGGTGTTCGGCCACCCGCAGGTGACCGCAGGCTGCGTGACCTGCCACGGCCCCAATATGGCTGCCAAGGGCATGCCCGCCGACCACGTGCCGATCGGTGCGGCGGGATGCGAAGGCTGCCATACACCCACGAATTACCTGAGCTTCATGTTCCCGAACGCCAGTGGCACGGCGCCGCCGAGCATGGTGCATACGGCGGCCGGGCTCGATACCTCGAATTGCATTACCTGCCATGAAGCGGGCGTGCTCACGACGGGCTCGCCGCCGACTAAGGTGCGCCCTGCCTTAAAAGCCAGTGGCAGTGCGCACGTGGCTACCGGGCAGTGCTCCGCCTGTCATCTGGACAAGATCAGCTTCAAGGGCGTGACCGATTATCCGGCCAATCACATTCCCCTGCCGAACGGTGGTTCAGCGGATTGCACGACTTGCCATACTGATCCGGTCAACTTTCAGACCTACACCATGAATCACACAGTCGTCAGCAGCGAAAGCTGCGCGACCTGCCATGGCGCGGGCCTGAGCTTTGCGGGAATGGCGCCGCCGACCCTGGTGCTACCGCCCGGCAATCACGTTTCTTATTTGCCAGCGGCTTGCGAGAGCTGCCACCTGGCCAGCAGCACGGCCATCGGCGGCTTCAAATTCACCAATGTCAGTGGTGCTGCGCCGGCAGCCATGGTGCATAGTGCGGTGTCGAGTTACGCGTGCGCCACCTGTCATGCTGCCGGCAAGACCGACGTCGGCGTGCCGGCAACACTGGTCATGCCTGGCAATCACGTACCCATTGGCGGCGCGGCCTGCGAGAGCTGCCACCTGGCCAGCAGCACGGCGACGGGCGGCTTCAAGTTGCCGAGCAACGTCAGCGGTACGGCGCCGCCCTCGATGGTCCACGCGGCGGTCGCAAGTTTGGCCTGCGCGACCTGCCATGGCGCGGGCAAGACCGATATCGGGGTGCCGGCAACGGTCGTAACACCGAGCAACCACATTCCCTTCGGTAGCACCACCTGCCAGAGCTGTCATCTGACCAGCAGTACCGCGACCGGCGGGTTCAAGTTCACCAACGCCAGTGGCACGGCGCCGGCAGCGATGGTGCACTCGGCGGTGAGCGGCGTAGCGTGCGCGACCTGTCACGGCGCGGGCAAGACAGATGTGGGTGTGCCGGCGACGGTGCTGCCGCCGGGTAATCACATACCGATCGGCACGGCGGCCTGCGAAGGTTGCCATCTGGCCAGCAGTACCGCGACTGGCGGATTCAAGTTCGCGAACCTCAGCGGCCTGGCGCCGCCGTCGATGGTGCACACGCTGGTGACCGGCATCGCTTGCTCGACCTGCCATGAGAAGGGTCTGAGCTGGGCCGGCCAGCCGGTTACGGTCCTGCGCCCACCAACGGTAGCAACTCACGTGCAAACGGGCGAATGCTCTGACTGCCATACCTCGACCGTGAGCTTCAAGGGCGCGTCGAATTTCCCGGCCAACCATATCCCCGTGCCCAATGGCGACGCTTCGACCTGCTCGGCCTGCCATGCCGATCCTGGCAACTACTTGAGTTACACCATGGACCACGCGGTAGTCACCAGCGAAAGTTGTGCGACCTGCCATGGTGCGGGGAAGAGTTTTGCGGGCATGGCGCCGCCGGTCTTGAAACTGCCGCCCGCCAATCACGTGCCCTTCGGCGCGGCAGCGTGCGAGAGCTGCCATCTGAACACCAGCACCGCGACCGGCGGTTTCAAATTCACTAACGCCAGCGGTACCACGCCCTCGGCGATGGTGCATTCGGCGGTTTCGGGAGTGGCCTGTGCCACCTGTCATGCTGCCGGGAAGACTGACGTCGGCGTACCGGCAACGGTGACGCCACCGGGCAATCACGTGCCGTTTGGTACTGCGGCGTGCGAGAGCTGTCATTTGAGCAGCAGCGTCGCGACCGGCGGATTCAGGTTCACGAACGCGAGCGGCACGGCGCCTTCGGCGATGGTGCACTCGGCCGTCGCTGGCATGGCCTGCGCCACTTGTCATGGTGCCGGCAAGGTCTGGGCGGGTACGCCAGCCACGCTGCTGCCACCCGGCAATCACATTCCATTTGGGGCGGTGCCATGCGAAGGCTGTCATTTGGGCAGTAGCGTCGCGACCGGCGGTTTCAGGTTCACGAACGCAACCGGTACGGCCCCGCCGTCCATGGTTCACAGTCTGGTCACGTCAACGGTCTGCTCGGCCTGCCACGAGAAGGGCCTGAGCTGGGCCGGTACGCCTGTCACAGTGCTGCGGCCCGCTAACAAGGCGGATAACACGGCCCACGTTGCCGCGGGCGAATGCTCCACCTGTCATTTCAACACCACGAGCTTCAAGGGCGCGTCCGACCTGCCGGCCAATCACATCCCGCTGCCGGCGGCCGATGCCAACAATTGCGGGCTCTGCCATACCACGGCGGGTAATTACTCCCTGGCGGTCATGAACCACGTGAACATCACCAGTAACTGCGCGCAGTGCCATGCGGCGGGCAAGAGCTTCGCGAACATGGCGCCGCCGACGTTGGTGCTGCCGCCGTCGAACCACGTGCCCTTCGGCACCGCGGCTTGCGAGGTCTGTCACCTGGCCAGCAGCACGGCTACGGGTGGATTCAAGTTCAGCAACCTGAGCGGCACTGCGCCGGCGTCGATGGTGCACTCGGCCGTACCGGGCGTGGCCTGTGCCACCTGTCACGCGACCGGTAAGTCCTGGGTCGGTACGCCACCGACGGTCCTGCCGCCGGCCAATCACATTCCATTCGGTACCGCCGCCTGCGAGGCCTGCCACTTGAGCAGCAGCGTCGCAACCGGGGGATTCAAGTTTACTAACGCGAGTGGTACCGCACCCTCGGCGATGGTGCACTCGGTGGTGACCAGCATGACCTGCGCCACCTGTCACGCGGCCGGCAAAGTCTGGGCCGGCACGCCCGCGACTGTGCTGCCGCCGTCCAACCATATTCCCTTTGGCGCGGCGGCCTGCGAGGGGTGTCACCTGAAGACCAGCGTGGCGACGGGCGGCTTCAGGTTCACGAACGCCACGGGCACGGCGCCCGCGGCGATGGTGCACAGTCTGGTGAGCGCTATTGCGTGTTCAACCTGTCACGAAGCGGGCAAGACCTGGGTCGGTACACCGATTACCGTCGTGCGCCCCGCCAAGAAGGCCAACAACACGGCCCACGTCACCGGGGGCGAATGCTCCACCTGTCACTTCAACACCACGAGCTTCAAGGGCGCGTCCGACCTGCCGGCCAATCACATCCCGCTGCCGGCGGCCGATGCCAACAATTGCTCGCTGTGCCATACGACGGCTGGCAACTACAGCCTGTACGTGATGAACCATGTCAACATCACCAGCAATTGCGCTCAGTGCCATGCCTATGGTCTGAGCTTCGCCAATATGGCCCCGCCCACGCTGGTGCAGCCACCATCGGGCGCCACCGGACATATTCCCTCGAACCCGCCCAATGGCACGGCGGCAATCGCCTGCGAGCAGTGTCACCTGAAGACGGTGTTTACGAGCTTTGCGGGGACCAAGATGATTCACGCTGCGGTGCGCACCATGACCTGCATGAGCTGCCACGAACTGGGCATGAAATGGAAGACTAATACCGGGGTTCGGCTCTGGGTGCGCCCTAGTGCCGGTCATGAGACGGGTCGCGATTGCGGCGGCTCGGGCTGTCACAGTACGAAAGACAAGTTTGCGCCGCGGCGAGCTGCAGCAGTGGCTACCCGCAAAGCAGGAGTCGGCGGTGCGGCCGGCGCGGCGGCGTCCGCGGGCGCCTCCGCCGGGATCGGTGCGGCCGGGGCCTTCAATCATCTGCGCGTTGCCGGCACGGCCTGCGTGAGCTGTCATGGGCAGACCACCAGCATCGGCAAGCCGGGCACGCACATCGCTACCAGTGACGCCTGCGCGAGCTGCCACACGACGCTGTCGTGGTTGCCGGTCACGCGGGTGGATCACTCGCAGGTCAAGGGCAGCTGCGTCAGCTGTCACAACAAGGTGATTGCCAGCGGCAAGGGCAGCGCGCATATCGCCAGTGGCGATAGCTGCGAGACCTGCCACACAACCAACGCCTGGACGCCGGCGCGCTTCGATCACAATGCCGTGGTGGCGCACACCTGCAATAGCTGCCACAACGGCCTGCGTGCCACGGGCTTGCCTACCAATCACCTGCCGACCAGTGCGCAGTGCGATACCTGCCACGGCACACTGGGCTGGAAGCCCGCGAAGCTCGACCACAGCACCCTGACCGCCCAATGCGTCACCTGCCACAACAACAAGGTGGCGCTCGGTGTCACGGCCGCACATATGAGTACGCAGCGTGACTGCGCCACCTGCCATGCCTATCCGGATTGGACTGTGCTGCATTTTGTGCACGCGTCGGCCACATATCCTGGCAACCACAAGGCAGCCCTGACCTGCGTGTCCTGTCATACCAGCAATACGGACCAGATTCCGTGGCTGTCGCCGGGCGATGTGGGCAGTTGCGCCGGTTGCCACGCCAAGGACTTCAGGCCCGAGCTGCACCCGAAGACTTCCGGCGGACTCAAGTACACGGCGGGTGAACTGCGTAATTGTGCTGGCGCCTGCCACGTATATAGCGACGCGACCCTGGGTACGGTTGTAAAGTCTCTGCCTGGACCGTATCACCGGGTGTCGGATGCGACGTTTAAACATTAGGCGCAACGCTGGCTACAGTCTGCTGTTGTTGCTCGCGGGCCTGGCCTGCGGCTCGGCAGCGTTTGCGCAGGTTCTGGGCTCGGGTCCCGGTCGTTTCGTCGATCTGGTCGAACTGACGGACCACGACGATCAGGCCGATATCGTGGTGCAGTTCACATGCGCACTGCGTTATCTGACCCATCAGCCGGCGTCCGAAGGCAAGGAGCTGCGCATCCAGCTGCAGCCCCAGGGCGAATGCGGACTGGCGCCTGGCACGCCGGTGCCGGGCGAATTGCCGCCACTGTCGGGCGGCGCCAATATCATCGCCGCAGCGCGAGTCGATTCCGACGTGCCGGGGCAGGTCACGCTCGCGCTCACTTTCATCAAGGCTGAACGCTACGTGCTGGTGCAGGGTATCGATCCGCGCAGCATGCGGGTGCGCCTGATCGATCGCGCCCGTGGACGTGGCAAGGTGATGGTCAACGAGCCTGGCGCAGGCGTCAGCAGCTACGCCATCAATCTCGAATCACAACCCAAGGAATTTGATCCGGCGGCCGTGGCCCTGGCACACGATCGACTCAAGCTGCCGGCGTTCGTCAGCGAGGCGGTGGTGGACGGTACCACCTGGTATCGGCTACGGGTGGGTCCGGTGGACAAACGCAGCGATGCCGATCGCCTGCTCAACCAGGCGGTGAGCGACTATCCGCGCGCCTGGATCGCCATGGGCGACGATAGCGCCACCTCCCAGGGCGGCGGCGGTGAAGCACTGCCAGCCGTTGAACGCATTGGTGCGGATGCGGCACTCGACCCTGCGGCACAGGCCAAGCTGGTTGCCGATGCGCGCGCCGCGATGACGGCGCGCGACTATCCCAGGGCCATCGGCCTGCTCACCAAGTTGCAGCGCCAGCCCGAGTTCCCGCAGCGTGCCGCGATGCAGGAGCTACTGGGGCTGGCACGCGAGCGCGCCGGCCAACTGGCGCATGCCAAGGCCGAGTACGAGGAGTATCTGCGCCGTTACCCGACCGGTGAAGCCGCTGATCGCGTCGCACGCCGCCTGGCGGTACTGCGGGCGGCCTCGACCCAGGCGCGCACGGGTTCCGGGGGCGGGCAAGCGAGCACCGGCTGGAACCTGAGCGGTGGCTTCGGCCAGTCCTATCGCACCGATTCCACCAGCGTGACCAACTCTTCCACCTCGGTGACGCCCGTCCCCACTGACAAGAACAAGCAGAGCCAGAACGCGCTCTACAACGACTTCGACATGCTGGTGCGCCGGCGCGGTGAGCGCTTTGATTTTTCGGGCCGTGTCAGTGCGGGTTACGCCAAGAATTTTGGTGGCGTAACGGCGACCAGCAACGGTGATTCCCTCAAGCGCGTCAGTATCGCCTCGTTCGAAATGGCGGACCGCCAACTCGGGATCCTGGCTCGCCTGGGCCGTCAGACCCACATGGGCGGCGGCGTACTGGGCAGTTTCGACGGACTGTATACCGCCTGGCAGATTGCTCCCGCAATTGCCGTCAATTTCAGCGCGGGCTATCCGATCGAACGCACCAACGCCGGCATTCAGACGCAGCACACCTTCTGGGAGCTGGCCATTCCCTATACGCCCCCTGGCGCTCATTGGGATGCCGGCGTGTTTTTTACGCAGCAGCTTTATGACGGTTTGCGCGATCGCCAGGCAGTGGGCCTGAACGCACGGCTGTTGCTGCCGCACGCTTCGCTCACCGGACTGGTCGACTACGATGTCTACTTCAAATCGCTGAATGCGGTGGCGCTGCTGGGCACGATGCAATTGCCGGCGCGCTGGTCGCTGAGTTTCGATGCGGAAAAGCGCAATGCACCGCCGATCGGCCTGCACAATGCCCTGATCGGCCAGCCCGTCACGACCATCGCGGAGCTGCAGTTGGTGGCTACCAATGACGACATCCTGCAATGGGCGCGTGACCGCACGGCCGAGACCGCCTATTTCAGCCTGACAGCCACGCGCCCCATCGGCCAGCGCTTCCAGTTTTCGACCACCGTAGGCGCTTCCGAAGTCAAGGCTACGGTGGCCTCGGGCGGCGTGCCCGCACAGCCCGCGTCGGGCCTGACTCTGGCGTTTCAGTCGCAGATCTATGGGTCGAATCTTTGGCGCGAGGGCGATTTCAATGTGTTGAGCGTGGCCTATTCGAAGACCGAAGTAGGCAAGGTCGCCTCGATCGGCGTCACCAGCCGCCTGCCGATCGGCGGTGACTGGCGACTCGGACCGCGCCTGAGCATCGATCGCCGGCAGCTCTCCAGCGATGGCAGCACCGAGTTGTCTTTCATACCTTCGGCGCTGCTCGACTTTCAGCGTGGGCGGCGACTGCTGCAGTTCGAGGCCGGCGGGCAGCTGGGCAAACGTGACGCGACCCTGCAAACACAGAAGACTACGCGCTACTATGTAAGTCTGGCTTACCGCATCGGGTTCTAATGTTGTTGCGACTCTTCTGTCTGCTGGCGCTAATCGGCGCGCTGCTCCCGCCTATGGGCGTGGCAGTGGCACGCGAGGTCGCGCCACCCACCGAATACCTGGACGAGCAGACGGGCGCTACTGTCACCGTAGTCGATAAGCCGCTGGTGTTTGCCCGCGAACGCAGCGAGCGTGCCGCCAACCTGCGCGATTATGTGAATCTCACCGCCGCTTCAGTCAATCGCGGCGGCAAGATCGAATATGTGCTGATTGCCTACGTGTGGTCGACCCTGGATCCGCGCTTTGCGCCCGCGATCGCCACCGGTTCGCTGCTGCTGCAGGCCGATGATCGTCGCTTCGCGCTCAATGCCAATGGCAAACTGCCCTCCGATCTGGGCATCGCCCAGGCGGTCCATGCTCCACCTGGCCACGAGTCGACGCCGCTGGTGTTCCCTGTTGACCTGTCGATGCTGCGCTTCATTGCAGTGGCGCGCAGCCTGGCGGTGCAGGCCGTGGCCGATGAGGACGCCATAGACTACGAGCTGTGGGACGATCAGCGCCGCGCGCTCGGGCGCTTTGTCGAGTTCGTGGACGGCAAGCGCTAGTAGGCGAAGAACGGTCCGGCGTTTTGCGAGGCACTGCGGCCTTCAAATCCCACGAACACCGTTCGCCCGTAGAAGAACGGCAGGCCCCAGTCAAATGACAGGGTTAGTGGGTTGCTGCCGGCAATACTCGGCAGCGCATTGTAGCTCGGGTTGGTGGTGCTCAGCGCCTCCAGGTTATCCACCTTGAAAGACACGGCGTTGAGCGGGCCGCCGGCCTGCTGGTTGGAGGCCTGCAGCGTTTGCAGCTGCGCCGGGCAATAGAAACCGCTCTGCGTGGTACAGACAGCCAGAGCGCTGTCATTGAAGAACAGGGCGTTGGATCCCGAGTCTATGAAGCTGTCCGGCAACGACACACCGTTATAGGTGGTGGTGAAATACCCGAGTACCGGATCGACGCTGAGCACCGCGGCGCTGCCCAGCATATTGTTTGAGTGCGTATCGATGCCCAGTATCAGTGAGCCCGCGGCAGTGAGCTGTCCGCTGGCGCCAATGGCTGACATGGTGATGGCCACGCCATTGTTGTCGGCTGGAAAATTGTAGACCGGGTTCTGCACCTGAGCGCTTAAGGCCGCGGCGCTGTTGGCACAACTGCCGCCGATGGGGCAACCGTAGTACGCGGCCGCAATCAGATTGGCCGGGTCGGCGCAAATCGTGCCGCAGTCGTGCTGAAATACGTTTAGCCCGAGAACGCCATTGGCGCCAAAGCTGTCAACGGTGTTCTCCGCAAGCAGCGTGCCGTTGCCGGAACAATCGGCCGGCGCCAAGGTATTGCCCGGGTCGCCAATCAGCTGTATAGACTGATCGCTGGCCGTGCCATTGGCAATCTGCACATCGGCGCGGCGCACGCTGCCCCAGCTGTAGCCGTCGACGAACTGCAGGCATTCCCACAGAGGCGCGCCAGCTGTATCAAGGGCCTGTGGAAAATTCAAGGTGGCAGGCAGGACCGACGCGATGATACGCAGGCCCGTCGAGGCGGTGTCGACCAGCACGTGGTCGACCAGCTGACAGGTTGCCGTTCCTGGCAGGCAGACTGTGACACTCACGAACGGCAGATTGATATTGCCAATGGCGATGCTGGGCGGCCCGCCATCGACGATGATCGGAGCCACGTTGGCGCCGGTCGGTGGCGGTACATAGCCGCCCGAGAGACCATGGCCGCAGGCCGCCAATCCCGCCAGCAGCACGACCGCGAACGCGAACCTCATTTGAGCTCCGTTACGCTCAGGCCTGGCGGCATGAGCTGGGGCACGAAGGCGAGTCCGACGAAGGCGCGCTGGTGGCCACCGGCGCGTACCACCAGATTGGCCTGATCGATCGCCAGGCGCGAGCGGCTCGAGCCCGCGCTGCGTGGCGCGGAGGCATAAGTATCGAAATATTTGCCCAGCAGTGCGGGCAGGTCGGGTTTGAACGGGCCGCGCCAGCTCACCGCGAACACCGTGCCGCCGGCGTTGAGGTATTCGCGAACGATCGTACCCGTGGGCAGTGTCAGCTCGTGCGTCGTGTAGGTGGCAGCCGAGGTGACTCGCAAGCTGGCCTTGAGCCGCGCCGTGTCGCCGCGCACGGACGTCGCCGTCTCACCCAGTGTGGCGCTGGCAATGCCGGGCAGCAGGGCCAACGCGCAGCTCAGGGCGCGGGCAGGGGTTGATATCTTGAACACGTAGCACTCCGACTCGACTACGGAAACAATGGTTCACATTGTCGCTGAACCGGGTAGTGCAGGCAGTCTGTCGCCGCCGCCCGACAGCGGCAGCGGCCTGATTTCAGTCTCGCCGCCCGCTACCGGCCCGGGTCAACCGACCGCTTCGGCCGCACCGCTGCGCGCCGAGCGGCGCCGCTCGTGTTCCTTGAGGAAGCGCTTGCGGATGCGGATGCTCTCGGGCGTCACTTCGACCAGCTCGTCGTCGGCGATGAATTCGACCGCGTATTCGAGCGTGAGCTGGATCGGCGGCGTCAGTATGATCGCTTCGTCCTTGCCTGAGGCGCGCACGTTGGTCAGCTTCTTGGTCTTGATCGGGTTGACCACCAGATCGTTGTCGCGCGTGTGAATGCCGATGATCATGCCTTCATACAGCTTCTCGCCCGGGCTCACGAACATGCGACCGCGCTCCTGCAGGGCAAACAGTGCGTAGGCCACGGCCACGCCGTCCTCATTGCTGATCAGCACGCCGTTGTGGCGATCGGGAATCTCGCCCTTGACCACATCGAAGCCATCGAAAATATGGCTGATCAGGCCGGTGCCACGGGTGGTGGTCATGAATTCGCCCTGGAAACCGATCAGGCCGCGGGCCGGAACGCGATATTCGAGGCGCACGCGCCCGTTGCCGTCGGCCGCCATGTCGGTGAGTTCGGCGCGGCGCGAGCCGAGCGCTTCCATGACGGCACCCTGGTGATCAGAATCAATATCGACGGTCAGCGCCTCGAAGGGTTCGAGCACCTTGCCATCGACCACTTTCTTCAGCACCTGCGGCTTGCCGACTGCCACTTCAAAACCTTCGCGGCGCATGTTCTCGATGAGAATGGTCAGGTGCAGTTCACCGCGCCCGAGGACCCGGAATATATCGGGCTCACTGGTATCTTCGACGCGCAGCGCGACGTTGCTCTGCAGTTCGCGCATCAGCCGCTCGCGAATCTGCCGGCTGGTGACGAACTTGCCTTCGCGCCCCGCCAGCGGTGAAGTGTTGACCTGGAAATTCATCGCCAGGGTGGGCTCATCCACCTGAATCGGTGGCAGGCCCTCGGGTCGATCGGGCGAGCAGATGGTGAGGCCGATGTTGACGTCGTCAATGCCGGTCAGGGCAACGATGTCGCCCGCCATGGCCTCATCGACGCTCTGGCGCTGCAGTCCCTTGAAAGTCAGTACCTGGGCGATCTTGGCCGTACCGCGATCCTCATCGCCCTGGCGCAGCACGACATTGCTGCCGGCACGCAGCGTGCCGCGGCGGATGCGGCCGATACC
>JBAVRE010000246.1:0-8351 GCA_049694695.1 Steroidobacteraceae bacterium | reverse complement strand
GGCTACTTCACCATGGGCAGGTGGGGCATGCTGGTCAACATCGTCGCGGTGCTGTGGGGCGCCATGATGGCACTCAACCTGGCCTGGCCGCGCGCCGCCGTCTATGGCACGCCCTGGTACAATACCTGGGGCGCGTTCGTCTACATCGCCGTGATTCTCGGCGCAGGCCTGTGTTGGTACGCCATCAAAGGCCGCCATCACATCGGCACGCTGGCGTCACACGCGGAGACCACCAGGGCTGATGCACCGCAAGCCCAAGGGTGAGCGCGAGACGGCAGGGATCAACTGACTTATCTGGAGGCCTGGAAAATGTGCAAGTCGCGGGAGATCGGCCGCCTGGCGGGAATCCTGGTTGTCGCCTTCACGGCACTGGCTGGCATCGGCGTCGATGATGCCAAAGCGGGCCACGGCACAATCTGGCCGACCTCAGGCTGGCGGCAGGCAACACCGGCCAGCGTTGCACTCAATGAAAAGACCCTGCTGGCGCTGGATGCCGACATCGCTGCAGGGAAATACAGTCTGGTCGACAGCTTCCAGCTGTTTCGCTGCGGCGAGCAGGTCTTCGAGCGCAGGTACGCCCACGATTACGCGCGCATCTATGGGAAAGAAGCCACAATCAAAGGCCCGCTGAATGCACGGCTGAATGGACCGTACAACTATTTCGACCCTGCCTGGCATCCCTATTACCAGGGTACCGATCTGCACACCATGCAGTCGATCAGCAAGACGGTCACGTCGGCAATCCTCGGCATCGCCATGACCCGCGGCGACTTCAAGGCGAGTCTGAGCACTCCCGTTCTGAAGTATTTTGACAACAGCAAGGTCAGCAACATCGACGCGCGCAAGCGTCGCATCACTCTTAAAGACGTGTTGACGATGACCACGGGACTTGCCTGGAACGAGGACGTGCCCTATGACGATCCTCGCAACGATGCGAGCTTGATGGAAGCCGCCGATGACTGGGTGCAGTATGTAATCGACAAGCCCATGGCCACGGATCCAGGAGCGGTCTTCAACTACAGCAGCGGCGCAACGGAATTGTTGGCTTACGTCTTTCAGAAGGAGACCGGACAGGACATCGAAGCCTACGCTGAGCAGCGGCTTTTCGCCCCACTGGGCATCAAACACCACTGGAAGCGAACCTATCTGGGCGTCGTCGACACCGAAGGCGGGCTGTTTCTGGGCGGCGCGGATCTCGCCAAGATCGGCTACCTGTACCTGCACGAGGGAATGTGGGACGGCAAGCAGATCATATCCAGGGAGTGGGTAAAGCAGTCGCTGACGCCATTTGTGGATACCGGGTGGCAGGGCCTGAAATACGGGTTCAAGTGGTGGTTATACCCGCGTAATGCGGGCGGGCAATTCGTCTGGATGGGCATCGGTTTCGGCGGCCAACGACTGATGGTGTTTCCGGGGGAACAGCTGATCGCCATCTTTACCGGCTGGGACATCCTCGGTGATCCCGCCTTCGATGCTGAGCTGGCGAATCGTCTCCTGCCCGCTGTAATCGCCGCGGAGTGTCCAGACCCGGCGCATTGACGCAGCGGTGGAGTGAAAGCCTTTCGCCGGGCGCGCGAAAGTTCTTCTTGCTGGCGGCGTGAGGGCATGCGTAAACTGAAGTTCGACGTCGCTCGAGTCGGCGACCGCTTCGCGGGGATAACCATGAACCTGTCCATCACGCGCACAATCGTTGCAACCGCCGCTCTGTTCGCACTGATGGCCGCAGTGCCGCCAGCCATCCCGGCGGCCGAGCGGGACGCGGCCGCCGCGGGCAGTCTCGAAGAAGTCATTGTGACGGCGACGCGCCGTGAGGAGCGCCTGCAGGACGTCCCGATCAGCGTGGGTGTCTATAGCCAGGAGAAGCTGGATGTACAGGGACTGCGCAGCATCGACGATCTGACGCGGCTCACGCCTGGCGTGGCGTTCCAGCGCAATGGCATGAGTGCCTCCGCCAACTACAACGACGAGAACTCGGATATCAACATCCGCGGCATCGGTTCCACAGCCGGAACCTCGACCACCGGCATCTACATCGATGACACGCCGGTACAGAGCCGGCACATGGGTTTTGCGGCGACTAACGTTTATCCGGCTCTCTTTGATCTTGATCGCGTCGAAGTGCTACGCGGCCCGCAGGGCACCCTATTCGGCGCCGGCGCCGAGGGCGGCGTAGTGCGATTTCTTGCCCCGCAGCCGGGCCTGACCCGCAGTTCCGGCTACCTGCGCTCCGAGGTGTCCACGACACGCTCCGGCGATCCGAGTTACGAAATCGGAGCCGCGGCAGGTGGGCCGCTCATCGAGGGCAAACTCGGCTTTCGAGTCAGCGCTTCGTACCGTCGCGATGGCGGCTGGGTCGACAGGGTCGGCTACTCGCAGGTGAATCCTGGCGATCCGGCCACTCCACTCGAGGTCCTGCAGACGAGCGAGGCCAGTGCCAACTGGCAGGACGTCGTGACGTTTCGTGCAGCGCTGAAGTGGGCAGTCAATGACAATGTCGCGGTGACGCCTTCCATCTATTACCAGAAGCTGCGGATCAACGATACCGCTGCCTACTGGCCGGGGCTTTCCGATCCCGGCAACACGGTTTTCCGCAATGGCAACGCGCTCACGAATCCGGCGAATGACCCCTTCTGGCTGGCGGCAATCAAGCTTGACTGGACCACCGGCATCGGCCAGTTGACCTCGAACACTTCATACTACTCACGCGACCAGTCTTCGCGCTCCGACTACACACAGTACCTGCGCGGTGGCTTTGGCCTGTCGCCCTATCCGCCTGCGGGCGCAGCCGGCCAGGCGCTGTTCGGTGACAGGCAAGAGAACTACTACCAGGAAATCCGGCTCGCCTCAAACAATGCCAGCTCGCGCCTGACCTGGAACACGGGCCTGTTCTACTCGCACATGAGCGAGAACATTCCCGAAGACATCATTGATCCGACCTTCGATGCCGAATTCAATGATGCCTACGGTGGTTTCTTCTGCGAGTTCGTCCCCTGCCCAAACGGCTTGCTGTATCACCAGCCCCTGACCCGCGTGATCGATACACAAACCGCGGTCTTTGGCGAGGCAAGCTACAAGTTCACTGACACTTTGACGGCAACCCTGGGACTGCGACTCGCGCACGTCAGTTACCGCTCATCGCTCAACTACGGCGGCGCTTTCGCGGGAGTGCCGCTGCTGACCTCGGAAACTTCGGCCTCCGAGCAGCCGGTCACACCGAAGCTCGTGCTGGCCTGGCAGCCCGATCGCAATAGTCTTTACTACGTTAGTGCCTCGAAAGGTTACCGGGTTGGCGGCGCCAACGGCGACGTCGGCGATATCTGCGACACGCCTTACGGCGGCGGTCCCGGCGATCTGGAGCGCCTCGGGCTGCCGATCGGTGGGGACGGCAAGCGTCATGTGCCCGGGCAGTACAACTCCGACAGCCTGTGGAGCTATGAACTGGGCGCCAAGAGCACGCTTCTCGATAATCGCCTGCAGATCAACTCGAGCCTGTTCTTCATTGACTGGACGGACATTCAACAGAGCGTCTATCTGCTCTCCTGCGGTGAGCAGCTGAATCTGAACCTCGGCCAGGCGCGCAGCGTAGGCGGTGACGTCGACATCCTGTACAAGCCGATCGATGCGTTGAAGCTGGAACTCACCATCGCCTACGTCAAAGCCAATTTTACCCGCGCTTCCTGCACCGGTGAGCTGAAGTTCGACGGCAGCCAGTGCGTGAGCAGCGACGGGTTGACCTCGGCCAGCCCGATCGCCAGCAAGGGAGATGTGCTCCCCGGCGCACCCTGGAACTTCACCGCCGCGGCCGAATGGAGCTTCGCGCCACGCTCCGGTCGCGCACCGTATCTGCGCATCGACTATCAGCATGCCACCGCGCAGTCCGGCCTGGTGCCCACTCAGAACAGCAACAACGCCTCCTTCGACTCGACGCTCCCGGGGCTGCCGAAGACGAGCAACCTCGCGCTGCGGGCCGGCCTGCGATTCAACGGCTTCGACCTCTCGCTGTTCGGCCAGAACCTGACGAACGAGCACCCGATACTGTTCAAGTCCCGGGATCTGCCGGACGACAGCACCGACCTGCTGTATTTCGAACGCGGCGTGCGGCCGCGGACCGTAGGCCTCACCGCTAGCTACCGCTACTAGCTGCACTCAGCGCGCCTTCACACGCGGCCAGTACGTTGACGGCGTTGATGCCAATCTCCGCCACGGCATAGCCGCCTTCGAGCACGAACAGTGTGGGAATGCCGAGTGCACCGATCAGCGCGCCGTACCTGGAAAAGTCATCGGACGATAATCTGAAGAAGCTGATTGGGTCCCGCTCGAAGGTATCAACTCCCAGGGACACGACCAGATAGTCGGGGGCAAAATGCTGGATTCGCTGCAGGCCCGCGCGCAGCGCCGCGCCCCACACCTCGAAGCCGGTATTCCTGGGCAGCGGAAAGTTGCAGGTATAGCCCTCCCCCACGCCAGCGCCGGTTTCGTCCGCGTAGCCCATGAAATATGGGAACGCCTCGCGCGGATCACCATGCAGGGAGACGAACAGCACGTCGTCGCGGTTATAGAAGATATCCTGGGTTCCGTTGCCGTGGTGAAAATCGACATCGAGAATCGCAAGCTTCGCAGCGCCCTGATCACGCAGCCACTGGGCAGCGATGGCGGCGTTATTGAGGAAACAATAGCCACCGTACAGATCACGCGCGGCATGGTGACCCGGCGGTCGACATAGCGCAAAGGCGCTGCGAGCGCCGCCGGTCAACTGCTGCGCGCCCGTCACTGCCACATCAACTGCCGCCAGGGCAGCCTGCCAGGTTCCCGCACTGATCGAGGTCTCCGCCGCGGCCGCGTAGTAGCCCAGCTTGCCATCGATGTGGATGGGCACTTTCTGCACCATGCGGCGCGCCGGCCAGCAACTCGGCACCGCTTCGCCGCGGTAGCCTGCCGCCTGCCATTCTTCCCAGACATGTTCCAGGAAAGCGAGGTAGCCAGCGTCGTGGACGCGGCTGATAGGTCGCATCCCAAAGGATCCAGGCTCGATCACCTGACCGAGTTTGGTGCTCGCAATGCGCTCCAGCACGAAGCGGGCGCGGTCGGCGCATTCGTGCGGAACAATGAATTCCCCTCCGTACAACTCCGTCTTCGCCAGGCGTAGCCGCTGTTTATCCGAGTAAACCGTTATCATTGAGTGAGTACTCCTGCGCTTGCGCAATCTTGGCTCAACCAAAAGGCGAAAGACAATGCCGGCAGCGCTGAACCGCTCCCTTAAGTTCTGGGATCTTATCGTCTACGGCCTGGCCTACATTGCGCCCATCACGCCCCTGTCGACCCTGGGCTTTGTGTGGGAGTCCTCCAAGGGGCTGATAGCGCTCGCCTACGTGCTCGGCGGCGTGTGCATGTATTTTACTGCCAAAAGCTACGCAATCATGACCGAAACCGTGCCCTCTGCCGGCTCCGTGTACGGCTTTGCACGCCACTGCCTCGGCGCCTATCCTGGGTTTCTCGCTGGCTGGCTCATACTGCTCGATTATCTGCTGATCCCCGCCTTTGTGTATGTGCTGATTGCGGTGGCGCTGGGCACACTGCTGCCCGGAGTTGACCGCTCGATCTGGATTGTCATCATGGTGGCCGCCACGCTGACCATCAACTGGTTTGGCGTTACGGTCACCACCCGCGCCAATTTCATCGCCGTCATCATACAGTCGCTGGTGATGTTCGCGTTCCTGGGGCTGGCGCTGGTTGCCTTGAGCCACGGCATGGGCACCGGCCATCTCTCGCTCGCGCCCTTCTGGAACACGCACAGTTTCGACGGCGCTGCGCTGTTAACGGCAACGTCGATCTGCATCATGTCGTTTCTGGGTTTCGACGCCATCTCAACGCTTTCGGAAGAGGTCGAAGGCAATGATCGTCGGGTCGTGGGGCGCGCCATCATTGGTGTGCTGATCATCTCGGCGCTATTCTTTGTGCTCGTGACCTGGGTGCTCGGCAATCTGCTGCCCGGCATCATCATAAAGGACCCAGCCGCTGCCACCTATGAGCTGGCTGGCTGGGCCGTGGGTCCGTGGGCCGCCATCACCATTGCCTGGGCGTATGTGCTGGTCGTGGGACTCTCCAACGCCCTGCCCATGCAGGTCGGCGTCGCGCGGGTGCTCTACGCCATGGGGCGCGATCGCCAGCTGCCGCACGCACTGGCCCGGATCCACCCGCGCTATCACACACCGTACGTGAGCATGATTGTCACCGCAATCATTTCCCTTAGCGTCGCGCTCGCCATGCGCAATCAGCTCGACAATCTCGCCACCATTGTCAATTTCGGCGCACTCAGCGGCTTTCTGCTGCTGCAGATGTCGGTGATAAACCACTTCGGCATGCGTCTCAGATCCCACGCCTGGTTCGCGCACTGGTTGGCGCCCCTGCTCGGCATCGCTGTCGTGCTGGCGGTGTTCAGCGGCATGAGCGCGCTGGCGATGAAGGTCGGGCTCGCGTGGCTGGGGGTAGGCATGATCTACGGCCTGATCCTGAGGGTGCGGCATCGCGATGAGCTTGCGCTTTAGAGTACCGCCGGTTTCCAGGAACTTGGGTGCATAATCTCCGGATGAAAGCACTGTTTGCGTCCCTGGCGATTGCCCCGCTGCTTGCGTTTGCCAGTCAGGCTGCACCAACCGCCGGCAAGCCATTTGCATGGCCCGACGGCGCGAAAGCTGCCGTCAGCCTCAGCTATGACGATGCGATCACTTCGCAACTCGATAACGCGATTCCCGCGCTCAATAGGTACGGGTTGAAGGGTACGTTCAATCTGGTCCTGAGCAGCGCTACCGTCAGCAAGCGCCTGGCTGAGTGGCGCCAGGCGGCAACGCTGGGCCACGAACTTGCGAACCACACGCTGTTTCACCAGTGCTCCCGCGCGGCCCCTGGCCATGAATGGGTAACGGTTGATAACGATCTCGACAAGGTCAGCGTTGGGCAACTCGCGGCGCAGATACGCCTCGGCAACGCCATACTCCACGCGATCGATGGCAAGACGGAGCGCACCTTCGCCGTGCCCTGCGGCGATCTCCGGGCTGCCGGTGAGAATTACATTGCAGCGATCAAAGCCGACTTCGTGGCCATCAAGTCTGCTCCCGGTGGTGTCACAGCGGATATGTGGACACTGGATCCATTTGCCGTGAGTACGGCAGTGCCAACCAACGTCACCGGCGAGCAGTTGATTGCAATCGCTAAGCAGTCTGCCGCGAAAGGCACGATGGCGAACTTCACTTTTCACGGAGTCGGTGGCGACTACATTGCCGTGTCCAGTGAGGCACACGAAGCGCTGCTGAAGTACCTCGCTGACAACAGGGGCATCTACTGGACCGACACGTTCATCAACATCATGATGTATGTGAAGAACGAACAGCAGCAGGCGCCATAATCTCCTGCCGGGCGGCGCATGGTCACGCGGCACCCCTGGAGCCCTCTCATGAACATCAAGGTTCCCGATCCCCTCTCAGGCCTCCCCATCGGACCGGAGGTTCCGGCGCATGCAGCTCCCCGCCCCGAACGCCGGGCTATCGCCGGTCGGTTCATTCGACTTGAGCCGCTCGATCCGGACCGGCACGCCTCATCACTGTGGCAGGAGACGCATGGAATTGGCGCCGCAGCGCGCTGGCAATACCTGTTCGACGAGCCATTCATGGACGAGCAGTCGTTCCACGGCTTCCTGGCTCGCAAGGCGGCCTCCACCGATCCTCTATTCTACGCAATTGTTGATCAATCCACGGGGCGTGCAGTGGGCTTCGAGACTCTGATGCGAATTGACCCGACGCACCGGTGCATCGAGGTCGGAAACATTCTCTACGGCAAGAGCCTGCAACGCACGCCGGGCGCGACCGAGGCCCAGTACCTGCTGATGAGGTACATATTCGAGGACCTGGGCTACCGCCGATACGAGTGGAAGTGCAACGCACTCAACGAGCCGTCGCGCCGGGCGGCCCTCCGCTTCGGCTTTACCTTCGAAGGCATCTTCCGCAAGCACATGATAGTCCGGGGCCGCAACCGCGACACCGCCTGGTATTCGATGCTCGACGAGGAATGGCCGGCTGCGAAAGCGGCGTTCGAGCATTGGCTGGCGTCCTCCAATTTCGATGGCACCGGCGCCCAGCGCCAGAGCCTGGCCGCACTGCGCGGCGCGTGATTCGGTTACACTGAACTGGTTGCAGCCCGGCTCCTGCCGTCAGATTCGGCAGTCAATTGAGGGAATCGTATGAGACGCACCAGCACGCTTTTTGCGGCATTGGCGATCACGGCTTTGTGCAGAGCTATTTCAGCGCAAGCCGCCACAGATGCTGAAAAACTGCAGCGCTTTCGGGAGATCTACAAGG
>JBAVRE010000245.1:0-7441 GCA_049694695.1 Steroidobacteraceae bacterium | reverse complement strand
CTGTTGCGCAAAAGCAGCCCGTGACCGCGACCAGCGTCGCGGCTAATGCATTCTTGATGCTCATAAGCCTCACCCTGTTCTTGTAATCCTGGGCGGAGTTTAGGCCGGCTGGCGCCAGACCGCCACTCTGGCCGGCACTCTGGCCGCCACCGGTCTATCCCCAGAGCGCCGGGCTGGGCGTACCAATCCTGCCGTCCAGGTAGTCAATCGGGTGCGGGACATCGCTGGCCTGCAACAAGGGCCCATCCAGATCGACGTAGTCGCACAGCTGGGCAACCAGCACGCCCGGGGCCATCGACAGGGAACTGCCCACCATGCAGCCGACCATCAGGCGGTATCCCTGCTCCAGTCCGCTGCGTGCGCAGGCCAGCGCTTCGCTCAGGCCACCAGTCTTGTCCAGCTTGATATTGAGCACCTGATATTTGCCCTTGAGCCCGGCGATCGATTGCCGGTCGCTGAAGGCTTCATCGGCTGCCACCGGGACCGGCAGCGAAACAGCCCTGAGTACCTCATCGTTGCACGGATCGACCGGCTGCTCCAGCAATACCACCCCGAGCTTTTCGAATTCAGGCGCGAAGCGCCGCAGCTCGGCTTCGCCCCATGAGGCGTTGGGATCGAGTATCAGGCGGGCATTGGGCGCCTCCTCGTGCACGATGCGCGCGCTATCGAGTCCGTGCTCGCGATCTGTCTTTACCTTGAGCAGTGGAAAATGAGCGTGATCCCTGGCGCCCGAGCGCAGCAGCGGCTCGGCCATGATGCCGAAGGTAAACGAGGTGGGTCGCGGCTCGAAATTTCTGAGCCCCGCGGCCCGCCAGGCAGGAATGCCCGAGCGTTTTGCGTTCAGATCCCAGAGCGCACAGTCGAGCGCATTGCGTGCGCCGCCCGCCGGCAGCAGGACCTGCAGGGACTCGAGCGTCAGGCTGGCATCTATGCGTGGGCGAACCGCCTCGATCTGGGCCAGCATCGACTCGGGCGTCTCGCCGGCATAATCGACGCCCACAGCTTCGCCGCGCCCCATCCTGCCCCGCGCGTCGGTGAGTGTGGCTTGTATACAGGTGATTGAAGTCCAGGTCTCGCGCGCAATGGTGAACGGCTGCCGCAGCGGCCAGGTTACGATCTTGGTAGTGAGTTTCATGGCGAGCGCTCCTGCTGTTCAATGCCGTGGGTGCCAACCGCTCCAGCCTGGCCCACGCACGAATACGGCCGTCGGCTTGCTCCCCGGCGCTGATGCGATGCAGGGAGGGGCGCGCTCCGATATCAGTATATAATTTGTAGCGTGACCGCACACAGCAACGAACTGCGTCGCTCGCTCGGAATCCGCGACGTCGCGCTGCTCACCATTGGCGCGGTGATCGGCTCGGGCATTTTCTTCGTACCTGGCACGGTGATCCGGCTGGCGGGCGGTTCGCTGCTGCTCTCGCACGCCGCGTGGATCTTCGGCGGCGTGATGGCGCTGTCCGGCGCGCTGACGATGGCCGAACTCGGCGCGCGCCGTCCCGATGCCGGCGGCATGTATGTCTATATTCGCGATGCCTTCGGTCGCGCGCCCGCCTTCCTGTTCGGCTGGACCATCATGCTGGCGGTGGGCGGCGGCACGGTGGCGACCCTGGCCGTGGCCTTCGGCGACACCATGCAACGCCTGTTTGGCCTGGCAAACGTAACGGCCAAAGTGCTCGCGCTCGCTGCCATCGCATTGCTGACGCTGCTCAACCTGGGTACGGCGCACGCCACTGCATTCCTGCAGGGCGTGACCGGCGTAGCCAAGGGCGGCGTGCTGCTGCTCCTGGCAGCCCTCATTGCGCTGGCAGCGCCGCATTCGGTGGCCGGACAATTGCCCGCCGTGGCCAGCGTTACCCCCGGCTTTACGGCGATCGTCGGCTCGATGGTAGCCGTGCTGTGGGCCTATGAAGGCTGGCAGACGGTCACCTATTGCGCCGGTGAAATGAAGGATCCCGAACGCGTCCTGCCGCGCGGATTCATCTACGGCGTGATCGGCCTGGTCGTCATCTATGTAACGGTCAACGCGGCCTGTGCCTACGGCCTGGGCGCCGCGGGCCTGGCGGCCAGCAAGCAGCCGGTGGCCGATGCGCTGGCCGCGGTGGGCTACCAGGGCCTGGCAAGCTTCGTGCGCGTATTCGTGGCCTTTTCCATCCTGGGCGCGGCGCACGCCTCGTTGTTCACCGACTCGCGGGTGATCTACGCGATGGCGCGCGATGGCCTGTTTTTCTCGAGCTTTGCCCGCGTGTCGGAGCATACCCGCATACCGCAACGCGCCGTGCTGGCGATTGCCGGGTGCGCAACGGTGCTCGCGCTGCTGAATGCCTTTGACGCCCTGCTGTCGCTGGTCGTGGTAGCGAGCTGGTTCTTCGTCGCACTGGCGGGCGCCGCGATATTCGTGTTCCGGCGGCGCGAACCCGCGTCGCCGCAGCTGTTTCGGGTCCCATTCTATCCGCTGGTGCCGGCGATCTTCGTGCTCTCCAGTATGGGCGTGGTGGTGTCATCCTGGTTCACGGGGCCGCCGACCGCGCGCTATGGACTGGCAGTCATGATCGTGGGCTGGGCGGTCTTTAGTTTCTGGTCGCGAGTTCGAGGCACTCATGGCTGATATCCGTTTACCCTACCTGCTGTTCGTCGGCGACGAGCTCAATGACTCGAACGCCAAGACCGCCTTCGGCGTGCGCCAATGGCGGCCCGAGGCCTGCACCGGACAATGGAACCTGCCCGGCGGGAAAGTTGACATCGGACTGCCGCGCCTCACACCTGCCGAGGCGGTCGCGCGCGGCGCGCGCTCATTGCTCATCGGCGTAGCCCCGGTTGGTGGACAGATCGCGCCGCACTGGATACCGGCCATCTGCGCGGCGCTCGAGGCCGGGCTCGACGTTGTCAGCGGCATGCACACGCGCCTGGCAAGCGTGGCTGCGATCCGCGAGATGGCGGCGCGCCATGGGCGGGCGCTCCATGATATCCGCCACAGCATGCAACAATTTCCGGTCGGCACCGGGCTGCCGCGCACCGGCAAGCGCCTGCTGACAGTGGGTACCGATTGCGCTCTGGGGAAGAAATACACAGCCCTGGCGCTGACGCGCGCGTTCCAGGCCGCCGGCGTCAGCGCGACTTTTCGTGCCACCGGCCAGACCGGAATCATGATCAGCGGCAGCGGCGTGGCGATCGATGCGGTGGTTGCCGATTTCATTGCCGGGGCGGCCGAAAGCCTGTCGCCCGCCAATGACCCGGCTCATTGGGACATCATCGAGGGCCAGGGCTCGATCATGCATCCGGGATATGCCGGGGTTTCGCTCGGGCTGCTGCATGGCTCACAGCCCGACGCGCTGGTGCTCTGCCACGATCCGCTGCGCACTCACGTAGATGGCTACCCGACCTTCCCCATTCCGCCGCTCGATGAAGTGATGAACCTGCACCTGCAGCTGGCACGGCGCACCAATCCCGCGGCCCGCTTCGTGGGCATTGCGCTCAACACTTCCAGACTCACGCCGCCGGATGCCACGCAGCTGTTGGCCAGGACCGCGGAGCGCCATGGGCTGCCGGCCATCGATCCGCTGCGCTCCGATCTCGCGTCAGTCGTGCAGCTGGCGCTGCGCACCTAGTCACTTTGCCCAGGAGAGCATGATGCCGATCACGGTGCCGAAGATCGCCCCTGTCCTTTTTGCTGCTGCGCTGCTATGCGCCGCAGTGCCAGCCCGCAGCGCCGCGTCGCCCGACGACGCCACCGCCAGCCACATCGCCCGCATTCTGAAGGCGACACCGTTGATCGATGGGCACAACGACTTTGCCGAGGCCCTGCACGAAAAATTTGGCAACAAGCTCTGGACTACCGACCTGACCGGCACGCCGGATTCACCGGTCACGAAGCTGCAGACTGACATCAAGCGCCTGCGCCAGGGGCACGTCGGCGGCCAGTTCTGGTCAGTGTGGGTGCCGGTCTCGATCACCGGCGCCGAGGCCGTGCGCGCGACCCTGGTGCAGATCGACACCGTACGCGGCCTGGTCGAGCGCTACCCCGAGACCTTTGCGCTGGCGGGCACGGCCGATGACATCGTACGCATCCACAAGAGCGGCCGCATTGCCTCGATGATGGGTGTCGAAGGCGGCCACCAGATCGGTGAGAGCATCGCGGCGCTGCGCCAGTTCTATGCCCTGGGCGCGCGCTACATGACGCTCACCCACACCACCAACAATGCACTCGCTGATTCGGCGACTGACAATCCGCTGCACAAGGGCCTCACGCCTTTCGGCCGCGCCGTGGTCACCGAGATGAATCGCCTCGGCATGCTGGTCGATATCTCGCATGTCTCGCCCGAGGTGATGCGCCAGGCCATTGACCTGAGCCGCGCGCCGGTCATGTTCTCGCACAGCAGTGCGCGTGCCATAACCGATCATCCACGCAACGTACCTGACGACGTCCTGCAGATGATCGCGCTGCATGACGGCGTGGTCATGGTCAATTTCGTCCCCGAATATGTGAGCACGGACATGAATCAATGGGCTGCCGACCAGGCCGCCGAAACCACGCGCTACAGCGCACCACCCTACAACGGGCTCTACATCGGCCAGCCCGAGCGCGCCGCGGCTGCGCTCGCCACCTGGGAAAAAGCGCACCCGCGGCCGGTGGTCACCGTGAAGGACGTCGCCGATCACATCGAGCACGTCGTCAAGATCGCCGGTATCGACCATGTCGGCATCGGCGGCGACTTCGACGGCATAGACATGGTGCCGGATGGGCTCTCGAGCGTGGCTGACTATCCCAATCTGTTCGCCGAGCTCATCGACCGCGGCTGGACGGATGCCATGCTGGCCAAACTGGCGGGCACCAACCTGCTGCGCGTCATGCGCAAGGCCGAAGCCGTGTCGGCCTCGATGAAGGACGTGATGCCCGCCAACCCGGCGATTGCCGACCTGGGGCCATAGCCCCGGTCCGACAACTGCGCCGGGTGCTTGCTCCGCCGGGTGCCTAGTCCGTCTGGATCGTGACGATGCGCTGCTGCCGGTTGCTCTGTACCAGCAAGGCCACGGCCCGGCCGGCCTGACGCACCGCATCGCGCAGCTGCGCGATCGAATTCACGGCGGTACGGTTGGCGCCCAGAATCACATCACCGGCGCGCAAGCCCGCTTCGGCCGCCGGACCATCGGTCTCGGTCACGACCACGCTGCCGTTGGTATGCAGCTGGGACTTCTCCTGCACAGTAAGCTCGCGCACGCTCAGGCCCAGCTTTTCCAGCTTGTCGCTGCTGGCGCCACTGCCGCCACTCTTGGCAACGCTGGCCTTGTCCTTGAGCTCTTCAACGGTGACGCTCAGGTGCTTGATGCCCTTGCCGCGCCATACTTCCAGCTCGGCCTTCGCGCCGGGCCTGACCGCGGCGATCAGCGCCGGCAGCTCCGAGGAGCGCTCGATCCTGCGATCATTCACGCTCAGGATGACATCTTCGAGCTTCAGACCGGCCTTGTCGGCCGGACCGCCCTCATCGATGGAACTCACCGCCGCGCCGCGCGGCCGATCGAGACCGTAGCTCTCGGCCAGCGCCGCCGTCACCGGTTGAATGCCCACGCCAATGCGCCCGCGGGTGACGTGCCCGGTGGCTACCAGCTGCTCACGCACGTTGTTGGCGATGTCGATCGGAATCGCGAACGACAGGCCGGCATAGCTGCCGGTGTTGCTGTAGATCTGCGAGTTGATGCCGACTACTTCGCCATACAGGTTGAACAACGGACCGCCGGAGTTGCCCGGATTCACCGCGACGTCGGTCTGGATGAAATTCACATAGTTGTAATTGGTGGCATTGGGCACTTCGCGACCCAGGGCGCTGACGATGCCGGCGGTGACGCTGTTCTGAAAATTGAAGGGCGAGCCGATCGCCAGTACCCACTCGCCCGGACGCAGTTTGCTGGGATCGCCAATCTTCACGACCGGCAGGTTCTTCGCATCGATCTTCAGCAACGCGACATCGGACTTGTCGTCTGAACCGATCACCTTGGCCTGGAATTCACGCCGGTCAGTGAGGCGCACGATGACGCGGGTGGCGTTGTCGACCACGTGCGTGTTGGTGAGAATGTAGCCGTCACTCGAGACGATGAAACCTGAACCCACGCCCTCTTCCGGCGTGTTGTCGCGCGGCTGGTTCTGGAACTGACGGAAGAATTCACTGAACGGATCGTCGTCATCCGAGAACGGGCTGCCCGGGCGCTGCAACGGATTGCGCTGCCGCTTCTCGATCACCGTGACATTGACCACCGCGGGGCCAACCTGCTCGACCAGCGCTGCGAAATCGGGCAGGCCGCTCACCAGCGGCGCGCCTCGCGCACGCTCCGCGCCCGGCATGGCCGCGGACGCGGCGCCGGCAGGCGCGGCACTGGTGGGCGCTGCTGTCGATGATTGCGGCGCGCAGGCACTGAGCAGGGTGACGATCAGCATCACGCCGATCAGTCGGGGGGTGGCAAACTCGGTTGACATATCTACATCGCTCCAGTCATATCGCTGTACGAGAATAATACCTTGAACGGCCGCACGGGCCTCAGGGAACCCGGACGCCAGCCCGTACCCGGCGACGCCAGCCCGCACCGGTGGCCCCAAGCAGGGCAAGCACCAGCACCGGCCAGTTGCCGAGTCTTACGTAGGGAGATAGACCGCTCATCGGCACGACGGTTCCACGCAACAGGGCCGGCTGATATTCGGGCGCCATGGCCAGTAACTCGCCGCGCGGGCCGATAACGGCCGAAATGCCGTCATTCCCGGCGCGCAGCAGGTAACGCCCGGACTCGAGCGCCCGCATCCGGGCGATCTGCAGGTGCTGGTAGCGAGCCGGCGAATGACCGAACCAGGCATCGTTGGTGACATTGACCAGCACGTCGGAGGCACGCACCAGGGCCAGCTGGGCACTGCCAAAACCATCCTCGTAACAGACGGTGGGAGCCAGCTTCAGGCCACCTGCCCGCAGCGGTGCCTGCAGCTCGCTGCCCGAGGTGAAATCGGCGTAAGGCAGGTTCATGAGCCTCAGCCACTGGCGCACGAAGGCGGGCACGGGCAGGAACTCCGAATAGGGCACGAGGTGCCGCTTGTCGTAAAAAACCGCGCCCGTGCCAGTCAGGGCCAGGATCGAATTGTAGTAATCCCGGCCGTTGTCCCCGAGACGCACCACACCCATCACGACATCCGCATTGCGCGCGCGCGAGCTGGCCTGGATTTCGGCAAGATATGGCGCCAGGAGGTTGGCAAGCTCGGGGATGGCCGATTCGGGCCAGACAATCAGTCGCGCGTCGGCGCTTTGATCATTCAGTGTGCGATACCGCAGCTTGGTGGGTTCGAGATTATCGAGCTGCCATTTTTCGTCCTGCGGAATTGCGCCCTGCAGGATGGCCACCGGCACCGGCGCAGCGCGCGGCGCGGTCCAGATGACACGCCCCAGCCCCCACCCACCCAACCACAGCG
>JBAVRE010000244.1:0-3360 GCA_049694695.1 Steroidobacteraceae bacterium | reverse complement strand
CAGTCAGGCCATGCGCACATCTGGACTCTTACCCTGAAGACCGGAGCGTTGAGCCCCATCCGTGATTCACGGCTGGGCACCCGCTGATTCCTCATTCAGGATGGGAGGCCCGCTGATCCAAAGACTCCCATGCTTTCCGAGCACGCCGCTGGCGTAAACCCTAAGAAGGCATATGCAAAGTGTGTACAACGCTCGCCGGCGCAATAACGGACTAAACGAGCAGGTTCGGCCCCGCCACCGGTGGTCCATCGCAAAGCACCGACTGCCGGTAATGCACGGGATGGCGCGCGCGCCCAAAACGATTTACTAAGTTCATTGGTACGCGCATTACCCAACTGTCCCAAAATGCCGCGATCCAATCGGCGTCACGCCGCTTCAGCCCGTGTCACCGAAGCGCAGACGTTACGGGGGTACCTCTGGGGGTAAGTTTTGCAGCGTGAACGGGAACCAGCTTATCGCTCAGCTACTTACACGCGAGTTCGAGTCCAACCCAGGGA
This sequence comes from Steroidobacteraceae bacterium, assembly GCA_049694695.1. Lineage (GTDB taxonomy): Bacteria > Pseudomonadota > Gammaproteobacteria > Steroidobacterales > Steroidobacteraceae > FEN-1191. The sequence goes on along the minus strand of JBAVRE010000244.1, from coordinate 2,863 downwards.
GCCATATAAATCAATATCTTAGAGATATAATCTAACTATCTTTGCGTATTCCGCTCAAGCCGGGCCAGCATTCCGGAGGATGTCGGGCCAGTGTTCCGGTTCATGCCGGGCTGGTGCTGACGCGGTCAGCGGACTGTGGTTGAAAACGAATCGCTCGTCAATGGCCTTTTATTCGTGAAGGCGCAGTGGGTTTGCTGCCGACGGTTTTGTGTCGGCGCATGGACTCGCCTTTGAGTACCAGCCGATAGCTGTTGTGAACGAGCCGATCGAGGATGGCATCAGCGACGGTGCGATCACCGAGATAGGCATGCCACTGATCGATGGGCAACTGACTGGTGATGAGGGTGGAGCGCCGATCATAGCGATCATCGAGAATCTCCAGCAGATCGCGCACGGTCTCATCACTCAAGGGCGCAAGCCCAAAATCATCCAGCACCAGCAGCTCGGCTTTGGCCAGTTGGCGAAACAGGGCTGAGCGCTTTTGCATGGCGCCGTAGCGGGCCAGCTCTTCGATCAGGCGCGGCAGCCGGAAGCAACGCACGCTGAAGTCAGCGCGGCAGGCGGCGTGTGCGAGCGCGGCGGCGAGATAGCTTTTGCCCACACCTGTCGGGCCGGTGAGGAGCACGTTCAGGTGCTCTTTGATCCACGCCAGGTCGATCACTTGGGCGAGCTGCGCCGGATCGATACCGCGTGGGGCGCGCGTGTCGAGGTCTTCAACACAGGCGGGCATCGGCAGCTTCGCCCAGCGCAGGCGTTGGGCCATACGGTACCCGGCTCGTTCGCTGATCTCGTGCTGGATCATCAGCCCGAGTCGGTCCTCGAAGGAGCGATCGATCTGATCGGGGGACGCTTGTTGTTGTTCAAGGGCACTGGCCATGCCCTTGAGGCGCAGGTGGTGCAGTTGTTGGATCAGGGGTTCAGTCAACATCGATGGATACTCCTTCAAGTGGCAGGGCGAGAGAGGCAAAATAGCCCGCGCCGCGCAGGTTCTCGTGCGGCAGGTTCAGTGCCGCGCGTGGGGGCGCACTGGCCGGCGACTGAATCAGCGTGCGCACGGCCCGATAGCTGTAGGAGCGCAAGAGCAGTGCCCGCTCGCAGGCGCTCTCCAACTCGCTGGCACTGAAGTCATGCGCCAGGCGCAAGATGCCTTGGGCACTGCGCAAGGTCTCTTCCGGATGCGCTCGTCGCAGCGCTTGCTGGCGGATCAGCTCCGCGGTGGCGACGCCGATCTGGGTGGCGCGTATCAGGGTGCGCTCCAGCGTCTGCTCGATGACCGCGACGTGACTGGCGGGCCGGTGCGCACGGCGCGTAGATCGTTGGCCGCGCTCGCGGGCGCGCGCATGGGCGGCGATCAGCTTGCCGCCATGAAATATCTCTACGCCGTGAGCGGTCAGGCGCACATCGACGCGCGCGCCGATCAGGGCGTAGGGGACGGAGTAATAGGCGCGGGCCACCTCGATGTGATAATCGGGGTGCACCTTGGCGATCTTCCACTCGCCAAACTCATAGGGCCGCAGTGGCAGGGGTCGTAGGTGCGCGCGTTCCAGCTCCTCGAAGCGTGAGCGACGGCACCCCTGCAGCTTCTTGAAGGGCCGGGTGTTGAGGCGTTCGATGAGCGTGCGGATCGTGGCGTTGAGCTCGCCAAGTGAAAAGAAGGTGTGGTTACGGAGCCGTGCCAGAATCCAGCGCTCCACCACCAGCACACCGGTCTCGACCTTGGCCTTGTCGCGGGGCTTGCGCACGCGCGCAGGCAAGATCGCCAGCTGATAGTGCTCGGCCAAGTCCTGATACGCGGGGTTGAGGGTGGGCTCGTAGCGATGGGCCTTGAGCACACCGCTCTTGAGGTTGTCGGGCACCATCGCACGCGGCACGCCGCCGATGTACTCCAGGGCGCGCACGTGGCTGCCGAGCCAATCGGGCAGTGCCTGGCTCCACGTGGCCTCGGCGAAGCTCAAGTTGCTGGCGCCGAGCACGGCGACAAAGATCTGTGCTTCCTGGAACTCGCCGGTGTGCCGATCAGTGATCGGCATCGTCTGACCGGCGTAATCGACAAACAACTTGTCACCCGGCGCATGATCCTGGCGCAGTACCAGCTCCTGGCGGGCAAGCCAATGGCGATACTGATCGCAGAACTCGCTGTACTGCCAGCCATCGGGCTGTGCGGCCTTGTACTCCTCCCACAAGAGCAAGCGCGTGACGCCGCGGCGCTGCAGCTCACGATGCAGGTAGGCAAAGTCGGGCTGCGGCGTGCGCGAGAGCGGCACCGAACGCCGGTATAGCTGCTCGTGCAGCGTCGCTTCATCCAGCTCGGCGGGCAATGGCCACGTCAGGCCCGCCTCGCGAGCCCGCTGCAGGCACGACTGCACGGTCGAGCGGGCACTGCCAACCGTCAGCGCGATCTGCCGGTCGCTGAATCCATCGGCCTTGAGCCGCAATACCTCTCTAATCTTGCGCACGGGTAACCTCTTCTGCCCCACCGTCGATCTCCTTGCTGGTTGCAACGAAGATCACGGTAGCGGCGGTTAACCCGCGTCACACCCCCGGCCCGACATGGAGCGAAATGGTGGCCCGACATGCTCCGGAACGCTGGCCCGGCATGGAGCGGAATCCTGGCCCGGCATCAAGCGGAATACGCACCACGGCATCGCGTGGAGGGTTCGGGCCAGGTTGCCGCGTCCTGCGCACCGTCCATCTCAACTTTATTGATTCCAGCTCTGACCTCTGCCGTCGAATCTCTTCGGCTGCCCAGACTCGATCTTTAATCAACTCGCCGAAGGTTAGCCCGCCCGCATCCCGTAGCAGCCGTTCCAGTAAGTCGCGCACTAGTTACGACCTCATCACCCGTTGAGAGATGATCCCATGA
>JBAVRE010000243.1:0-4609 GCA_049694695.1 Steroidobacteraceae bacterium | reverse complement strand
GGCTGAGCGCGCGCCGGATCGTCTCCGGTAGCGAACAGCGCGCGCGGCAACTCGATCACGCCGGGATTCCCGGCCTGCGCACTAAACTGAAAGCTCAGCAGTGCCACTGCCGCCACCCATGCCTTTGGACTCATGCGCCTACCCCCTCGTTTGTTCTGCTCTACAGTACTTGTCGATATATTGCTGATGCGTAGGTAGCTGCTGTGCTGCCGCAACCATGGCCGCACGCAGTTTCCCCAACCACTGCACCCCGTCGACGTCGCGGTAGTGAATCAACGGATCGGGCCGCTGCGGCGTATTGAGCTGCCCGATATGCACGGCCAACCACGAGGTCGGGCCGAACAGATCGTATTCGCGCTGCACCAATCGCCCGTAGCGACGGAAGTGCTGAATCTTTTCCTGCAGCGTGTCGGGAATGCTCATGCCGGCGCAATAACGCCACAGCTCACCTTCCTGCCGCTGATTCAGGTGGTAGTGCAGGATGATGAAGTCGCGGATGCGCTCCACTTCGTTGGCGGCGATGCGGTTGAATTCATCGACCACCAGCGGATCGAAATCGCGATCCGGAAACAGCGCCAGGAGCTTGGCAATGCCTGCCTGGATCAGGTGCAGGCTGGTCGACTCGAGCGGCTCGAGGAATCCGCTCGAAAGCCCGATGGCGATCACGTTGTGATTCCACACCTTACGGCGCCGCCCGGTGACGAAGCGCAGCGGGCGCGGGTCGGCCAGCGCCTTGCCATCGAGGTTGGCCGTGAGCGTCGCTGCCGCTTCGTCGTCGCTGATGAACTTCGAGCAATACACATAGCCGTTGCCAGTGCGGTGCTGAAGCGGAATGCGCCATTGCCAGCCGGCAGTACGCGCGGTAGAGCGCGTGTAAGGTGTGAACTCCCCAGCGCTGGCGCAAGGCACGGCCATGGCGCGGTCGCAGGGCAGCCAGTGGGTCCAGTCTTCGTATCCAGTCTTGAGGGCACCCTCGATCAGCAGGCCGCGAAATCCCGAGCAGTCGATAAACAGGTCGGCGGCGCAGACGCGGCCACCTTCCATTGTCACGCTCTCGACAAAGCCGCTGTCACTATACTTCTGCACTGAGGCGACCTTGCCCTCATGCCGCACCACGCCGCGCGCCTCCGAATATTTGCGTAAGTAAGCCGCATAAAGCCCAGCATCGAAATGATAGGCATAGTCATGGGTCGAAAGCACATTGCGCGGGTCAGCCGAGGGCGGTGCGAACTTGCCCCGGCTCGCCGCCGCCCAAGACATGGACAGCTCATCCAGGGTGATATCGCTGGCCGCGCGCGCCGCCAGCCAATATTGATGCACTGAAACCGTATCGAACGGGCGGCCATAACTACCAAATGGATGAAAATACCGGCGCCCCGGTTTCGCCCAATCGACAAACTGAATGCCGAGCTTGAACGAGGCTTGTGTTGCCTTGACGAAGTCATTCTCGTCAAGACCGAGCGTCTGGTTAAACAGCTTGATGGTGGGAATTGTCGCCTCGCCGACGCCGACTGTGCCGATCTCCTCGGATTCAATCAGCGTGATCGCGCACCCTTTGCTGAGCGTTTGACTCAGCGCCGCTGCCGTCATCCACCCCGCCGAACCACCACCAACAATCAGAATGGAGCGGATTCTACGGTCTGATTGCTGAGCAATATTCGCAGTCAAGAGCCTCTGTCCCAAGCGGCGTGTGGCCATCCCCGGAAGCAAAGAAGGGCGGGTGCAGCATAATAAGCAACTGCACCCGCCCTGTCAGATTGGCTCAGGCGCGAGAGTAGGGGCACGCGCGAGCTTGCGGCATGGGTCAGAAGCTGAGCCTGACCGAGCCTTTCACACCAATACCTTGGGCGACACCCGCATTGACCAGTGTGTTGTTGCTCCCGCCAACGAAGCCCGCTGCCCCTGGGGCCGCGAATGTATTCAGCAGGTTGTACACATTGAGCCCGAGCTGCAGGTTCTTGGCCGGGCGATACTTGAGAAACGCACCAACGAGTGTCGAGCCAGGATAGGAGTTGCCATCGCCGCCCGGAACGCTCGATTGGCCATTTAGACTGATGCCGATTTCACCTCTGCTCATGACGTCGTAGCTGAACAGGCCCGTGTAAGTCAGGTTCGGAATGTTGGGAGATTTCTTGTAAGCGGACTTCTGAGACGCTGCGACCGTCGAGTCGTCATAAGTTGCGCTGAACAGCACATTGAACCCATGAACCTTGTAAGTGGAAAACAGCTCGACGCCCTTGTCCTTGTATTGCCCGGAGATGATACAGGTGGGCGCGTTGATGCCCAGAATGTTGAAGCAATTGGTCTGAGAAATTTCCTGCGAGGAAATGCTGTACTTAGAATAGAAGGCCGTCAGTTCCACGGTGTAATGACCACCGAATAGGTCACCACGATTCTTCAGGCCCAGTTCCTGTTGCGTAACCGGAAATTCCGCGTTGGCCTGACCAGCCGAGCTGAGCGTGCCATCTGGATTGAAAAAGGACGGGCTGCTGCGAGTCAGGCGGTCCGCGTTGAAGCGCACGCCTCGCGAAGCGCGCAGGAATGCCGACAGATCAGGCGTAAACTTGTACAGGGCGCCGAGCGACCAATTGGTGGCATGTTCCTGGAAATTCACCGCCTCGATCGGATTGTCGTAACCCAGAATGGGCAGGGTCGTCGTGACTTGCGTGCCGGTGCGCGGATCGGTCTGAACAACCGAGACATCGTTTATCTTGTTGCCCGAGCTGCCCTGTGCATAGCCATTGCCCTGGAAGATTTCTTCACGCACGCTGGCATCAAGGTTCAAGCCGCCGATGTCGAGGTTGAGATCGACGTAGGGCGCATTGTTGGTGAAGGTGATATCAAACTGCTGGTTCCAGCCGGCGTTGAAACCGGTCTGACCGCCGACGGCCAATAGGTTGCCGGTGCCATTGAGTCCGCTCACCAAATCGAGTTCGGCAGGATTTTTGCCACGGGCCTCGTTGATCGAGCCGTTCGAATGCCAGTCCTCACCGATGCGCTGTGAATAGTAAAAGTAGCCCATCTTCAAATCGGCATGCGCGGAGCTCATATCGAACTTGTAGGTGGCTGACAGATCGTTGGCGATATGATCCATATGGTTCATATTGGTGTGCACCGAAGCGCTGCTGCTCACATAGGGGTCAGTGAATACTTGGCCAGCATGGGGTCCATTGGCATAAATCAGCGACTGACCCGCACCAACTGCACCGGCAGTGGGCCCGGCGCCGTAGAACTGCACATTGAATGCACCGCTCATCTGCGCGACGCGCGCATTGTCGTCAAGAACCAGGCCGTTGCCAAAGTCATAGTGCGTCTGCATCTGCACCATCTTTTCATTTGTGAGAATGCCGTTGAGCGGCTGCCTGGCGAGATCGCCGCTGACATTGGAAAACAGGGCGCCCGAGTTCAGCGCTGAGTAGCCCGGAGCCTGATTGCGGGCGTCGCAGAGCGTGGATGCCCCGAGCCCACCCACGGACTTGCCACTCAAACTGGCTGCAGTGATGCAACCGTTATAGCTGGGTTCCTGCGTGTTGGCTGCTTTGAACAGCAGGCGAACGTAGCCTTTGTCGTCAGCAAGTTCCTTGGTGATGTTGCCCTTGACCGCGTAGGAATTGCTGACGTTGTAAGCCGCGTGCTGAATTCCCTTGCCGACGTCGTAGTAACCACCGAGGTTGTAGTACGTGGTGTCATTGATGTTGCTGCCGAGCCGGAAATTTACCTTGGTCCAGTCGTAATTGAGACCCTTTTCGAGCTCAACATAGCCGCCGTCATTACGGCCCGTGTAACTGATATGGTTCAGCACGGCACCGATGGCCTGCGATGCCAGCGTTGAGGCTGTGCCGCCGCGAATCGCTTCAATGCGCTCATCGGTGGGCATTGGGTGCGTCCAGTAATCGTTATTGCCGAACTGGATGTCACCGAACAGAACCGTGGGCAGACCATCTTCTTGAATCTGCACGAAGGGCGATCCGCCCGTAGGGGTACGTAGTCCGCGAACACCGATGTTCGAGTTACCGCCATCGCCCTGCGTACCAGGAACCTGGATACCGGGAATCATTCGGTACAGTTCGGCCGTGCTGGTTGCGCCAAAATTCTGAATTTGCTCGGTGTTGATCGAGCTGATGGAAGTTGAGGTGTTCAACTTTGACTTGTCACCGGTCGAGGCGGTAACCACCACTTCTTCCAGCGTATCTGCGCCAGCAATAGCGGCGGCGGCAGGCGTAGCCGCAGTTTGCGCATACACAGGCGCAACACAGGCCAGCGATGTCGCAGCCAGGATTCGCAGCAGCAACGTGTCGTTGTTCGAGTACTTCACTTGTGATCCCCCTCGGTAAATAGCGATTGACTGCAGGCCAGCTCTTCGGCCGGGGTCGCATTAAAGCAAGTCTTGCAATCGATTGCAACAATCGATTGCATTTTTGATGCTGGCAGGGCCGCTTGCCTGAAGAAATGTTGCTACTGCGCAACAGGTGGCGTCAGCGCGCCGGCGGCCGCACGTCGAAAGCGATCGTCATCCGTTCCCCGTCCTGGAACGGAACAGTCGCATGCCACATGGTCGAGGGAAATAGCACCAGCCGCCCCGGCCGCGGCTCGACCTGCGCGTATGCCG
>JBAVRE010000242.1:0-2036 GCA_049694695.1 Steroidobacteraceae bacterium | reverse complement strand
CAGAATCAGAGTCGCGGCCGCCAGATCCTGGGCGGCAAGCCCCAGGGACTTGTACACCGTTATTTCATCCGGGGAACGTCGACCCGCCTTGGTTCCATTCAGGACCTCGCCAAGTTCCGCTGCCACGTGATCGGCAGTAACAGTCTGGCAGCGGATGGCGTGCAAGAGCTCGCCGGCTTGCTCGAATGCGCTGCGACGGTAGTCGACGAAGAAGCGTGAGCGGCGCACGCAGTCATCATCGACCTCTCGATCCGTGGCCACGGAAGATCCCACCAGGCACAGGTGGGTTCCGGGGCGGATCCAGCAGCCTTTCAGGATGGGATCTGCGGCAGAGGTGGCCGTGCAGATCACATCCGCCTGGCGTACGGCCTCTTCGACCGATGCGACGCAGTGGGCACTTATCCGCGCCGGCACTTCGCACTGCTTCATCATGGCGTCAGCTTTACCCAAATCACGGCCCCAAACGACGACCGTGTCCCACGGCAGAAGTTGGATCATCGCGGCCAGGTGTTCGGAAGCCTGCTCGCCGGTTCCCAGGATGGCCAGGGTACGGGATTCGCCGCGTGCGAGCGTGCGCGTCGCGAGTACGCTGACGACGGCGGTGCGGATACGGGTGAGCTCACCGGCATCGAGGATCGCCACCGGGCGTCCGGCGCGCGCGTCGAAAAGCAATACCAGGCCGGTGTGGGAACAGGCGCCGCTATGACCGCGACCGGAGCGCAGGGCTACGACCTTAACCCCGAAGCAGGCTGGGTCATTCAGATAGCCGAGCATGGTGCCGAAGCGAGTGCTGGTGTCGGGAATGGCAAGAACTTGACGTAGCGGCAAGAGGCAGCCGCCTGTACTGACCTCTCTCATGGCCAGATCCATGGCAGTCACGAGGTCATCGTAGCGCAGGAGTGCGCGTACCTGCGGGCCGCTGAGGAACCGGATACGGGGCGCCGACGTTGACGGCGCCGAGTTCTGGTTCCTGCCAATGCTCATGCTTGCAATTTACTTGAATTTGAATTCAAATACAACGAGGCGATGGCTGTTTGCAAAGTAAAGGGGGCGACATGGCAATTCATCAATCCGCTCGGGCGAGCGCCATTGTTCTGGGCCTTGCGCTCCTGCAAGTGCCGGCAGCACTGCAGGCCGCGCCAGCAACAACCGATCTCGAGGAGGTTATCGTCACGGCGCGCAAGCGGGTGGAATCACTGCAAGATGTGCCGATCTCGATGTCAGCAGTTTCAGCGCAGACGCTGCAGGATCAGTCCGCCATTCGCTTTCAGGACTCCCTGAATTCGATTCCGAACGTCAGTTGGTCATCCGATGACATTGCGGATGCATCAATCACCATCCGCGGGATCAGCTCCGATACGAATAACTTTGGTATCGAGCCTGCGGTCGGAGTCTACATGGACGAGGTTTACATTCCGCGTCCGACGGCGGTCAATCAGACGGCACTTGATATAGAGCGAGTGGAAGTCCTGCGCGGTCCGCAGGGAACACTGTTTGGCCGCAATACGGTGGCAGGTGTCATCAGTATCGTGACTGAAGACCCAACTCCTAGCTGGCGTTCTGAAGGCGATCTGACAGTCGGTCGCTACGACCTGCTGCAGGCGCGTGCTAGTATCTCGGGTCCAGTCTCGGAACGCACCGGCATTCGTCTCAGTGCCAGCAGGCTGACCCAAAAGGGCTGGTTCCGGCAGACCACACCGGGATTTCCGGATTTCGGTGGTGAGGATTCCTGGGCGCTGAGAGCCAAACTGCGCTTCAAGCCGACTGATTCGCTGGACCTTGTCGCCAGTATCGGCTACGTGCGTGATGACGCCGTCATTGGCAACAGCTACATTGCCGATGGTCCGCTCGCCGGGATCAATGGCGCGGCAATCGACTCGATCGGCACTAACGTGGATAACTTTGCCCGGCGCCGGCTATGGATGGGATCACTGCGGGCCAACTGGGATTTGCCGGGCCATACGCTGACCAGCGTTACCGGCTATTCGAGCGAACGCTATGAATCGTTTAAGGATCAGGATTATACCCCGCTGGAT
>JBAVRE010000241.1:0-2312 GCA_049694695.1 Steroidobacteraceae bacterium | reverse complement strand
ATCTACGATCTGTGGCGCAAGAGCCGGCGCCGGCCGGTGCCGGCCAATCAGAAGGGCCCGTTTCTCAACGAGCGGCCCAGGGCCTGAGCGCGTCGTTTCTTGCTACACTGCGCGCGCTTCAATTTCCGAGTGACAGCAATCACCGATGCGTAGATCGATATTCTCCCTAGGGTTGGCGCTGCTGATCGCGGCGGCGCCGGCGTTGGCACACCCGCAACGCGCCCTGCAGCTTCAGCCGCAGCTGCGCTCCGGTGCCTTTCTGGTACTGGACGAGACCAATTCCGCGGTGCTGTTCTCGCGCCATGCCGAGGTGCCGACGCCCATCGCTTCGATCACCAAACTCATGACGGCACTGGTGGTGCTGGAGAGCGCGCAGCCGCTTGATGAAATGCTGACTGTCACCGACGCTGATCGTGAACATGGTCGGGGCGCGTTCTCGCGACTCGCCATCGGCGCCAGGCTGAGCAGAGCCGACCTGCTGCATCTGGCGCTGATGTCCTCGGAAAACCGCGCCGCCCATGCCCTGGGTAGAAATTATCCGGGCGGCGTGCCGGCTTTCGTACAGGCGATGAACAACAAGGCCGCGCTGCTCGGCATGCGGAGCGCACATTTTGTCGATCCGAGCGGCCTGTCGAGCCAGAATGTGGCGAGCCCTGCGGACCTGGTGCGCCTGGTCAATGCGGCGGCGGGGCATCCGATGATTCGCGAGTATTCGACCGATCGCGGCCACGCGGTGCGCATTGGCCGGCGGGTGCTTGAATATCGCAATACCGATCTGCTGGTCAAGAGCCCGGCCTGGAACATCATCGTCCAGAAGACCGGCTACATCACCGAAGCGGGGCGTTGCCTGGTGCTCAAGACCATGATCAAGGGTCGCGCGGTGGTGATGGTGCTGCTCGATTCCTTTGGCAAGTACACGCGCACTGCGGATGCGCAACGCATTCGCAAATGGCTGGAAGCACAGCTGCTGGAAGCGGCAGTGGCGGTCAACCCGGCCTAAATCACCAGCCGGGCCCGCAAATCGTAGGTATCTGCGGCGATGATCTCGACGTCGACAAACTCGCCGGGGCGGGTGGCGGCACTGGCCGGCAGACGCACGACGCCATCGATCTCGGGTGCATCGCCGGCGCTGCGCGCCACGGCTTCGCCACCCTGCACCCGATCGACCAGCACCTGGCAGCGCTGGCCCACACGCCGGCCCAGGCGCGCGCTGCTGATGCCGGCCGCGCGCTCCATGAAGCGCGCATAGCGTTGCGCCATGACTTCATCGGGCACTGCGCCATCGAGCTCGTTGGCGCGCGCGCCGGCGACGTGGGAATACTTGAAGCAACCGACGCGATCCAGTTGCGCCTCATCGAGCCAGTCGAGCAAGAGCTCGAAATCGGCTGCGCTCTCGCCGGGGAAACCCACGATAAACGTGCTGCGCAGCGTTAGTTGCGGACACTCGCGCCGCCACAGCTGAATGCGTGCCAGAGTGTTTTCGGCGTGAGCCGGGCGGCGCATGCGTTTGAGCACGGTCGGGCTCGCGTGCTGAAAGGGAATATCGAGATAGGGCAGAATGCGGCCGGCGCTCATCAGCGGAATCACGGCGTCGACGTGCGGGTAAGGGTAGACATAGTGCAGACGTACCCAGACGCCGAACTCACCGAGTGAACGCGCAAGCTCTATGAATCGGGTGGCGCGCTGTTCGCCGCGCCATGGCACAGGTGCGTATTTCAGATCGCTGCCGTAGGCGCTGGTATCCTGCGAAATCACCAGCAACTCGCGCACCCCGCCGCGCACCAGCATTTCAGCTTCGCGCAGCACTTCATCGAGTGGGCGGCTGGCGAGCAGGCCGCGCAGCGAGGGAATGATGCAGAAGCTGCATTTGTTGTTGCAGCCTTCCGAGATCTTCAGATAAGCGTAGTGCCGTGGTGTCAGGCGGATGCCCTGTGGCGGCAGCAGGTCGAGGTACGGGTCATGCGGCTGCGGCAGGTGCTGGTTGACTGCCGCAAGCACGGCTTCGGTGGCATGCGGCCCGGTTATGGCCAGCACCTTGGGATGGCGTTCGCGAATGCGCTCGGGGTTCACACCCAGGCAGCCAGTGACAATCACTCGGCCGTTCAGATCAAGTGCCTCGCCGATGGCCGAGAGCGATTCGTCGATGGCCGAGTCGATGAAACCACAGGTATTGACTACCACCAGATCGGCCTTGGCGTAGTCGGGTGCGATCTCATAGCCGCGCAGCTTCAGCTCGGTAATGATGCGCTCGGAGTCCACCAGCGCCTTGGGGCAGCCGAGACTGACAAAACCCACGGCTGGCGGCGCAGCCC
>JBAVRE010000240.1:0-18441 GCA_049694695.1 Steroidobacteraceae bacterium | reverse complement strand
GTGCAGCTCCGGATAGATTACGAGTGCCACCATGATTGCAAAATCGTGGCCAGCGCAACAGGGCTTATGCGTAGGGCAAGCGGCGCGCCCGTGCGGGATAGTATATCCAGTGGAGCACCCTGATGACCCAGTCTGAGTCCGACGCTGCACACCTGCCGGCGAAACACACTATCCTGTACTTTCTGCTGGGTTTACTGGGCCTGGCCTGCCTGGCGATTCTGAGACCGGTCCTGGCTCCGCTGCTGTGGGCGGCTATCCTGGCGTATGTCACCTGGCCGGCGTATCGCCGTCTTGCCGCCATGCTGGGCCAGTGGCGCACCACGGCCGCGCTGCTCATGACCGTCCTGGTCTGTTGTGCGCTCGTCGTGCCCCTGATCTGGCTGCTGGTGCTGGTGCAGAATGAGTTGCTGCTGGCTTACCGCCTGTTCACCGCCGCCGTGGCAAGTGGTGCCAATAATCTGCCGCCTGCGGTGCGCAATATTCCCTGGCTGGGCGAACGACTCCAGGAACTCCTGAGCCACTATGCGGCTGCGCCGTCGGATCTCGGGCAAGAGCTGCTGGACTGGCTGCGCAGATGGCAGCACAACGGCAGCGGCGTACTCGGAACGATCAGCCAGACCCTGCTCGGGTTCACCTTGACCGCGCTGACGCTGTTCTTCTTCTACCGCGACAGCGAGCTGCTGATCGTCCAGTGTCGCCGGGTGTTGCTGCGCTTCATTGGCAGCCGTCTCGATCCCTACCTGCGGGCCGCGGGCGTGATGACACGTGCCGTCATCTATGGTTTCGTGGTTACGGCATTCGCGCAGGGCCTGGCGGCGGGACTCGGCTACCAGCTGGTCGGATTGCACGCGCCGGCGCTGCTGGGCGCACTGACCGGCATACTCTCAGTCATGCCGACGTTCGGGACCGCCCTGGTGTGGGTGCCGGCCGGCATCTGGTTGTTGCTGACAGGCCATGTGTGGCAAGGCATCGCGCTGTTCGCCTGGGGAGTGATCTTCGTGCATCCCATCGACAATCTGCTGCGCCCATTGCTGATCAGCACTGCGACGCACGTGCCGTTCCTGCTGATCATGTTCGGTGCGTTGGGCGGGATGGCTGCGTTTGGGTTTGTTGGTGCGTTCGTCGGCCCGGTACTGCTGGGCGTTGCCCTGACGATCTGGCGCGAGTGGGCCGCGACGGGAACCACAGAAAGCCGCAACGACGCGTAGCGACCCGTTACGCGCTACTTCGTGCTCTCGCTTCCGGCTTCGTGAACATGTCTGTGCGACATGTATTCATGCTCTTCCATCATCGGGCAGCCATGCTCGTGCATTGATTCGCCGCTGTGGCAGGCGCCGAAGCCTCAGCAGAAAAGGCCAGAGTCGAGACCGCCAGCAGCGCAATCAATCCGGCAGCGAGAATTGCGAACCACTTCACGTTGCTCATGTCATAGCTCCATGGGTCACATAACGCAGGCTGAATGCTGCGGGGCCGGCGCGCGACAAGCCATACGGACATGCCGCAGCCGATATCTAGGTACAAGCCCGAATTGGCAGGGGCGCGGCGCGGCGGCATCCTGCGTAAGAGTAGGCGAGGCGTGGATGGCTGCCATGAATGCGTCCGGTCACGATTGGGTACTGGTGCTCGCCGCCGGTGAGGGCAAGCGTCTTCGTCAGTTGACGAAGTGTGCGGATGGCGCCTCGGTGCCCAAGCAGTACTGCTCGCTGCAAGGTGGCCCGTCGCTGCTGGAAGAAGCGCTGCGCCGGGCTGCAAGCGTGGCTGACAGCGTGCACGTCAGCCTGATCGTGGCTGATCAGCATCGCCGCTGGTGGCAACCGACGCGGCCGTGGCGCGCACACCAGCTGATCGTGCAGCCGCACAATCGTGGCACGGCAAATGGCATCCTGCTGCAGCTACTGCAGATCATGCGTGTTGATCCCGATGCGAATGTCATGCTGCTGCCGTCCGATCATTTCATCGCCGACGAGTCCACATTGATAACAGCGATGCGCTCGGCATTCACGGCACTGCGTGCAGCCCCTGGACAGATCGTTCTGCTCGGTATGGAACCCAGTTTCCCCGACCCTGAGCTCGGCTACATCGCTCCGGGCCGCAACAGCGCTCAAGGCACCTTCGCAGTGGCAGATTTCGTCGAAAAGCCCAGCGTCCAGAAGGCGCGTGAGCTGATCGCCAGTGGCGCATTGTGGAGCACCTTTATCCTTGCCGCTCATGCCGCTTCGCTGCTGGAATTGTTTGAGCGCCACTACCCGCATGTGGTGTCAGCGATGCGGCAGGCGCTGGCAGCCGAGCAGGAGGCAGCCACCCGGCTTGCGAGCTTGTATGAAACACTGCCGGACCTGGATTTTTCCCGGGACGTTCTGGCCCGGGCAAACCGCCAGCGGCTGCGCGTGCTACCGGTTGCCAGGTGCGGATGGAGTGATCTGGGCACACCGGAACACGTGGCGCAGGCACTGGCGCAGCCGACGCCGGCCCGCGAGACCGGCAGGAGCGCGGCTGCGAGGGAAGCTCCGGTCAATCTGGCCAGCGTGCTGCGAGTCACAACACCAATGCGCCAGCCCGCTGTGGCCGAAAGCGGTAAGATGCCAGTCCTTCATGGAGTCTATTGATGCGGATGCCAACACGACGCCATTTCCTGCGTAACATGGGCCTGGCGGCAGCAGCGCTGGCGCGTGCGCCCGGCATCCTCGCTGCCACGGATGCCAGGCGCCAGCTCGACTTCGTGCACACGCACACGGGCGAGAGCTTGTCGGCGGTGTACTTCGAATCCGGCGCCTACGTGCCGCAGGTCATGGCGAAGGTCAATCAGCTGCTGCGCGACTTTCGGACCGAGACCGTCTATCCGATAGAGCCGCAGCTCCTGGATCAGCTGCATGCGCTGCAGGCGCTGGCCGGAGGGAAAGAAGCCTTCCAGGTCATCTGCGGGTATCGCTCACCTGTTACCAATGCCTGGCTGCATCGCCGCTCTGGCGGTGTTGCCGAACACAGCCTGCACATGCAGGGGCGGGCGATTGACGTCCGCCTGCCGGGTTGCGCGACGCCTCAGCTCGCGCTGCTGGCGCAACGCCAGCGGCGCGGCGGCGTTGGTTACTATGGCGTTTCGGATTTCGTGCACCTGGATACGGGTGCGGTTCGCCGCTGGGGTGATCCGGTTATTGGAGACCTGTCATGAGTACGAGTGCAGAGCAGCTGTTGAATCAGCTGCATCGGGTGCTGGAAGACCTGGAAGAGTTCGCCGGCACGGCCCGCGATGCCGGCACGGAAGGCGCCAGCGCGGTGACCGATCATCTCAAGGAAGCGCTCGGCAAGGCGCGTGAGCGCATCAAAGGACTGGAGACCGGCCTGCAGCGCAGCGCCGTGGCCGGCGCCAAAGTGGCCGATGGTTATGTGCGCGAACACACCTGGCAATCGATTGGCGTCGCTGCGGCAGTGGCCTTTCTGATCGGCGCGTTGATGGCGCGCCGGGACTGAGTGAGCGTCATGCGCCTGCTGGCATCGATAGAACGCCTGGGCGCCATGCTCAGCGACCTGGTGGAAAGCCGCTGGCATGCTGCGGCCGCTGCCGTCCGTGCGGAAGTGCGGCGCGCCGTCGCGGCAATCGCCTGGGGAGTCGTGGCAGCGGTGGCGGCAGTATTCGCCATGGAATTCGCGGCCGCGGCCATACTGATTGCCGCCTGGAATACCCACCCGGTGGTGGCGGCGGTATCGATTGCCGCCGGCTTTCTGTTGCTGGCCCTGGCGGCAGCCTGGGCTGTGCGGCGTTGCACCCGATAGATACCTGATGTGCTGCAGCGGGCCGCGGCGCCGGTACGCCGGTGCGTGGCTGGTCTCATTGGCGCTGCTCTGGTGCGCAGCGGCGGACGCCGCTGAACCCGCCATTCCACCGTTATGGTTCCGAGGCGGGCAGCCAACACCACAAGCCATCGTGTTACTTGCACAGATGCGAGCGGCCGATTATTACGGCCTGCGTCCCGAAGACTATGACGCCGAGGCACTGGCGAGCAAAGTTCAACAACTGGCTGCGGCGCGCAATCAGGACCTCGCGACCATTGCGCACCTGGATCGCGTGCTATCGGCGGCTACGTTGCGCTTTGTCACCCATCTGCACAGCGGTCGTATTGATCCGCGCACTACCGGCTTCAGTACTTTCAAGCCGCGCCCGCCGCTGGACGGCCCGGCAACGCTGCGGCGGCTGGCAGAAAGCACCGACCCGGTCGCAGAACTGCACGCCCTGGAACCACCGTTCCTGCACTATCGATTGCTGCAGGACGCCCTGCAGCGCTATCGCAATCTCGCACGTCAGCCCGGATTGACGGACTTGCCACCGCTCGGGCCGCGGTCGCTCCGTTTGGGCGATCGCTACCCGGGTGCACCGGCGCTGCGCGGACTGCTGCGCGCGCTGGGCGATCTGAGCCCAGGCGCGAGTGGCCCTGGCGACGAGCTGATCGTCGATGCACAATTGACCACGGCGCTGCAGCAGTTCCAGACCCGCCACGCCCTGCCTGCGGATGGCGTACTGGGAGCGGCAACGTTCCGGGCGCTGACCACGCCGCTGGTGCAGCGTGTACGGCAAATCGAGCTGACGCTGGAGCGCTGGCGCTGGCTCGCGCCTTTTTCCACGCCGCCCATCATTGTCAATATTCCGCAGTTCCACCTGTACGCATTTCGCAGCACTGAAGATCGCGTGGCGCAGATGCTGCAGATGCCGGTCATCGTCGGGCGGATTTTCCCACGCATGCGCACGCCAGTATTTGAGAGTGAAATGCGCTACCTGGTCTTCAGACCCTATTGGGACGTACCGGCGAGCATCGTGCGCAATGAAATGCTGGCCTCGATCCGCAAATCAACCGACTACCTGGCGCGTAACAATCTCGAACTGGTGCGCGGCGGCGGTGATGATGGGCGCGTGGTCGAGCCGGATGCCGCGAATATCGAAGCATTGGCCGCCGGTCAGCTGCGCCTGCGACAACGGCCCGGCGATGACAACGCACTCGGGCTGGTGAAGTTCGTCATGCCTAACGACTACCGGGTGTACCTGCACTCGACACCTGAGCAGCACCTGTTCGGCGCAACGCGACGTGCCTACAGCCATGGTTGCATTCGTCTCAGCGAGCCAGCGCAACTGGCGCTGCACGTGCTGCAGGTGTCCGGTGGCGACTGGACTGCGGAGGCCGTCGCGGCCGCCATGCACGGCAGCGATGCCAGGCGGGTTGACCTGCAGAAACCCATTCCGGTACTGGTGCTCTATGGCACTGCACTGGCCAAGGAAGACGGGCAGCTGATGTTCTTCGATGATATCTACGGCCACGACCGTCGGCTGGAAGCACTGCTACGGCGCGCGCCCCGCGATTTGGCCGGAATGTAAAACACACAATCGATTAATATAACCAGCCGACCCAATCGCAGCCGGCATTGCTGGAGCAGCGGATGGCTACCTTCGACAATCCTGCATTCGACGATCATGAGTCGGTGCATTTCTTTACCGATCCTGCGGCCGGATTGCGCGCCATCATCGCCATTCACAGCACGGCGCTCGGACCAGCCGGCGGCGGCTGCCGCTATTGGCACTATGAATCGAGCGAACTGGCCCTGACCGACGCGCTGCGCCTGTCACGTGGCATGAGCTACAAGAATGCGCTCGCTGACCTGCCGATGGGCGGCGGCAAGGCCGTCATACTCAAGCCCGGTGAAGCACCTGACCGTACCACCCTGTTTGCCGCCTACGGGCGCGCGGTCAATTCGCTGGCGGGCCAGTACATCACTGCCGAGGACGTGGGTACGCGTGTGGAAGACATGCGCGAGGTCGCGAAAGTCACCCGCTACGTGAGTGGTCTCGCAGGCGATGCAACCCGGGCTGGCGGCGATCCATCGCCCAAGACCGCCTACGGCGTCTACCTGGCGATGAAGGAAGCATGGCGCTTCGCCACCGGTTCAGACGCGCTGGCCGGTGTACGTGTGGCGGTCCAGGGATTGGGCGGTGTCGGCGGTGCGCTGTGCGGCCTGTTGCACCGGGAAGGCGCCAGATTGATTGTCGCCGACATCTCGGAAACGCGCGCCCGGCAGACGGCGCGTGAATACTCAGCGCTGCTGGCAGAGGCGGACGAACTGATCAGCACCGAGGCCGACATACTGGCACCCTGTGCGCTCGGCGGCGTACTGCACGCCCGCAGCATCGAAGCACTGCGGGTGCGGGTGATTTGCGGGGCGGCGAACAATCAGCTCGCCAACCCCGAGGACGGCGAGCGCCTGCGCGCCCGCGGCATTCTCTACGCTCCCGACTATGTCGTAAACGCCGGCGGCATCATCAGCGTGGCACTCGAATACCTGGGCAGCGGCTCCGCGGCGGAGGCGCAGGCGCGCATCGAAAAGATTCCACTCACGTTGCGCAGGATACTGGAAAG
Source organism: Steroidobacteraceae bacterium (assembly GCA_049694695.1). GTDB lineage: Bacteria > Pseudomonadota > Gammaproteobacteria > Steroidobacterales > Steroidobacteraceae > FEN-1191. The sequence continues at coordinate 12,043 of JBAVRE010000240.1, read as the reverse complement.
TGCCGCAGCGAGCGGCGCTTCAACCAGCGACGTCGCCGATCGGCTGGCCCAGCAGCGCATTGCGGCGGCAGCGGTCAAGCGCAGCAGGCGCTGAGCGCTCATTCATCGAAGCGCAAGTGCTTCACGCTCTTGCCGTGACGGCGGATCAGGCGCAGCGCCTCGATGCCGATCCGTACATGCCGCTCGACGAACTCATCGGTCACGCGTCGATCCGAGTCTTCGGTCTTGACGCCTTCAGGCACCATCGGCTGATCGCTCACCAGCAGCAGCGCACCGGTCGGAAGTGAATTGGCGAAGCCGGCCGCGAAGATGGTCGCGGTTTCCATGTCGATCGCCATTGAGCGGGTCTTGCGAAGATAGGCCTTGAAGTCATCGTCGTGCTCCCAGACCCTCCGGTTGGTGGTGTAGACCGTTCCGGTCCAGTAATCGCAGGCCAGGTCGCGGATGACGGTGGAGATGGCGCGCTGCAGGCTGAAGGCTGGCAGCGCCGGCACCTCGGGCAGCAGGTAGTCGTTCGAGGTGCCATCGCCGCGGATGGCCGCGATCGGCAGCACCAGATCACCGATCTGGTTCTTGCGCTTGAGCCCGCCGCACTTGCCGAGAAACAGCACCGCCTTCGGGTTGGTCGCCGAGAGCAGGTCCATGACGGTCGCGGCATTGGCGCTGCCCATGCCGAAGTTGATCATCGTGATGCCATCGCCCGTGGCATTGGGCATCGAGCGATCGCGACCGATGATCGGTGCCTGGATCTGGCGCGCAAACACGTCGAGGTAATTGCCAAAATTGGTGAGCAGGACATAAGGACCGAAGTCGGCGAGCGCCGTGCCGGTGTAGCGCGGCAACCAGTTCTCGACGATCTGCTGCTTGGTCTTCATCTGCCCGCTCAAACCCGATCCAGGGCCTGGCGCAGATCCTCCACCAGATCCTGCGCGTCCTCAATACCCACCGACAGGCGGATCATCGATTCCGAAATGCCGAGCCGTTGCCGCACTTCGATGGGCACGCCGGAATGGGTCATGGCCGCGGGGTGGCTGGCCAGGCTCTCGGTGCCGCCGAGGCTCACCGCCAGCTTGATGACCGTCAGCGCATCCAGACAGCGGAAGGCACCCGCCTCCCCACCCTGCACCTCGAAGGAAAAGGTCGAGCCGGCCCCCGTGCACTGGCGTGCAAACACTTCACGGCGTGGATCGAGCGCACCCAGCAGGCCGAGATAATTCACCGAGCTGACCTTGGGATGGCTGCTGAGGAACTCGGCCACGACCCTGGCGTTGTGGCTGGCCCGCTCCATGCGCAATTGCAGCGTTTCCATAGAACGCAACAGCATCCAGGCGGTGTTGGGATCGAGCTGCGTGCCCAGCGCGCCGCGCGCCTGGCGAATCGGCAGCACATGCGCCCGGTTGCCGGAAACGCCGCCGGCCACCAGATCGGAATGCCCGCCTACATATTTGGTCAGCGAGTAGATATTGATATCCGCTCCACATTGCAGCGGCTTCTGATAGACCGGCCCGAGCATCGTGTTGTCGGTGACGATCAGCGGCCGGTGGCCCTGGTGCCGGCCCAGCTCGTCGGCCGTGCGCGCCATAAGCTTGAGATCTACCAGTGTGTTGGTTGGGTTAGCCGGTGTTTCCGTCATGATCAGGCCAATCCGGCCGAGCGCTGTGCCAGCGGCGACGGCCGCCTGCACCGCATCGGGCGACAAGCCATCGCTGAAGGCGACATGGCGGATGCCGAAGTTGGGCAGCGTCTTCGCGATCAGGGTTTCGGTGCCACCGTACAGGGGCTGGCAGAACAGCAGCACATCGCCCGCCTTGAGATGGGTGAGCAGGGTGGTGGCAATAGCCGCCATGCCCGAGGCGAATACCGCCGCCAGTTCGGCTTCATCCCAGAGTGCGAGCCGATCCTCGAGCACCTCGAGATTGGGATTGTTGAAGCGCGAGTAGACCAGGCCGCCGCGCGCGCCATCGGGCAGTGTCTTACGTCCGGAGGTGTAGTCGAAAAAATTCTTGCCGTCCTGCGCGGTTTTGAACACGAAAGTTGAAGTCAGGAAGATCGGCGGCTTCAATGCGCCTTCCGACAGATGCGGGTCGTAGCCGAAGCCCATCATCTGGGTCACCGGCGACAGTGTGCGCTTGCCTACTGTCCGCTTGTGGTAAGTGTCGACCATGAGTCCGTCTCCTGCTCTGTTCCGTAGTGACCCAAGTGTGGGCCGTTCACATCAAGCTGTCACCCGGCGGGGCGTGGCGCAAAGCGCAGCGGCAGCAGCAACAGCACGCCCAGCAACATGACCACGACACCCGTGACCGCGCCTACTTTGACATGCGCGACGCTGCTGTAGAACACAAAGGCGCTGCTGGCCGTGAACCCCAGCGGCAGCCAGGGGTACCAGGGCGCGCGGAAGGGCCGGCGCACCCGCGAGTGACGATGCCGCAAAATGAAGTAGGCCCCACCGCTAAGCGTCAGAAAGAACCAGTAGACCGGCGACAGGTAATCGACCATGGTGGTAAATCCGTGGCGCGTGTAGGCGCCAAACCCGACCAGCATGAGCGCCACCGCCCCGATCGCCAGTATTGCTGCCGGCGGCGTGCCGCGCACCACGTGCCAGCGGCCCAGGCGCCGCAGCGTCACCGTGTCGCGGGCCGCCGCATAGGTGGTGCGCGCACCGGCAATCAGCAGTGCGTTCATGACGGTGATGGACGTAATGGCGACGACAGTGACGATCAGCACCTGCCCCGGCCTGCCAAAGGCGCGCAGCATCAGCTCGGCGGCCGGTGCATTGGTGGTGGCGAGGCCGGCCAGCCCGAGACCGCGCAGCAGCGCCCAGTTGACGAGCAGGTAGAGCGCGGTCACCGTCCCCATGCCCAGCAGCAACGCCCGCTTGATGCCATGATCGCCGTCGCGCATTTCCGCCGACAGCGTGGCCGCATCACTCCAGCCGCCATAGGCAAGGAACACGAACACCAGGGCCGTGCCCCAGTGCGTCACCGGCGAGGGCGTAGTGCTGCCGGCCAGCGCCACAACAGCCGCAGGTTCGACGGTCGCAGGTGCGACGCCCTGGAAACTGAGCCACAAACCCGCCGCGCCCACACTCGCCAGGCCGAGCAGCACGATCGTCATCAGCGCCACCTGGGTATTGATGCCGAAACGCAGCCCGGCGAGATTGACCGCCACCAGCGCGATCACGATCAGCGCCGCGAACAGTGCGCTGCCCGAAGGGCCCAGGTGAACCACCTGACCAAGGTAGTCGCCGAATACGAAGGCCAGCATGGCCATTGACCCGGTGTGGATCACGGCAAAGCGCGACCAGGCGAACAGAAAACCGGCCTGTGGGCCATAGGCCTGGTACAGAAAATTGTAGTCGCCACCGGCATCGGGAAAGGCCGCGGCCATTTCGGCGTAGCACAGCGCGCCGGCCAGCGAGAGTACACCACCGAAGGTCCAGGTCCACATCAGCACCGCGCTGCTCGACACATTGGCCGCCGCCGCCGGCGTGGTGGAAAAGATCCCGGCGCCAATCACCATGCCCACGCATACGGAAATCGCATGCCACACCGACAGTTGACGCTGGGGTGCGCCGTGGGAACCCGTAGTCATGCTCGCACACCCGCTTTGCCAGACTGCCTGCCGGCGCTTGCGCCAATCGGCAAGTTGCGTCAATCGCCCCTGATTCATAGTATATGGCAATCGGCGCGCGCCCAACCGCTGTAGTCATAAAAAGAGGCGCACGCCCAATTTCCAGGGAGATGAGGGAACCATGAAAACTATCGTGCCGGCCACCATGCTGTTATTCATCACATTCCTCGGCCAGACCGCTGGCAGCTGGGCAGCTGACGCCGCGCCCACAAGCACCGGCGCCACCGGCAACGCGCTCGATGAAGTGATCGTCACCGGCACACGCACCAAGGGTCGCACGGTGCTGGATTCACCCGTGCCTGTCGACGTGCTCGCCGGCAGCGATCTGGCCAGGAGCGGCGCGGTCGCGGGCGAACTGGGCCAGGCGCTGCAGGCGCTGGCGCCATCGTTCAACTTTCCGCGCCAGTCGAATTCCGGTGGTGCCGACCACGTGCGCGCGGCGCAGTTGCGCGGCATGAGCCCCGATCAGGTGCTGGTGTTGATCAACGGCAAGCGCCGCCACACCTCGGCGGTGGTCAACCTCGAATCGAAAATCGGCAAAGGGACGACGCCGGTGGATTTCAATTCCATTCCGCTCAACGCCATCAAGCGCATCGAAGTACTGCGCGACGGCGCCGGCGCCCAGTACGGATCGGATGCCATTGCCGGCGTGATCAATATCATTCTCGATGATGCCACCACCGGCAGCGAGGCCAGCATCAGCTACGGCCAGAACCGCAGCTCGTTCCAGCCCACCAATCAGTCGCTGCGTGACGGCAACACCACGGTCGCGCAGCTGAAGACCGCCGTCGCGCTCGGCGGCGGCTATCTGGATGCCGGCGCCGAGTTCCGCCACCGCGGCAGTACCAATCGGTCCGGGTTTGACACCCTGCCCTTCTTCTTTGATCCAACCCCAGCCAACCTCGCCACGATTGGCAATCGCAACTACGCGCCGGGCGACGGCGACGCCAGGGATACCGACGCCTGGTTCAACAGCCGCCTGCCGCTGGCCAGCGGCGCAGAATTCTATGCCTTCGGCACCTACGATCACCGCGGGTCGGTCGGTGCGGCTTTCTTCCGCTATCCGGACAGTTCCGGCAACCAGAGCAGCGTCTACCCGCAGGGCTTTCGTCCCGAATCGCTGGGCACGAACGATGATCTCTCACTCGCCGGCGGCGTGAATGGCAAGGCCGCCGCCTGGTCCTGGGACAGCTCCCTTACCTACGGCCAGAACCGTTTCAACTATGGGCTGCGCCATTCCCTGAACGCCTCGCTGGGACCGACCAGCCCGACGACCTTCAGGATCGGTGATTTCAAGTTTGAACAGTTGACGGCGAACTTCGAGGCCACGCGCGCGCTGACGCTGGCCGCGCTCTCCCATCCGCTGAACCTCGCGCTCGGCGCCGAATTTCGCCGCGAGCGCTACCAGACCCGCCCCGGTGATCCGGCTTCGTACGCGGCCGGCCCCTTTACCGACAAGGATGCCGGCGCCCAGGCCGGTCCGGGTCTCACGCCCGCCGACGCCGCCAACACCTCGCGCACTGTCGGCAGCCTCTACGCCGACCTGTCGGCCGATCTCGGCGCCCGGTTTTTCGGCGACGCCGCGCTGCGCTATGAGCACTACAGTGATTTCGGCGATGCGGTGGCAGGCAAGCTCAGCGGCCTGTTCAAGCTGACCCCGAGCTTCGCCGTGCGAGGCGCAATCTCCAACAGCTTCCGTGCACCTTCGCTTAGCCAGATCTCCTACAAGGCAACCTCGACGAGTTTCGGCTCGGGCGGGCAGCTCGCCTCGGTGCTGACACTGCCGGTGTCCGATGAGATCGCCCGAGCACTGGGTGCCAAGGATCTCAAGGCCGAGAAATCCCTGAACTACAGCGTGGGCTTCACCCTGGCGCCGGTCGACGAATTCAGCCTCGCCGTCGATCTGTTCCGCATCAAGGTGAAGGACCGCATTACGATCTCCGAGCAGCTCAACGGCACCGACCTGACCGATTTCATCCAGGCGCAGTTCGGATTGGCAAACGTCGAGGGCATCAACTTCTTTACCAATGCCGTGGACACGGCCACCAAGGGTGTGGATGTCATCGCCAACTATCGCCATGCGCTGGGCGCCGGCGCGCTCAGACTCACCGCTGCCTACACCTACGCGCGCACCACCATTGACGGCGTGAATGCGACCCCTGAGCAACTGCAGGCACTCGGGCTCAACGATGTGCTATTCGGTGTCGAGGAACGCAATACGCTCGAAGATGCGGCCCCCAGGACCAAGACCATATTGAGTGCGGAGTGGAGTGACCCGCGCTGGGGGCTCACCGCGCGCCTGACGCGCTACGGCAGTGCGGTGCGCGTGTTCAACTTTGGCGGCGGCTTCGAACCTCGCCAGGAGTACGGTGCCAAGTCACAGCTGGATCTCGAAACGGAACTCAAGCTGACGACCAGGTTCAGCGTGGCGCTCGGCGGCACCAACGTGCTCGACACCTATCCGGACCTGTCGAGCGACGACATCAACTACTTCGGCAACTTCCCCTATGACGTGCTCTCACCCATCGGCTTCAACGGCGCGTTTTTCTATGCGCGTGCCACGGTGAAGTTCTAGGGGCGGCCTGCCAGCTCCCTGAGCAACACATACCATTGCGCCGCGCCCTGGTAGAGCGAGGCGACCGGCAGGCGTTCGTTCAGGCCATGCGCAAAGTTCTCGCTTTCCTTGCCGAAGGAAGCCTGCACGCCATAGGTCGGAATGCCGGCATGGCGAAACACCGCGCCATCGGTCGCATAGGAGGCCTGTTCCGTGCCGATGGGTATACCCGGATGCACGCTATGCACTGCCTTGCCGATCGCTGCCATCAGCAGCGGATTCATCGGTGAGGCCGCGGAGGCCACGCCGACATTGCCCGCCTTGACATCGATCCTGTCGCCCACGATTTCCTGAAGCGTCGCACGCACACTGTCGATGGGATGGCCGGGAAACACGCGGCAACTCAGGTTCACCTGCGCCATCTGCGGCAGTGCGTTGCTGGCGTGCCCGCCTTTCAACATGGTCGGCACGCAGGTGGTGCGTGTCTTGCCTACGTAGGCGGCGTCCTGGTACAGCAGGTCGGCGGCCGCTGCATCGTTCGGATTGGCGGCGAAGCGTGCCATCGCCTCGCCCAGGGGCCCCGACGTATAGCTCGCCGCCGCCTTGAAATTCTGCAGGGTCCAATCGTTCCACATCACCGGAAAACGATAGACCTGCACCTTCTTGATGGCATCGGCCAGATCGAAGATGGCGTTATCGGCGCGCGGGCGGCTGCTGTGACCACCGGCGTTGTGCGCAGTCAGTTCGAAATCGGCATAGGTCTTCTCGGCGCCCTGCACGAAGAAAGCTTTTGCTGCACCGGTAGCTTCGTTGAGTACACCGTTGCCACCGTCACCGTTGAGCGCGTACTCGGCGTCGACGAGGTCGCGGTGGTGCTCCACCAGGTCGGTGGCGGTGGCTGCGAAGGTCTCTTCATCGCCGGTAAAGACGATAATCAGATCGCGCGTCGGCTTGAAGCCTTCGGCTTTCAGGCGCAGGAACGTGGCGGTGAGCTCCGCGACCTCCTGCTTGATGTCGATCGTGCCACGCCCGAAAAAATAGCCATTTTCCTCGACCAGCGTGAACGGGTCGCGCTGCCAGTCCTCGCGCTTCGCCGTCACCACATCCATATGCGCCATCAGGTCAATGGGGCGGCCACCGCTGCCATCGCCGCGGTAGCGCACGACCAGCGACGCTGTCTCGCCGAGCGGCAGGATGTGGATGTCCGATTCGGGAAAGCCCGCCGCGCGGAACTGCGCCGCGAGGTATGCCGCCAGCTTCGGCACCTGGCCGAGACCAACTGAAGTCTGCATGCCGATGACGGTGGCAAAAATGTCACGCAGGCGGGCGTTGTCGGCAGCATGCGGGTCGCTGGCCGCAAGCAGTGGCACCGAGCTCATGCAGGCCACGCCCAAAACGGCTGCAAGCCGCGCCCGATCAGACCATTTGTTGCGCATGTTCACTCCCCGGTCGGCACGCTATGCAGGATACAGCACAGAATACCCGAACCGGCTGAGCTGCATTCAAGCGTCTTCAGGCACTCGTCAGCATGGCCTGATTGTGCTGGCGCAGCGTACCGTCATCGGGCGCACTGGCCAGCGTCGTGACCGGGCAGCCGCTGCGCACCCGCTCATGGAAATCGTGGATGCAATGTTCCCACGATGACAGCGGCCCAAACTCATAACCGACCGAATTGAGGCCTCCCTGAATGCCTTCACACAGGTACTTGTCCTCAGCGCTCACCTGGCGATTGACCCGCACATTCAGGTAGCGAAGAATCTTCATTTCACGCGAAGCGTTGGGGCGCACGAAGATCGGGTAACGGACTGTGCAGGTCTGGGCGGTGAGCGGCATGAACTGAAACAGATCGAAGCTGTCGCCATAGATGTCGATGCCGATATTGGGCGGCATGGTAAAGAACAGCCAGCTGCTGCGGATATCCTCCGGCAGGTCGTGATTCAGGCTCGGGGCCATCTGCTGATACATACGCTCCGACCAGACACGGGACGGCGCCTTGCGCAGCACGCTGCGGCTGCCGGCCACGCCATGCTGGTTGATGAACCCGGCCATGTCACTTTCGAGCATGCGGTCATACCCAGGGTGACCGATCGGCACATGGTAATTTTCCAGGTTGTTGTCGACGCCCACTTTCCAGTTGCAGTTCCAGGTGTCGACCGACGGCTCGCCCAGGGGCACCATTTCCTCGAGGCGGTAGGGTTCGAGCATGTGGCTGTAGTCCTTCCACATTTCCTTCAGGCTCGGTCCACCGGAAACCAGGCGCACGAACACCATGCCGCAGAGGATTTCCAGCTCTACCTGGCGCAGACCCAGCTCCGATTTTGCTGCGCCTGAGAAAGTGTGCTCTGCCGGACGCGCGACCAGCTCACCCTGCAGGTTGTAGGTCCAGCCGTGATAGCGACAGGTCAGGCGCGCCTTGCAGGTCCCGGAGCCATCGAGAATTCTGGAAGCCCGGTGGCGGCAGACATTCATCATGGCGCGCAGCACGCCATCGTCGCCGCGCATGACGATGACCGAGTCGCGCATCATGTCCACGGTGACGAAGTCTCTGGGCTTGGCCACCTGGCTGACATGGCAGGCGAACTGCCACGAAGGACGAAACAGCTGTTCGTACTCGATTTCATTGAGTTCCGGGTGCCGGTATACCCACGCCGGCAGGGTGCGCGGCGCAGCCTGCGCCGCCACGCTGCGGCTGTGAGCGCCGATGCTCTGTGCCTCGCTCATCGTCGCTGCTCCTTATGCCTGAAAAGTTGCCGCTGAAAATTCCCCGGGGAAAGTTCCCGCGAGATAGGCGCGCGCCACCGCACGCGCATGCGCGCGGTCGAACGCGGAGCCGCTGACCAGGATTTCCTGCCACTGCCATTCCAGTATTCCGGCAAAACCCATGGCCACTGCTTCGGCATCGAGGTGCGGGCAATTCCCCGCCGTGATCAGCTCGCGACACAGGCGCTCCAGATCCTGCTGGTAGGCGTGGTCCAGCGAGCTGATGCGCTCCATGTACACCAGCCGCGCGCGCGCCTCGCCCCAGAAGGCGTACCACACGGCCACTTTCGCGGGGTCGCTGACGGCGGGATCAAGTGACACTTCGACAAGCGCATTCAGCGCCGCACTGGCGCTGCCTTGGGCGCCGTCAATGGCCGCGCGGCGCGCCAGTTCAAATTCCAGGGCGACGCTTTCCATGGCCGCAGCCAGCAAGGCATCCTTGTTCTGGAACCGCAGGATGACCGTGCCGGCCGCCACTCGGGCCGCGTTGGCCACCCGCTGGATGGTGGTGCCGGAAAGGCTATGGGTGGCAATGGTCTCGATCGTCGCCTTGAGAATCGCGCTTTCGGTACGCGAGGAGACAAGGCCCACGCGCCGGCGCAGGGGTGCCGTTACCAGCTTGGTTGCGGTGGCCATATGCAGCGCTGCCTTTCAGGGGTCAGGAATTATGAATGATTATTCATTCACAATATCGAAGTATCCACATCCATGGCGATTTGATCAAGCGGTAGTTGGCTGAGAGGCCGCTGCTTGTCACGTATCATGTTGATTTATAATGGATAATGCGTTTCCCGGGCCTGGAATGAAAGACCGCAAGAAACGGGGTGCACGGTACCAGCAGGGTCAATAAAGTCCACTGCCTCGATAACAGCCGGAGCACTTCGATGGTCAATCCTCCAGCCGGCGCCAGCGAGCGCATCACCTACACCGCTCGTCACACCGTGATGGGCCCGCTCCTCATGGCAGCCACGGCGCGCGGCGTCTGCTTCGCGCAATTTGGCGAGAGCGAGGCTGCTCTGATCGCGCAGCTGAAGGACGAGTTTCCAGACGCGACACACACGCCCTCGAGCATGACAGAGTCCCGTGAACTGGATGCCTGGATAGCGGCGCTCGCAGCGCATCTTGCCGGTGACGCACCGCGACCCGAGCTTGCGCTCGACCTGCGCGGCAGCGCGTTTCAAATGCGGGTCTGGCGCTTTCTGCTGCAGCTGCCGGATGGAAAAGTGATGAGCTATGCGCAACTCGCCAACGGTATAGATGCGCCCAGGGCGGTGCGCGCGGCAGCCTCGGCCTGCGCGGCCAACCGCATTGCCGTGCTGGTGCCGTGCCACCGCGTGCTGCGCGGGGATGGCGGGCTCGGTGGCTATCGCTGGGGACTCGAGCGCAAACGCACACTGATTGATCGGGAACGCGCCCGGCAAAGTCCGTGATCGAGGCCCGATCTGCGCGGCACGTCGCGGCGATCGCCACTCTTGACCCCGAAGCCATCGGCGCAGGTCTGGAGCGCGACGGATTTGTCGTCACCGCGCCTTTGCTCGATGCCGGGCAGTGTGCGGCGCTTGCACGGCTGTATGACGCTGACGCCGCACGCTTCCGCGCCACCGTTACCATGGCGCGACAGGGGTTCGGCCGAGGAGAGTACAAGTATTTTGCGCACCCCCTGCCGGACCTTGTAGTCTCCCTGCGCCAAATGCTCTATCAACGATTGGCACCAGTCGCTAACGCCTGGGCCCTGCGCCTGGATCAGCCGGCAGACTGGCCCGCGCATCACGATGCATTGCTCACGCGCTGCGCCACTGCGGGTCAGACGCGGCCCACACCACTCCTGCTGCGCTACGGTCCCGGCGACTACAATTGCCTGCATCAGGATCTGTATGGTGCGATCCACTTTCCACTCCAGGCAATCGTGCTGCTCGACCAACCGGGTGTCGATTTCGACGGTGGCGAATTGTTGCTGGTCGAGCAACGCCCGCGCCGGCAATCGATACCCAAGGTGCTGCCGCTTCGACAAGGCGCGATCGCCGTGATTCCGGTCAGGCACCGGCCAGTGATGGGTCCGCGCGGATCGGCGCGCGTCCAGGTTCGTCACGGCGTGTCAAAGCTCAATCGTGGACAGCGGCGCACCCTGGGCCTGATCTTCCATGATGCAGTTTGAGATTTTTGGACCCGCGCCTGCGCTGCCGGATCAGGAGGTTCTGGACATCGATGCGGGAGCGGTGCTGCACCGGGCCTTTGCGCAGCCGCTTGCACACGCTCTGATAGACGCCATCGAAAGCGTTACGAGCCGCGCTCCGTTTCGCCATATGGTGACCCGACGGGGCAGCACCCTGTCGGTGGCGATGAGCAATTGCGGCGAACTCGGGTGGCTGAGCGATCGCAGCGGCTACCGCTACGATCCCATTGACCCTGAGACCGGCCAGCACTGGCCGAGAATGCCGCCGTTATTTGCCGACCTGGCGCGACGCGCGGCGCAGGCCGCCGGGTTTGCAGAATTTGCGCCGGACGTCTGCCTGATCAATCGCTACCAGCCCGGCAACCGGCTGGGATTGCATCAGGATATGGACGAGGGCGAATTTCGCAGCCCGATCGTTTCCGTGTCCCTGGGTCTGTCCGCTCTCTTTCTCTGGGGTGGCAAGCGGCGCGCGGAGCGTCCGCGCCGCATTCCGCTGGCCCACGGCGATGTGCTGGTGTGGGGCGGCCCGGCACGCCTGAATTTTCATGGCGTTCATTCGATCGCAGAAGGCATGCATCCGTTGACGGGCGCTATCCGCTACAACCTGACATTCAGGCGCGCCCGCGCTGGCGGATGAGCGCACTATCGCAGCACTGCGAGCGCAGCACCCAGCTCATCGCCACCTGTCGTGGTACGAGTGCTTCTTCCCTGCCCCGACATGTATGAGCTGAGCCGCAGCAAAGACGTCGACCGAGACCCTCGGTTTGGGCTGCCGCCGTGGACGCGTCGCCACCAGGACTACCAGGACTTTGCGATAGTCCTATGCAACTACTGGCTGCGCCCGAGCGCTTCACTTCGCGCGCTCAACTGCGAGGTGGCTTGCGAGTTGATTGCCACCTCAAGTCGATGTCTTGCGTCCGTGAGGG
>JBAVRE010000239.1:0-2399 GCA_049694695.1 Steroidobacteraceae bacterium | reverse complement strand
TATGCGCGCCCGGGCGCAGCCAGCGCAACTTGCGATTCTTGAGCGTGATGGCTGCTATGCCGCGGACGTAATCCGGTAGGTAAAGCACCTTGCCGTCGGCTGACAGCGCCGGTGTTTGCGGTGAGACGAATTCACCGGGCGCGTCCAGTCGCTCGAAGCTCGTGGCACCCTGCGCCAGCCGAAACACGGCGCCGTGCATGCCCTCGGACACATAGAGATCGCCGTCCGGAGCGATGCTCATATCGCCCAGCACGCCGCTGACGGGCGAGTCGATGCGCAGCTGCTCGGCGCCGGAATCCAGATCGAAGCCCAGCAGCGCGGAGCGATCCTGCGCGCCGTCGTTGCAGACGGCGCACTGCGTCACTGCGGCAATCGTCGCCCACAGCATGCGTCGCTGGCTGTCGATGGCCAGTGCAAACACGGACCATTGAGTGCGTGCGAAGGTTTTACCATCGGCGAGAATGATCTTCGCCTGCCGCACGCTGCTGATGAACCAGCGGTGTGTGAGCGCATCGTAGGCGATCGACTCTGGAATCAGATCGGTCTCGGCAAGTGAAAAGACGCTGCTCGCGTGCGTGACGGGTTGTCCGTTCCTGGTCATGCGCGCGGCGCTGGCCTGGAAGGCGCGTGATTTGAGCAGCGACGAGAAATCCGCATCGGCCGCAATGTTGTAGACCAGCCCCATGTGCGCGAGCGTCGCCAGCCCGCCGAGCGCCGTGTCGCGCTGCCCGAGGCGACTATTGCAGGCAGCGAGGTTGTAGATATTGCGCGGATTGTTGGGCGCCAACGGCGCGAGTTCGGTCAACGCCGTTCGCAGCACAACGCAGTCATCCGCCTTATTGGCTCGTTCTGCCCTGGCGCGCAGGTCGCGCCAGCGCGCGGGATCGGCGGCCGCGGACAATGCGGAAATCAGGCAGAACAGGACGAAGTAATGAATGCGCATTTGGCTCGTAGTCTTGAATGTCCTGTGATGGTCGAAGTATAATCATTATTAATCAATCTGATTGAAATTTATTAGGAATAGCCATGGCCACTCGTGTAATAACAGCGCATCTGGACATAAAGCTGGCTCGCCAGCTTGATACGCTTGCTGCTGAACTCGATCGACCAAGAGGCTGGGTGGTAAAGGAGGCCGTCGCCTCATACATTGCAACCGAGGAGCACCGACGCCAGGCCACGCTTGAGGCGCTGGCTGAGCTTGACGCGGGCGAGGTCGTGCCCCATGTCGAGATCGAGGCATGGGCCGCTTCGCTTTCCCGGCGGCGACCCGCCAAAGTTGCCAAAAGCAAGCGGTGAACGCAGCCCTGGTCTGGACGCGTGCCGCGGCGGGCGACTTGCGGCGGCTGCACGATTTCCTGTCCGTCGTGAACGAGGAACTTGCAACGCGCGCCGTACGGCTTATTGTAGCGCGGGCGCGGCGTATTCTGGAACATCCTGGCCTCGGCTCACCCTTGCCGCGCTATGGTCAACGTGAGGTACGACGCATCATTGTCGGGCAGTACGAGCTTCGCTACTCGCTACGTGAAACTGTCGTGACAATTCTGCGCGTGTTTCACCATCGTGAGCGTCGCTGACCACACCCGGATACGCGTCACGGCCGCCCTAGTGACAGGCCTTGCCATCCTTCGAGCACCCGCAATTCCCCGCTGCCGCTCCGGCAGTGCCCGCCCCGCTCTGCTTCGCTCGCCAGCGTCGCGGCCCCAGCTTGCGCGCGGCGTAGGCCGTCGCCGCCAGCACCAGCACCCCTACGACAATGTGCTGCCACATGTTCAGGCGCCTCCGCCGAACGCCAGCGCAATGCGGTAGGTCGCAAACGAGGCGATCCACGCCATGCCGAACAGATACCAGGCCATGATCAGCGGATAGCGCCAGGAATTGGTTTCGCGCCGCACGGTGGCCAGCGTCGAGAGGCATTGCGGAGCGAACACATACCAGGCCAGCAGCGAGAGCGCGGTGGCCAGGCTCCAGCTCGAGGCAATCATCGGCCTGAGCGCCGCGTCGAGATTGTCGGTGGTGCCGGAGAGCGCATATACCGTGCCGAGCGCGCCGACCGCCACTTCGCGGGCCGCGAGGCCCGGCACCAGCGCAACGCAGATCTGCCAGTTGAAACCGATCGGCGCAAAGATGGTCTGCAACGCTCGGCCGAGCATGCCGGCGAAACTGTATTGAATCGCCGGTCCCGTGGCACCGGCCGGCGGTCCGGGGAAGCTGGCGAGAAACCACAGCACGATCATCAGCGCGAGAATGATGGTGCCGACGCGCGCCAGGAAAATCATGGTGCGCTCATACAGGCCGACCATCAGGTTGCGCAGGTTGGGCCAGTGGTATTCAGGCAGTTCCAGCAGCAGCGGATGGTAGCTGGTACCGAAGGAAGCGCGTTTCATCACGAAGGCCACCAG
>JBAVRE010000238.1:0-44734 GCA_049694695.1 Steroidobacteraceae bacterium | reverse complement strand
GAACGCCAGCATGCGAATCAGCGTCATGCGAAAACCGGTACGCGGGTCGGGGGCCAGCGCCAGGTCGCGCCGTCCGAGGATCGCCGTCTGGTAGTAGAGTTGCACGTCTTCGGGGGCAAGGCGCCCGGCCAGTTCCCTCACCAACCCGATCTCGAACAACTCATCGCCGGCGTAGTCAGGCAGCAGCTGCTGCAGGGCGACGCGCTCGAGCAGCGCCGCCAGCTGATCGAGCAAGCCACCAAAATCCGGGGACAGGTCTTCCAGGGCCTGCAGGTCGCTGATGAGCGCCGCCGGATCACCATTGGCCAGCAGCCGGGCCAGTCGCGCCACATGATCGAAAGCCACCGTGCCCAGCATCGAGCGCGCCTCGGCCTCACGTGCGGCGCCATTGCCGAAAGCCAACAGCTGATCGAGCAGCGAGAGCGCATCGCGCAAGCTCCCGTCGGCGGCCTGTGCCAGCAGCTGCAATGCCGCCGCATCGTAAGCGATGCTCTCGGCATCAAGAATGTGGGTGAGACGCGCCTTGATCATGCTGATCGAAAGGCGCTTGAGATTGAACTGCAGGCAGCGTGACAGCACCGTGACCGGCAGCTTCTGCGGATCGGTAGTCGCCAGCAGGAACTTCACGTGCGGCGGCGGCTCCTCCAGGGTCTTGAGCAGCGCGTTGAACGACTGCGCTGACAGCATGTGCACTTCGTCGATGAGGTACACCTTGTAGCGACTGCGCGTCGGCGCGTATTGCACGTTGTCGAGCAGCTCACGGGTGTCATCGACCTTGGTGCGCGAGGCGGCATCGACTTCGATCACATCGACGCTGCGTCCGGCATCGATTTCCCGGCAGCTGGCACATTCGCCACAGGGCTGCGCACTGACACCGCGCTCGCAGTTCAGGCACTTGGCCAGAATGCGCGCGACGGTGGTCTTGCCCACGCCGCGGGTGCCGGCGAACAGAAAGGCGTGATGCACACGGTCGCTATCGAGCGCATTGCTCAGGGCGCGCAGCACATGCTCCTGGCCAGTCATCTCGCCAAAGTTGCGCGGCCGCCAGCGGCGCGCCAATGCGGTGTAGGCCACGCTGCCTCAGCCCCGCCTGCAGATGGCGTGAGTGGTGCTGCGGGAGGCAGCCCGCGCCGGCCGAACTTCGGCGCACGACGTTGCCGTTACCGCTGCTCCCTTCCGGGCCTGACGGGATTGGCGGCTCATCGTCGCGAAGGAACCGGCGCGGACCACCATGGACTTGTGGCGGAGAGGGTGGGATTCGAACCCACGAACACCCGTGAAGATGTTACTGGAATTCCAGTCCAGCGCCTTCGACCGCTCGGCCACCTCTCCTTTCAACATGTTACAATATAATTTTAATGTGATTTAACGCTCGACGGTAAGCGCGCGTGGGCGGCGGCCGGCGCGGCGCATTGTAGCAGAGCGCCGGGCTCAACCCTTGTAACTCGGGGGCCTGGAAAGACAGGGTTCGTGCGCCGAACGGGCTCTTTCCGGCTCGGCCAGCTCCGGCACCTTGATGGCGTTGCGCGTATCGGGCGTGTCAAGGCCGGCGGGCACTTTCAGAGCTGGCAGATTCCTGGCCTCGGTTACCACGTTGTTCTCGCGGCAACTGGACGCGCGATTGCGATGCATCCACGAGCACCCGCTCAGGGCGAGCACCGCGAGGCCCAGGCAGGCCATACGGTGGAAAGTTCGAAACAGTGGTGTCATGCGCTGAGTGCCTGTGTGGTGTATGCATTGACCTGCGCGGCCTGCAGTGCGGCGCGCAGGCGTGGCCTCAGGCTCTCGCTGAGCCAGGTGAGGGGTAAGCGAATTCCGGTGCCAATCAGGCCCATTTCGGCCAGCGCCCATTTCACCGGGATAGGATTCGACTCCGCCCCCAGATCCCGATGCAGCGCCGCCAACGGCGCATCCAGGCGTTCGGCCAGAGCGCGCTCGCCGCTCGCTGCCGCCCGCATGAGCGCTGCCATCACCACCGGCACCAGGTTCGCGCTCACGGAAATGACGCCGTGCGCGCCGGCCAATACGGCTTCGCAGGCGCTGGCGTCATCGCCCGACAGCACGGCGCAACGTGCCGGCAGCACACGCAGCAATTCACGGATTCTGGCCAGATCATTCACCGCCTCTTTGATACCAACGATGGACGGTAGTTCAGCCAAGCGCGCCACGGTGGCCGGCAGGAGGTCCACCGCTGTCCGACCCGGCACGTTGTACAGCAGCACCGGGGCCGGCGCCGCGGCCGCAACGGCGGCAAAATGCTGATACAGACCCTCCTGGGTCGGTCGATTGTAGGCCGGCGCCACCACCAGCAGCGCGTCGACCCCGCTCGCGGCCAGACGCCTGACGCGCGCCACAACACCCGCCGTGCTGCTGCCACCGACGCCGGCGATCAGCGCCATGCGGCCGTCGAGGCGGGTGCGGGCACGCGCCAGCAGCTGCAGCACTTCTTCCTCTCTCAGGGTCACCGACTCGCCGGTGCTGCCACCGACGACCACCCCGGCAGTGCCACTGGCCAGGTGCAGGTCCAGCAGTCGATCCCAGGCCCCAAAATCGATGGCGCCATCGCCCTGCATGGGCGTTACGATTGCAACCAGACTGCCTGAAAACATGGCGCGGGATGTTACGGGTGCGGTGTGGCCCGAAGCAAGTCCGGTTCCGGTACACTTCCGCCCGTGAACGACCCCACTACTCCTGGCCGGCAACACGTGGCCATTTCCGCCATCGGTAGCGATCGTACCGGCATGGTGCACGACCTGACCAAGGTCATTACCGATTGCGGCGGCAGCATTGCCGAGAGCCGCATGGCGGCGCTCGGCAGTGAATTTGCCATGCTGCTGCTGGTCACCGGCAACTGGCACACCCTGGCACGCATCGAATCGGAACTGGGGCGGCTGGCAGCCAACGGCACGCTCAGCGTGCACCTGCGGCGCACCGATGCGCGCCCCAGCCGCCGCGACCTGCTGCCCTACTCGATTGACATCGTCAGCCTCGATCAGACCGGCATCGTCGCCGGGTTGTCGGGATTCTTCGCCGCCCGCGGCATCGATATCGGCGAAGTCGCTACCCGTTGCTACGCCGCGGCGCATACCGGCGCCGCCATGTTCGCGGTGCAGATGAGCATCAACGTGCCGGGCAAGCTGCCGGTGTCGCAATTGCGCGAGGAATTCATGGACTATTGTGATTCGCTGAATCTCGATGCCATTCTCGAGCCAGTGAAATCATGAGCGTGCCAGTGGTGGCGGCGCCGCTGCCCGGTCGGGTAGTGGCTGATTTCACCCTGCCCTCGACCGGCAAGGAAGAATTTCACCTGCGGGCGCAGCGCGGGCACAACGTGGTGCTGTATTTCTATCCGCGCGATGACACCCCCGGGTGCACCCTGGAGGGCCAGGACTTTCAACGCCTGCTGCCGGCCTTCATGCGCGCCGGCACCCGCGTGTTTGGCGTCTCGCGCGATACGCTGGCCGCACACCAGAAATTCTGCGGTAAGTTCGGCTTTGAGTTTGCTCTGCTGGCGGATGAGAGCGGCGCCGTGTGCACGCAGTTTGACGTCATCCGCATGAAGAACATGTATGGCCGCAAGGTCATGGGCATCGAGCGCAGCACTTTCCTGATCGACGCACTGGGCAAGTTGCGCCGCGAATGGCGCAAACTCAAGGTGACGGGCCACGCGGCTGAGGTGCTGGAGGCCGCCAAAGCCCTGTGAAGACCAAACAACGCCGGCTGTTCGTGCTGGATACCAACGTGTTGATGCACGATCCGACTGCGATCTTCCGCTTCGAGGAACACGACGTCTATCTGCCCATGGTGGTGCTCGAGGAACTCGACGCCAACAAGAAGGGCCTGTCCGAGCAGTCGCGCAACGTGCGCCAGGCCAGCCGCTTTCTCGACGACATGATTCGCGGCGTCAACAAGGAGCAGATCGATGCCGGCCTGCTGATTCCGTCGGGCCTGAGCGGCAATCACGGCAAGCAGCCTGCGGCCGGGCGGCTGTTCTTCCAGACCAGCACCCTGGGCAGTGGCCTGCCGGACAACCTGCCCGGCTCCGGCGCCGACAACCTGATCCTGGGCCAGACACTGGCGTTGCAGCAGCAGCAGCCGACGGCGCGCGTGGTGCTGGTGTCCAAAGACATCAACCTGCGCATCAAGGCGGCGGTGGTGGGCGTACACGCCGAAGATTATTACAGCGACAAGACCATCGAAGACGCCGACGTGCTGTACACCGGCGTCGGCAAGCTGCCCGCCGATTTCTGGGAGCAGCACGGCGGCGACATCCGTTCCTGGAAGGAAGGCGAGCATACCTGGTACGAGCTCAAGGGCCCGGCAGTGGCCGACTGGCACGTCAACGAATTCCTTTACGAAGACAGTCCGGATGGAATCGAGGCGGTGGTGCGCAAGTTGCACCAAGGCACCGCCACGCTCGAACTGGTGCGCGACTTTCGCAGCGAACGCCATGCGGTATGGGGCATCAGCGCACGCAATCGCGAGCAGAACTTTGCACTCAGCCTGTTGACTGACCCGGAGATCGATTTCGTGACGCTGCTCGGTCCGGCCGGTACCGGCAAGACCCTGCTGGCGCTGGCCGCGGGTCTCGCGCAGACCCTCGAGCGCAATCGCTTCGTGGAAATCATCATGACCCGGGTGACCATACCGCTCGGCGAGGACATCGGCTTCCTGCCCGGCACCGAAGAGGAAAAGATGGAGCCCTGGATGGGGGCGCTGATGGACAATCTCGAGGTTCTGACCCGCAGTGAAGAAGGCGGCCACTGGGGGCGCGCCGCCACCAACGACCTGCTGCGCAACCGCATCAAGATCCGTTCGCTCAATTTCATGCGCGGGCGCACCTTTCTCAATCGCTACATCATTCTCGATGAAGCGCAGAACCTGACGCCCAAGCAGATGAAAGCGCTCGTGACCCGTGCGGGCCCTGGCAGCAAGCTGATTGCCCTGGGGAACATCGCGCAGATCGACACCCCCTACCTGACGGAAATGACTTCCGGGCTCACCTACGTGGTCAATCGGTTCCGCGACTGGCCTCACTCGGGCCACGTGACGCTGGTTCGCGGCGAACGCTCGCGCCTGGTGGATTTCGCCTCCGAGCAACTTTAGTTGCGCCCCACGGTCGTATCCCGGATGTCTGCCCGTATGGTTGAAGATGGAAGTGCGCGTTGGCGGCTGTGCGCGGCATGGTTGGGTTGTGTCCTGACCCTGGCCGCCCAGGCTGCCGATCCGGTCGCGGGCACGGGCACGGCCCTGGGTCACGCGGGCGGCGATAACGGTGCGCTGGCCAGCCAGTTGCCCGACATGGGCTCGCCCGAGAACGCGATTCTCAGCAAGAGCGATGAGTACCAGATCGGCCTGATGGCCATGCGCCAGCTGCGCGGCCAGGATCTGATACTCGAGGATCCGGAGATCAGCGACTATTTGCAGCATCTGGGCTCGCGGCTGGCGGCCCAGGCGCGCGATGACGACCAGAACTTCCAGTATTTTGTGGTGCACTCCTCGGAGATCAACGCCTTTGCCACCTATGGCGGCTTCATCTGCGTCAACGCCGGCCTGATACTGCTTACCGCTACCGAATCGGATCTCGCCGGCGTGCTGGCGCATGAGACCGCGCACGTGCGGCAAAGACACCTGGCACGTTCCATCCTGGCGCAAAGCCGCATGTCGATGGGCACCATGGCGGCCATGCTGGCGGCTGTATTGATCGGCGCGGCCAGTGGCGCGGGCGGCCAGGCGCTCGAAGGCGCGATCGCCATGAGCCAGGGCGTGGCGCTGCAGCAGAGCATGAATTTCACGCGCGGCGAGGAAGCCGAGGCCGATCGCGTCGGCATCGGCCTGCTGGCTGGCGCCGGCTTCCGCACCACCGCGATGGCTGATTTCTTTGAAGCCATGGGTCGCCGCGAAGGGATGTCGGAAACCGCTGGGCCCTTCGATCTGCTGCGCAGCCATCCGGTCACGCGCGACCGTATCGCCGAGGCGCGCACCCGCGCCACGCAGGAGCATGCGACCGCACTCAATGAATCCATATTGTTCGGCTGGATGCGGGAGCGACTCCGTGTGCTGTCGGCCTCGCCCAATACGGACATGAACGTGTATTACGCGCGCCAGCGGGAACGTCAGCCGCTGAGTGATCCGGAACGCTACGGCGAGGCGCTCGCCCAGATGCGCTCCGGGAAAACGGCCAGTGCGGTAGCCACCCTCACCGAGCTGCTCGACAAGCACCCGCAGATTACCGCGCTCTATGCCTCGCTGGGCCAGGCGCTGCAGGCCGATCATCAGCCGGCGGCCGCGCTCAGCAGTTTCGAGCGCTCCATGGCGCTGTTCCCGCGCAATGTGCCGCTGGCAGTGCGCTACGCCGATACGCTCATGCAGACCGGCCACGCCACGCAGGCGCACGCCCTGCTGCTCGATGTCTTCAACAACACGCAACCGACGCCCGATCAGATCCGCATGACCGCGCTGGCCGCCAGTGCCGCCGGCGATAGCGGCGATGCCTATTACTACATGTCGGAGTATCACATCAGCAACGGCGACCTGGCGCTTGCCAACCAGCAGCTGGAACTGGCGCTGGCCTCGCCCAACCTCACCCCGGTGCAACGCCAGCGCTTTCGCGCACGGCTCGAGGAAATTCGCGACTGGCTGCGTGAGCAGCGACTGACGCGCAACGGCGCCGAACAACAACGGCCCTGACAGACCCGCTTCGCGCGGCGATTTCTCCCGCAGCAAGTGTTAAAATTACCTTATGTATCTATCCAGAATTGCGCTGTTGGCGACGGTTTTATTGCTGGGCGCCTGCGCCACGCTGCCACCCGGGCCGCGCGAGGCGCGCGATCCGTTCGAGCGCTTCAATCGCAGCATGTACCGCTTCAACGTGGCGGCCGATCGCGCCGTTTTCCGACCGACGGCACTGGTCTGGCGCGCCACCGTGCCACAGCCGGTGCGCACCGGGCTCGACAATTTCGCCATCAACCTCAGCTACCCCACAACCATTCTCAACGATCTTCTGCAGGGCAAGTTCGCCGATGGCGGCCGGGATCTCACCCGCCTGATCGTCAATACTTTGTGCGGCCTGGGTTTCTTTGATCCGGCCACGCCAGCCGGCCTGGAGCGTCACCAGGAGGACTTCGGACAGACACTGGGCAAATGGGGCATACACAGCGGCCCGTACCTGATGCTGCCGCTGCTCGGTCCCTCCACGGTGCGCGATGCGCCCGCCAAACTGGCTGATGATTACAGCGATGTGCGCCACTACCTTAGCGATCCGTACCTGCGCTGGGGTCTGTGGGCGGTCAACAAGGCCGAACTGCGGGCCAAGCTGCTCGACTCGGAAGAACTGCTCGATCGTACCTACGACCCTTATGCCTTCGTGCGCAGCGCCTGGCTGCAGCGCCGCGACTATGCGGTGCGCGATGGCGCTGTCGATGCCAGCGACCTGGACCTGCCTGCCGATGAAGAAGCGCCGCCGCCCAACTAGGGGCAGTCAAGCTTAACGGGCCGCCCGGCCAGGCTCACACCAACAGCGCTTCTACATCGCTCAAGCGGGCCAGCGCCAACAGCGCTCCGGGCGGAGACGCGAAGCGCAACACGCGGCCGGCGGCCCGTGCCCATGCCAGCCAGTCGATCAGCAGGGCCAGGCCCGCGCTATCGACTCGGGAGATGGCGCTCAGATCGATCACGATTTCGCCCGTGCTGGCTGCAAATGCCTGCAATCCGGTAGCGCGCAACAGCGTCACCGTCGGCACGGTTGCGGCGCCCGACAGTCGGAAACGACCTGCGCCATCGGCAACCAGGGTGCCGGTGCCGTTGGCGCCAACCGTCCCTGCTCCGGAATGCACTGCCGTTCCCATGGCCGCTACTTACGCGCCGATTGCTGCTCAAGGCGGGCAATCAATGCATCGACCCCCTGCTGTTGAATCTGGGCATTGAAGTCATCGCGAAAGCTCTTGACGTAGCTGATGCCCTCGATGATGACGTCCCAGGCGCGCCAGCCCTGTACCGTGCGATGCAGACTGTAGTTGACGGCTACATTGGTGCCGTCGTTCTTGCGCACCTGGGTGCGAATGGTGGCCGTGGTGGCCGCTGCATCGCCGGTAAAAGGCAGCACCTTGAGCCGCTCGCCGGAGAAATCCACCAGCGCCGTGCCGTAATTGGACAGCAACGAGTGGTAGAAGGCCGCGACGAAACGGCGGCGCTGCTCAGCGCTCGCCGTAGTCCAGTGCCGCGCCAGCACCAGGCGCGCCGCGTAATCGGTGTCAAAGTATGGCAGCAGAATGCGATCAACCAGGGCATCGACGCGCGCCGGGTTCTGCCGGTATTCGCCGCGGTGCGCATCGAGCTCGGCCAGCATGGCGCGGGCGGCGCTCTCGATGAGCACGCTGGGCCCGCTGTCGTCCACCTGCGCACCGGTGGTGACCGCAGGCGCTGGCGCCGCTGCCGGCGTCTCGAGCGCGCGGGCACTCCACGCCGCGCCCAGGCCCAGGCCCAGGCCAAGGCCCATCACCATAATCATCGGCACTGCACTATCACGGTTTCGCATCAGTTTCCTTTTTGCCCGCAAAGCCGGCAAATAACTTGTTGACCAGGTTTTCCAGCACGATTGCCGACTGCGTAAACTGAATCTGACCACCTTCGGCCAGAAAAGTTGTGGCGCCGCCCGGGCCGATGCCAATGTACTTGGCGCCCAGCAGGCCCGAGGTCTGGATGGCGGCGTCGCTGTCATCGGGTATCCGGTCATAACGCCGCTCTATGGACAGCGCGACCACCGCCTTGAACTCTGCCGGATCGAAACTCACCGCATCGACGCGGCCGATACGCACGCCCGCCATGGTGACGGGTGCGCCCACCTTGAGGTCGCCGACGTTATCGAAACGCGCCGTCACGTGAATGCTGGCGGCCGCGCTGCGCAGCTTTACGCCACTGCCGGGCAACTGCGTGGTCAGGAATGCCAGCGCCGCGAAGCCCAGCAACACGAATAAACCCGTGCCAATCTCGGTGGTGCGATTGCCGTAGCTCATGATCTCTGCTCCTTCAGGAACCCAGGAACGCTGCGGTCAGGATGTAATCCAGCAGCAGCGTCAAGATTGCCGAACTCACGACCGTGCGCGTGGTGGCGAGACCCACGCCCTCGGCCGTCGGCTCAGCATGAAAACCTTCGTAGACCGCCATCAGGCTGCAGGCCACACCAAAGCACAGGCTCTTGATCAGGCCTTCATTGACATCGTGCACCGTGACCGCACTCTGCATCTGCGACCAGAAGGAACCGGATTCCACGCCCAGCAGGCCGACGCCGATCAGCTGCGCCCCGAATATGCCGATGACATCGAAAATCGCGGTCAGCAGCGGCACGGCAATGATGCCACCCAGGAAGCGCGGCGCCACCACGTGGCGCACCGGATCGACCGCCATCATCTCCATGGCGTTGAGCTGGTCGGTGGCGCGCATCAGTCCGATTTCCGAAGCCAGGGCCGTGCCGGCGCGACCCGCGAACAGTAGCGCCGTGATGACCGGCCCGAGCTCCTTGATGAGTCCGAGCGCGGCTGCCACCCCGAGGGCCGATTCAGAGCCAAAGCGCTGCAGCAGATCATAGCCCTGCAGCGCCAGCACCATGCCGACAAACAGGCCGCACAGCATGATGATTACCAGCGAGCGCGCGCCGGCATTGTAGACCTGGCGCACCAGCAGGCGCGGTCGACGCAGCGCGGGCAGGCACTGCCCCACGATGCGACCCAGGAACAGCGTGATCCGCCCGGCGCGCGCGCAGGCCTCGAGCAGCACCGATCTGGCGCGCGCCTCACTCACCAGTCACCGCCCAGCAACTGTTCGCGATAGTCGACCGCCGGCACATGGAACGGCACCGGGCCATCAGGCAATCCGTTCATGAACTGGTTGACCACCGGCGCATCCGCGGCGCGCAACTCGGCCGGACTGCCGGTGGCCACCACCTTGCCACCGGCCAGCAGGAAGCTGTGGTGCGCGATGCTGCTGATTTCCCGGACATCGTGCGTCACCACTATGCTGCTGATGCCGAGCGTGGCGTTCAGCGACTGGATCAGGCGCAGGATGACGCCGAGGGAAATCGGGTCGAGGCCGACAAACGGTTCGTCATAAATCAGCAACTCCGGATCCATGACGATCGCCCGCGCCAGCGCCACGCGGCGCGCCATGCCGCCCGAGAGGGCGCTGGTGGGCAGGTCAGCCGCACCGCGCAAACCCACCGCCTGCAGCTTCATGAGTACCAGGCGGCGCAACAGCGGTTCAGGCAAGCGGCTGTGTTCACGCAGCGGAAATGCCACGTTTTCGAAGACGCTCAGGTCAGTGAGCAAGGCGCCATTCTGGAACAGCATGCCCACGCGCCGTCGCAGGGCGTACAGGCCACGCCGATCAAGCGCGCCGATATCCTCACCGAACACGCTCACCTGCCCGCGCTTCGGTGCGATCGCACCCATCAGCAGCCGCAGCAGCGTCGTCTTGCCGGTGCCGCTTGGCCCCATGACGGCGGTGATTTCCCCGCGCCGCGCCTGCAGATCCAGGCCATCGAAGATCGTACGACCGCCGATGGCGTAAATGACGCCGCGGACCTCGACAATGACGTCGCCCGCAGCGCTGGCGTCGGGCATCAGGCCGCCTGCAGTTCCATGCCTGCCTGGTAGCTGCCGCCGCGCGCCAGGGCGTTCATGCGCGCCCAACGGGCAAATTCGCGCTGGCCCGCTGCCGCATTGGCGCTCTTCCCGCCCCAGGCGGTCAGGGCCGCATCCTGCAGGGCCCGTCCATAGCTGAAGGTCAATTGCCACGGTAGTGCTTTGTTGGCGTTCATCAGCGAGAGGTGCAGCGCGGCTTCCGCCGGCGACTGCCCGCCTGACAAAAAGGCGATGCCAGGTACAGCGCCAGGCACGTAGCGCTTCAGGCAACGAATAGTCGCCGCCGCCACCTGTTCGGGCGCCGCGCGTTGCGGGCATTGCTTGCCGGAGATCACCATGTTGGGTTTGAGAATCATGCCTTCCAGCCGCACTCGCGCCGCGCCCAGCTGCGCGAAAGTTTCCGCCAGTACCGCGCCGCTCACTTCCTCGCATCGCTCGAGCGTATGCGCGCCATCCATCAACACTTCGGGTTCGACGATCGGCACGATCTTCTGTTCCTGGCACAGGGCCGCATAGCGCGCCAGCGCATGCGCATTGGCGTGGATCGCATAGGCGGTCGGGAAGCCTGCGCCGATGTCAATGACAGCGCGCCACTTGGCAAAGCGTGCGCCCAGCGCGTAATACTCGATCAGGCGCTCGCGCAGTCCGTCGAGCCCTTCAGTGATGGTCTCGTTGGCAAAACCCGCCAGCGGCTTGGCGCCCGCGTCGACCTTGATGCCAGCCACCACGCCGAGCGCGGCCAGGTGCCTGGCGAAGGGCACGCCAGCCTGTGTCTTCTGGCGCAGGGTCTCGTCGTAAAAAATCACGCCACTGATCGACTTCGCCATATCAGGCGTGGTGAACAGCAGTTCGCGATAGGTCCGCCGGCTTTCCTCGGTGGATTCCAGCCCGATCTTGTCAAACCGCTTCTTGATGGTTCCGGAGCTCTCATCGGCTGCCAGAATTCCCTTGCCGGGAGCAACCATTGCTGCCGCTATGCTTTCCAGACTTTCCACACTCATGCGCCTGCCTCCAAATTGGGCCGCAAGCATAGCAAAGGTCTTTAACCCAGGAGCAATTAGTACTAAACTAGTCCTACATTGGAGTTGCCATGCTGCGAATCAGCAAACTGACCGACTACGCGACCGTGCTGCTGGCCCGGCTCGCGGCCGAACCCGAGCGCCAGCTGACCGCGGCTCAGCTGGCGGCCCAGACGCACCTGGGAGCCGCCACGGTGAGCAAGCTGCTCAAACAGCTGCACGGCTGTGCGCTGGTGACCTCCACGCGCGGCTTGCGGGGCGGCTACCGCCTGGCGCGCCCGGCGGCCCAGATCAGCGCCGCACAGATTCTCGATGCGCTGGAGGGCCCCATGGCGCTGACCGAGTGTGCCCGGCTCTCCCACAGTTGCGGAATCGAAAGCACCTGCGGCGTCGGCCGGGCCTGGCAACGCGTCAATCTGGCCATTCGCCGTTCCCTGCAGGAAATCTCGCTGGTGGAACTGGCCGGGCTGAATGCCGGCAGCACGCGCTTCGCTGCGCTCGAGCGCCAGCTGCGCGCCAACCGGGGGGAGAACACGTGAACTCCAGCAACCCGGAAATTACCGCGCTGCTCAATCGCGGCTACCAGCACGGCTTCGTCACGGATATCGACAGCGATACCGTGCCGCCGGGGCTCGATGAGTCGGTAGTACGGCTGATTTCGGCCAAGAAGCGTGAGCCGCAATTCATGCTCGACTGGCGGCTGCGGGCTCTTGCCCACTGGCGCACGATGCGTGAGCCGCACTGGGCCCAGATTCATTACCAACCCATCGACTACAGTGCGATTTCCTATTACTCGGCGCCCAAGCCCAAGGGCAATGCACCGCGCAGTCTGGACGAGGTCGATCCCAAGCTGCTGGCCACTTACGCCAAGCTCGGCGTGCCGCTGCACGAACGGGCGCGACTCGCCGGGGTGGCGGTCGATGCGGTCTTCGACAGCGTTTCGGTCGCCACGACTTTCAAGGAACGGCTGGCCGCCGCGGGCGTCATCTTTTGCCCGTTCTCCGAGGCGGTGCAGAATCATCCGCAGCTGATCGAGCGCTACCTGGGCACGGTGGTGCCCTACACGGATAACTTCTACGCCACGCTCAATTCCGCGGTGTTTACCGATGGCTCCTTTGTATACATACCGCCCGGCGTGCGCTGTCCGATGGAACTGTCGACCTACTTTCGAATCAATGCCGCCAATACCGGACAGTTCGAGCGCACGCTGATCATCGCCGACGCCGGCAGCCACGTCAGCTACCTGGAAGGCTGCACTGCGCCGATGCGCGATGAGAACCAGCTGCACGCCGCCGTGGTCGAACTGGTGGCGCTCGATGATGCGCAGATCAAGTATTCAACCGTGCAGAACTGGTATCCCGGCGATGAACAGGGGCGCGGCGGCATCTTCAACTTCGTCACCAAGCGCGGCGAGTGCCGCGGCCGCAATTCGCGCATCTCCTGGACCCAGGTCGAGACCGGCTCGGCGATCACCTGGAAATACCCCAGCTGCGTGTTGCGCGGGGAAAATTCGGTCGGTGAATTCTATTCGGTCGCGACTGCCAACAATTACCAGCAGGCCGACACCGGCACCAAGATGATTCACATCGGCGCCAACAGCCGCAGCACCATCGTCTCCAAAGGCATCTCGGCCGGCCACGGCCAGAACGCCTATCGCGGACTGGTGAAAATCATGCCCTCGGCACGCGGCGCCCGCAATCACACCCAGTGCGACTCGCTGCTGCTGGGTGCGCATTGCGGGGCACACACCTACCCCTATATCGAGAGCCGCAATCCGCTGGCCACGGTGGAGCACGAGGCCAGCACCTCACGCATCAGTGAAGACCAGCTGTTCTACTGCCAGCAACGCGGCTTGGGCACCGAAGATGCAGTCAATATGATTGTCAGCGGCTTTTGCCGTGAAGTTTTCAAGGAACTGCCCATGGAGTTCGCCGTCGAGGCACAAAATCTCCTGGCGGTCACGCTGGAAGGAGCGGTCGGATGAGCACCCCCGTGTTGCAGGTCGATGATCTGCGCGTCAGCGTCGCCGGTACACCGGTCTTGCACGGCGTGAACCTGACAGTGCCCGCAGGTGAAGTGCACGCCATCATGGGCCCCAACGGCTCGGGCAAGAGCACGCTGGCACATGTGCTGGCCGGCCGCCCGGGATACCAGGTCACCGGTGGCAGCGCGCGCTTCGATGGTGCCGATCTGCTCGCCATGGCGCCCGAGGAGCGCGCCCGTGCCGGCCTGTTCCTGGGCTTCCAGTACCCGGTGGAAATTCCCGGGGTCAACAATGCGTATCTGCTCAAGGCCGCTCTCAACGCGCGCCGCCGCCATCGCGGCGAGCCTGATATCGACGCTTTTGATTTCCTGAACGCGGTGCGCGCCCAGATGCGCACCATGCAGATGGATGAGAACCTGCTCACGCGTGGCGTCAACGAAGGTTTCTCGGGCGGCGAGAAGAAGCGCAATGAAGTGCTGCAGATGCTGGTGATGGAACCGCGCCTGGCGCTGCTCGACGAGACCGATTCGGGGCTCGATATCGATGCCCTGAAGATCGTGGGGCGCGGCATCAATTCACTGCGTTCGCCCGAGCGTTCGGTGGTTCTGGTCACCCACTATCAGCGCCTGCTCGATTACGTGATTCCCGATCGCGTGCACGTGCTGGCGCGTGGACGCATCCTGCGCAGCGGCGATCGCGAACTGGCGCTCGAGCTGGAGCGTCGCGGCTACGACTGGTTGCTGGAAGAGCAGTCAGCTGCATGAGTGCCCTGCAGCGCATGCTCGAGGAGTTCGCGAGCCTGGGCGCAGGCGTCGGCGCCGCGCGCCAGGCAGCCGCCCGCAGTCTGCAAAGTCGCGGCTTGCCGGGTCGTGCCGAGGAGAACTGGCGCCACGCCAATCTGCGCGCGCTCGACAAGATCCCGAGTTTCCTGCCGCCCGGCGCGAGTGTCAGTGCCGCGGTGGGGCCCGTGCCTGCTGCCAGCGTGCTCACTGCGGCCGATCTGCCCGCACCGTTGCCAGGCTTCGATCGCCTGGTGCTGGTCGACGGCCAGGTGCGCAACGATCTGGGCAGCGCCCCCGGGAGGCTGCAACAGCTGACGGTTGGCAGCGCCGAACAGCCGCGCAGTGAAGTCGCCGCGACTGCCGAGAGCGCGGTGCCGAGCGACGAGCGCCTGGGACTCATCGCCACCCTGTTTGCGCCGGCAGCGCTGACTTTACGAGTCAGCGAGCCGCTGTCCCTGGAAATCATTTCATTCACTTCGCCAACCACTGGCGCCAACTATCTGGACCTGGCAGTGAGCGTGGCTCCGGGCGTCGGCTGCCATCTGATCGAACGCCATCTGGGCGGCGGCGCTGCCGGTGGCTTCGCTTGTGTACGTGTGAACCTGGCGCTCGCGACGAGCGCCACGCTGGTTCATCAGCGCCTGCTGGCGGTGGATCCGCAGATGGTGCTGCTCGACAACCTGCATGCGCGCCTGCAGGATTACGCCAGCTACCGGCTGCAGCAGATCGCCGTGGGCGGTGGCACATCACGCTCGACCGCCGAAGTGCAGCTGCAGGGCCGCGATGCCGCGCTGGATTGGCGGGCACTGGCTGCCGGCAGTGAGCGCCAGGTCAATGACACCATGCTTACCGTCCTGCACCAGGCCGCCGGCACGCGCAGCGAGCAGCTGTTTCGCGCCATCGCCAGCGGGCAGGCGCGCATCGCCTGCAACGCCGACACCCGGGTCAGCGCCCTGGCGCGGGGCGCGAAGGTGACGCAGTCGTTGCGCGGCCTGGTCGATGGCGTGGGCGCCGAGGTCGATCTGCGTCCACAACTGACCATCAACACCGACGACATCCAGGCCCGGCACGGCGCCACGACCGGCAGGCTAGATGATGATCTGCTGTTCTACCTGTTGTCACGCGGACTGGGCGCTGATGAAGCGCGGGCGCTGCTGCATTGGGCCTTTCTGGGCGAGGTGCTCAAATCCCTGGAACCCGCAGCGCTGCGCCGCGACGCGCAGCGGCTGGCGGCCGCGCGCCTGAGCGCTGCGCCCGCGCCGGAGCTATTGCAGTGAACGCTCCACAGCCGCTCGCGGGCAATGAGTACCTGGATCGCAGCGGTGCCCTGATCCCTGAGCGCGTGCGCGCCGATTTTCCGATCCTGGCGCGCGAACTGAACGGCCGACCGCTGGTATACCTGGACAGTGCCGCCTCGGCGCAGCAGCCACGCGCCGTGCTCAGTGCGATCAATACCTATGCCACCACCACGCATGCCAATGTGCACCGCGGCGTGCACGGCCTCAGCCAGGCAGCCACGGCCGCCTTCGAAGCTGCACGTGAAACGGTGCGCCGCTTCATCAATGCGCGCTCGACCAGTGAGATCGTCTTCACGCGCGGCACCACCGAGGCCATCAACCTGGTAGCGCAGTCCTGGGGTCATGCAAATCTGGGCGCCGGCGATGAGGTGCTGATCACACACCTCGAACACCACGCCAACATCGTGCCCTGGCAGATGGCCTGCGCGGTGCGCGGTGCACGGCTGGTGGCCGCGCCGCTTACTGCTGCCGGCGAACTGGATCTTGCGGGCTTCACGGCGCTGCTCAATGAACGGACGCGAATGGTCGCGGTCGCACAGGTCTCCAATGCGCTGGGCACGGTGCTGCCGGTCACCGAGATCATTGCGCTCGCGCACAAGCGCGGCATACCGGTGCTGGTCGACGGGGCGCAGGCCATTGCGCACCAGGGCGTCGATGTGCAGGCGCTCGACTGCGACTTCTACGCCTTCTCGGGCCACAAGATCTACGGCCCCACCGGTATCGGTGTGCTCTATGGGCGCGAGGCCCTGCTCGCGGCCATGCCGCCCTGGCAGGGTGGCGGCGATATGATCCTGACCGTGGCGATCGAGAGCAGCACCTACAACGCGCTGCCCTGGAAATTCGAGGCCGGCACGCCGAATATTTCCGGCGCGATCGGCCTGGGCGCGGCGCTCGACTACCTGGACAGCCTGGATCGCGCAGCGGTATGCCGGCACGAGCAGCAGCTGCTGACGCACGCCACCGCGGCGCTGCAGGCGCTGCCAGGAGTGCGCATCGTCGGCACGGCGCGCGACAAGAGCGCGGTGATTTCCTTTACGCTCGATGGCGTGCATCCGCATGACATCGGCACGATACTCGATGCCGACGGCGTTGCCATCCGCACCGGCCACCACTGTGCCATGCCGGCCATGACCTACTTCGGACTGGCGGCCACCGCCCGCGCCTCGTTCGCCTGTTACAACACCAGCGCGGACGTTGAGCGGCTGGTCGCCGCGCTGGCGCGGGTGCGCGAGGTGTTCGGCTGATGGACACCCGTGATCTGTACCGCGATGTGATCCTCGATCACAACCGCAGCCCGCGCAATTTTGGCCGGCTTGAACCGGCCGATGCCGCGGCCGTGGGTCACAACCCGCTGTGCGGTGACTCGCTCAGCCTGACACTGCGCGTAACGGGCGACACGCTGAGCGAGATCCGCTTCAACGGCCAGGGCTGCGCGATCTCGGTGGCTTCGGCCTCCATGATGAGCGAAGCCGTCACCGGCAAGAGCCTGGCGGACGTGGCCACGCTCTATCACGACGTGCACGCCCTGCTGACCGATGGTCAGCAGGCGCCGCAGCGCCCGCTGGGCAAGCTCATGGCACTCGCGGGGGTGCGTGAGTTTCCGGCCCGCGTGAAGTGCGCGAGCCTGTGCTGGCACACGCTGAACGCGGCCCTGGAGCAGCGCGCTGCCGGCGCCAGCGCTGCGAGCCACGTGCCGGCGCCGGCGGCGGTATCGACCGAATGAGTTCGCGCGGCTACGAGAACGAACCGGTGGTGCTGAGCCGCGATGTCGAAGCGGTGATGGTGCCGGCCGGTACGCCCATTACGCTCAAGAGCGGCCTGGCCGGTTATATCACCCAGGCTCTGGGGGGCAGCTTCACGCTCTATATCGAAGGCAATCTGTATCGCATTGCCGGCGAGAACGGCGACGCCATCGGCAAGGAATCGGTGACCGCCCCGGCGCTGCCGCCCGATGCCACCGCCGATGATGTGCGCGAGCTCGCCTGGCAGCAGATGCGCAGCATTTACGATCCGGAAATTCCCATCAACATTGTCGATCTGGGCCTCGTGTACGAGTGCCAGGTGATCGCCAACGAGGATGGCACGCGCGACGTGCGCGTCGACATGACGCTCACCGCCCCGGGCTGCGGCATGGGCGAAGTACTGGTGCAGGATGTGCGCGCCAAGGTCGAGTTGATCCCCACCGTGCGCAAGGCCGAGGTGCAGCTGGTGTTCGATCCGCCCTGGAGCCAGTCGATGATGTCCGAGGCTGCGCGCTTGCAGACTGGCATGATGTGGTAAGCGATCGATGTACGAACTGCTGCTGCTGCGCCACGCCGAAGCCGAACCCGCCGCACTGGACGGCGGCGATTTTGAGCGACCGCTCACCCCCGCTGGTCGCGACGCCGCGCTGGCGGCCGCCGCGCGACTGGCGGCCCTGCCCTGGCAACCACAACGGCTGCTCTACAGCCCGGCGGCACGCGCCGCTGCCACCGCTATGCTGATTGCCAAGGCGCTCAGGCTTGATGCGCACGCCCTGCACGAAGTGCCGGAGCTCTATCTGGCGACGCCGCCGGTGTTGCGCGGCGTCGCGCAGGCCCGGCGTGGATCTGTCGACCGACTGATGATCGTCGGACACAACCCGGGGCTGAGTGAGTGGGGCGGACAGCTGGCTGCACGGCACGCCGACCAAAGCCTGCCGACCGCAGGGTTTTGGCACATTGAATTTTCCGAGCGGCAATGGCGAGAGTTGCTCGGCGCATGAGGCCGCGACAGCCGGCACTGTTCATCGGTCACGGCTCACCCATGCAGGCGATCGAGCCCAGTCGCTACACGGCGGCATGGGAACAGCTGGGGCGCACGCTGCCGCGGCCACGCGCGATCGTCGTCGTGTCCGCTCATTGGTATACCGATGGCACGGCGGTGACGACTGCGGCGCAGCCGGCCACCATCCACGATTTTTACGGCTTCCCGGCGGCGCTGTACGAACTGCAGTACCCGGCGCGAGGCGACGCGGCCCTGGCCGCGCGGGTACAGGAGCTGCTAGCACCCACCCAGGTGCGCGCCGATACGGAGTGGGGCCTGGATCACGGCAGCTGGTCAGTGCTGCGATATATGTATCCGGCCGCCGATATCCCCACCATACAGCTGTCAATAGACGCCAAGCTGGCGCCGCGCGCGCACTATCAGCTCGGGCGCCACCTGAACGGGTTGCGCGATGCGGGCGTGCTGATAATCGGCAGCGGCAATGTGGTGCACAATCTGCGCGCCCTGCAAAGCAGTGCTGCGGCGCCGGCGTTGGCGTGGGCGAGTGAGTTCAACGACGCGGTACGCGCCGCCGTGCTGGCGGGCGATCACGAGACCCTGATCGACTATCAGGCCATGGGCAGCGCCGCGCGGCTCTGCGTGCCCACTGCGGAACACTATCTGCCGTTGCTGTACGTGCTGGGCCTGCAGTCGGGCGACGATGTGGTGTCGATCCCGATCGACGGCATTGATCTTGGAGCGATCAGCATGCTCAGCGTGCAGCTCGGCGCCTGAGCGCCGCCGCGGCGGGCTTGAGAGCTCACTCCACGGTGCAAAAGCAATAGGCGTAACTGCGCTGGGTAGTGGCGAAGCGCTGCCAGCGCTGCAGCTCGCGTTGCACAGGCTTGAGTGGTGCAGTCAGCGGCATGCCCGGCAGCCTCGAGCTCAGTGCCGAATTCACACCGACGGCGCGCAGCAGCCTGACCAGGGAGCTGCGCATGTTGAGCAGCAACTGCTGCGTCAGCGACAGGTCGGGCTCGATCAATCGCACTTCGTAGTCGCTGCCCAAGCGCGCGCGCCGCGCCGCCGCCCGCAGGGCCTGCTGGTAATTGCCGATACCATCGATCAGGCCCAGACGCCGGGCATCAGTGCCCGCCCAGACGCGGCCCTGCGCAATGGCGTCCACCGCCGCGCTGGTCTTGCGCCGGCCGTCGGCAACCCGCTGCAGGAATTGTCCATAGGTGTGATCAACCGCGGCCTGCAGCATCGCCTCCGTCTGTGGCTGCAGCGGGCGATCGAGGCGCATGAGGCCCGAGAGCGCGGTCGTGCCCACGCCATCGACCTGCACGCCCAGTTTTGCCAGCGTGCGATCAAAGGTGGGCACGGTGGCGAACACCCCGATGGAACCGGTGATGGTATTGGCACTCGCCAGGATTTCATCCGCAGGGGCAGCAATGTAATAACCACCGGAGGCCGCCACATCGCCCATCGATGCCACCACCGGCTTGCCGGCGGCGCGCAGCGCGCGCACTTCCCGATAGATCTGTTCCGAGGCCAGCACACTGCCACCCGGGCTGTCGACCCGCAGCACGACCGCCTTGATATCCTCATCATCGCGCGCGCGCCGCAGCAGCGCGGCCGTGGATTCGCCACCGATCGTGCCGGGCGGTTGATCGCCGTCCAGAATTTCACCGCTGGCGAGCACCACGCCGATCGCTCCGCCAGCATGGTGAGCACGTCGCTCGACGACGCTCAGGACGCGCAGGTAATCATCGAGCTGCACGGCGCGAAAGCTGTGCCGCGATTCATCGCTGCCGACCAGTTCAACCAGCCGCTGCTCCACCTCCGCCCCGGTACGCAGGGCGGTGACCAGGTGCGCCTGCAGCGCCACCTGCGCGGTGTCGCCGCCCGCCCGGCTGAGCGCCGCCGCATAGTCATTGGCGTAGCCGTTCAGCGCCGTGGGATCCAGGTGGCGCGCAGCAGCGACGCTATTGCGATAGCCCTGCCACAGTGCCTGCAGATAAACGCTGCTTTCCTGCTTGTCTTCGGCCGACATATCGCTGCGCACGAAGGGTTCGCCGGCACTCTTGAACTTGCCGGCGCGAATCAGGTGCACGTCGATGGCGAGCTTGTCGAGCGCGTTCTTGAAGAACATGCGATACCGATCATAGCCATCGAGCAGCACGAAGCCGAAAGGATCGAGGTAGACCTCGTCAGCCTGCGCGGCGAGGTAATACTGGTGCTTGAGAAAATAGCTGCCGTGAGCGACCACTTTCTTGCCGGCACCACGAAACTCCGCGATGGCGGCCGACAGCTCTTCGAGCTTGACCTGCCCGGCGGCGGACAGATCATCGGTCTCGATGAGCAGCGCCTGGATGCGTTTATCGTGGGCGGCCGCACGGATGGCGCGGGTCAGGTCCCACAGCAGGGTCTGCGGCGCGCCCTGCCCCTGTGCCTCGCTGATGGCCCGCTCCACCGGCTCGCCCGCCAGCTGTTCGGTCAACTCACCACTGGGGTGGATGACCAGCGCACCGCGCTCGGGCAAGCGCGGCAGCGCCTGGCGCAGCACCGCGATCAGCAGCCCCAGGATCAGCAGCAGCAACAACAGGTGCAGCACACGGCGCAGCAGGTCGAGCCCGTGCCATACCCCGCGGAAGAACCGGCGCAGCGTACTTAGACCTTTTCTTCGATGCGCGCCGACTTACCGGCACGATCGCGCAGGTAATAAAGCTTGGCGCGCCGCACATTGCCGCGACGCTTGACGCTGATGTCGCTGATGGTCGGGCTGTGGGTCTGGAAGGTGCGCTCCACGCCTTCGCCGTGCGAGATCTTGCGCACCGTGAAGGAGGAATTGAAGCCACGATTGGAGATGGCGATCACGACCCCTTCGAAGGCCTGGACCCGCTCGCGATCACCTTCAACCACCTTGACCTGCACGACCACGGTGTCGCCGGGATTGAAATCGGGCACCTTGCGCGTGATGCGCTCGGCTTCCAGGGTCTGAATAATATTGCTCATGGCTCGTTTCCTGCTTCGCTCATAAATTCCTGCAACAACGCCGCGCGCTGCGCATCCAACTCTTTGCCCGCCAGCAGCTCTGGCCGGCGTTGCCAGCTGCGGCCCAGGGCCTGCTTGAGACGCCAGCGGTCAATGGCCGCATGATCGCCCGACAGCAGCACCGCCGGCACCCGCAGGCCAGCATATTCTTCCGGCCGCGTGTAGTGCGGCCAATCGAGCAACCCGGCGCTGAAGGACTCCTGCTGCGCAGATCGCTCATCGCCCAGTACCCCGGGGAGCAGGCGCGCCAGCGCGTCAATCAGCACCAGCACCGGCAGCTCACCGCCCGAGAGCACATAATCGCCGATTGAGAGCTCGAGATCGACCTCGCTGATCAGCACCCGCTCATCGATACCCTCGTAGCGCCCGGCAACCAGCAGCAGGCCGTTCGCCGCGCACAGCCCACGCAGGCGCTCCTGCGTCAGCACCGCGCCCTGCGCGGACAACGCAATCGTCACGCTGCCGCCCGGCAACCGCGCGCGCGCAGCGCCGATCGCCGCGCACAGCGGCTCAGGCTTCATCACCATGCCCGGACCGCCGCCATAGGGCCGATCGTCCACCGTGCGGTGCACGTCGCTGGTGTGGGCCCGCGGATCCTCGGTGCCCACCTGCAGCAGCCCGCGCTGCAACGCGCGCCCGAGCACACCGTGGCGCAGCGCGTCCCGGATCATTTCCGGGAACAGGGTGACCACCTCTATGTGCATGACTGGCTAAATCTCATCTGGCCAATCCACCACAATCTCGCCCTGCGCCAGCTGCACCCTCACCAGATGCGGGGGCGCGGCTGGTATCCAGTGCTCGCGCTCGCCTCGCACCACCATGACCGGGGCGGCGGGCGCATCCAGAAAGTGACTGACCTGTCCGAGCACGGTGCCGGCCAGATTGCTCACCTTGAGCCCCAACAGATCCTCGCGGTAATGCTCCCGCTTGCCGGTGGGCGGCAACGCCGCACGCGCCACCTCTATATTCAGGCCGCGCAGCGCTTCGGCGGCATCCCGATCGGTGACACCCTCGAAGGCGGCACGCACCCATCGGCCATCAAATTCGCCATCGCGCACTACGAATTCGCGCCCGGGCGCCCCCTCGCCGGCCAATACCCAGGAGCGATACCGAAGCAGATTGTCAGCCGGTTCGGTGTACGAAACCACCTTGACCCAGCCGCGCACACCGTGGGCGCCCAGAATGCGCCCGAGTACGACCTGGGGCGGCTCACCCGCAGCCATTGCCTGGGCCATGGCCTGGGCCCGTGCGTGGCCTTTAGGCCGCGGCCTGCTTGCGATACCCGTCCACCAGCGTGCGCACCCTGGCCGACTGCTGTGCGCCCTTGCCGATCCAGTGATCGATACGGCCGATTTCCAGCTTCAGGCGCACTTCCTTGCCACGCGAAACCGGGTTGAAATAGCCAACCTGCTCGAGGCTGGAACCGCCCTGGCGCTTACGGCTGTCCGTGACGACCACATGGTAGAAGGGCTGGTTCTTGGCGCCGCGGCGCGTCAGACGAATAGTGACCATAATTGCAGGGGTTCCGGGCCGAAAAAAGAGCGCGGATTCTACGCAAAGCGCCGCCAGACTTAAAGCCCTGTTTTCAGGCCGCCCAGGAGCCGCCGCAGCGGCCCGCCCTTGAGCTGCTTCATCATGCGCTGCATGTCCAGAAACTGCTTCAAGAGGCGGTTCACGTCCTGCACCTGGACACCCGCCCCCCGGGCGATGCGGCGACGGCGCGAGCCGTCAATGATGGCGGGCACCCGCCTCTCACCCAGGGTCATGGAATCGATCATGGCGATCTGGCGACGCACCTGCACATCGGCCTGTTCGGGAGCCATCCCCTTGCCGGCCAGCTGCTTGCCTGCCAGCTGGGTGGGGAGCTTGTCCATGACCGCGCTCATGCCGCCCATGCGGCGTACCTGTTCCAGTTGCGAGCGCAGGTCGGCGAAATCGAATTTCTTCCCGCCAGCAACTTTGCGCGCCAGGCGCTCCGCCTCGCCGACGTCAATGTTGCGCTGCACCGATTCCACCAGCGCGACCACATCACCCATGCCCAGGATGCGTTGCGCCATGCGCTCGGGGTCAAAGGCTTCCAGCGCCTCACTCTTCTCGCCTACCCCCAGGAATACGATCGGCTTGCCGGTCAGCTCGCGCACCGAGAGCGCCACGCCGCCGCGCGCATCGCCATCGGCCTTGGTGAGAATGATGCCGGTGAGTTCGAGAGCCGCGCTGAAGGCGCGCGCGGCATTGAGCGCATCCTGGCCGGCCATGGCGTCGACCACGAACAAACGCTGGTGGGCGCCGATCGCGGTGTCTATGGCCTGCGCCTCGGCCATCAGCTCAGCATCCACGTGCAGGCGTCCCGCGGTGTCGACGATGAGCGCGTCGTAGACGCCGCGGCGCGCCTGCTCGAGCGCGGCACTGGCAATTGCGGCCGGCGGAGCCCCGGGCGGTACCGCGAAGAAATCCGCCTTTACCTGCGCCGCCAGCCGCTCGAGCTGCAGAATGGCCGCCGGCCGGCGCACATCGGTGCTCACCAGCAGTACGCGCTTGCGGTGGGTTTCGATCAGCCAGCGCGCCAGCTTGGCGGCCGTGGTGGTCTTGCCCGCGCCCTGCAGGCCTGCCAGCAGCACCACCAGCGGGGGCGTCACATTGAGCGCGAAGCCCGCGGCGCTGCCCCCCAGCACGCGCGTGAGCTCGCGGTGCAGGATGCCAATCAGGGCCTGGCCGGGACTCAGGCTGGCGGCGACTTCCGCACCCACGGCGCGCGCGCGCGCCGCTTCGATGAAGCTCTTGACGACCGGCAAGGCGACATCCGCCTCGAGCAGGGCGATGCGCACTTCGCGCAGCGTCTCGGCAATGTTCTCTTCAGTCAGCCGGCCGCGACCACGCAGCGCAGCGACAGCCTTCCCCAGGCGCCCGGATAGTTGGTCAAACATGCGCTGATTATACGGCACCTTCATCGACGGGCCGCGCAAGCTATGCTAGGGGCCCTCTGCCCCAAAACCTGGTGAATGCTTGGATACCGCTCCCACGGTCGTACTGGTGGTCACGCTGCTGAGCCTGCTGGTGGTCATCGCCTTCTCATCGGGCACCGAAGTGGCGATGCTCTCGGTCAATCGCTATCGCATCCGCACCCGGGCCGCTGCCGGCGAGCGCCGCGCGCGCATGCTCGAGCGCCTGCTCGCCAAGCCCGACCAGTGGCTGGGCGCCAACCTGGTGATCCTGGCGCTGGCCAGCGTGGCCGCATCCACGGTCGCGACCCTGCTGGCGCTGCGTGCCGGGCATCGCTATGCACTGCCGGCCGCGATGAGCGTGCTCACCGTCGTGATCATCATCTTCTGCGAACTGGCGCCAAAGATTTACGCGGCACTGCATAACGAATCGGTGGCGCTGGGCTCGGCCTTCATCTATCGCGGGCTGCTGTGGATCACCTCGCCGGTGCTGTGGTTCACCAATCGTGCGGCCTATGGATTCCTGCGCCTGTTCGGTGTCCAGGGCGCCAGCCGGGGCAGCAATGCCCTGAGCGCCGACGAGCTGCGTACCGTGGTTGCCGAGGCGAGTCCGCTGGTGCCTGCGCGGCATCGACAGATGCTGCTCTCGATTCTCGATCTGGAGCGGGTGACGGTCAACGACATCATGATTCCGCGCCAGGACATCGCCGGTGTTGATATTTCAGGCGACTGGGAGGATGTCCTGGAGCGCCTGCGCCAGACGCCGCACACGCGCCTGCCGGTGTACGACGGCGAACTCGACAACCTCATCGGCATCCTGCATATGAAGCGCACCGCGCAGGAATTTGCCCGCGGCTCCCTGACCCGTGAGCGACTGATCGAACTGGCGGGCGCGCGCGAGCCCTATTTCGTGCCCGACGGCACTTCCCTGATGCAGCAGCTGGCGCAGTTTCAGCGCACCCGCCGCCGCCACGCCTTTGTCGTCAATGAATACGGCGATATCGAGGGACTGGTCACGCTCGAAGACCTGCTGGAAGAGATCGTGGGCGAGTTCACCAGCGATCCGAGTGGGCTGAGCCACAAGGATGTGCAGCGCGACGCCAGCGGCGCCTGGTTGATAAACGCCAGCGCGACCATTCGCGCCCTCAATCGTGCCCTCGGCTGGCAGTTGCCGGATCTGGGACCCAAGACGCTCAACGGCCTGCTGCTGGAAAAGTTTGAGAATATCCCGGAGGCCGGCACCTCGCTGCGCATCGGTCAGCTTGAATTCGAAGTGCTGCAGATCAGCGACAACACGATCCGCACCGTGCGCGTGCGCACGATACCGGTGCGCACCGTCAGCGAGTGACTGGTCAGGACGGCAATTGAAAGGCCGCGCTGAGCGCCTCGGCCAGTGTCGAAACCGGCAGCAGTTCCAGACCCTCGACGCCGCCACGCGGCGCGTTGGCGCGCGGCACGACGGCGCGCCGGTAGCCCTGCTTGTGCAGCTCGCGTAGCCGCTCTTCGCCATACGGGACTGGGCGCACCTCGCCGGTCAGGCCCAGTTCGCCGAACGCCACCAGGGTAGCCGGCAGGGCCACGTTGCGCAGGCTCGAGACCAGGGCCAGTGCCAGGGGCAGATCGGTCGCGGTCTCGCCGATCTCGAGGCCGCCGACCAGATTGACGTAGACATCGTGCTCGCTCAGGGAAATCTCGGCATGCCGGCTCATGACGGCGAGCAACATGGCCACCCGATTGGCATCCACGCCCTGGGCCACACGCCGCGGCGCGGCAAAGCGCGTGCGATCGACCAGCGCCTGCACTTCGATGAGCAGCGGCCGGCCGCCATCGCGCGCCACCATCACCAGGCTCCCCGGCACCGGTTGCGGACTGCGCGACAGAAAAATGGCCGAAGGGTTTTTCACTTCGCGCAGGCCCGCTTCCGACATGGCGAAGAAACCCAGCTCGTTGACCGGGCCGAAGCGATTCTTGGTGGCACGCAGCATGCGGTAGCGGCTGCCGGCATCGGCGTCGAAATACAGCACTGTGTCGACCAGATGCTCGAGCAGTTTTGGCCCGGCGATGGCGCCATCCTTGGTCACGTGGCCGACGATCATGACGGCGGTACCGCTGCGCTTGGCGTAACGCACCAGCGCAGCGGTGCATTCGCGCAGCTGCTGCGCCGAGCCGGGACTGGACTCAGCCTCACTGGTTTGCATGGTCTGGATGGAATCGATCACCAGCAGCGCGGCGCGCCGCTCCGCGCTCAAAGCCACAATGGACTCGAGCGAATTGTCACTGAGCAGGGCCAGCTGCTCGCCGCGCAGCCCCAGGCGCCGGGCACGATGCGCGATCTGCCCGGTCGATTCCTCACCCGAGGCGTAGACCACCGGACGCGCGGCCGCCAGCGTTGCGGCGACCTGCAGCAGCAGGGTTGACTTGCCAATGCCGGGCTCGCCCCCCAGCAGGCTTACCGAGCCCAGACTCAGGCCGCCGCCAAACACCCGGTCGAGTTCATCGATGCCCAGGCTCAGCCGCTGCTCATTCACCGGCCCAGACTCGAGCGCCACCGCAATCGACTCATTGGCCGCTGCCCGCGCGAGCGCTGGCCTGACGCCCGTCAATCGGCCCATGCTGTTCCATTGCTGGCAATGCGGGCACTGTCCCTGCCATTTTGGCGCTTCACCGCCGCAGGAACTGCACACATAAACCGTCTGATTGCGCGCCATGGCCACCTGTCCGCCCCTGCTGTCCGTCGCGGGCC
Source organism: Steroidobacteraceae bacterium (assembly GCA_049694695.1). Lineage (GTDB taxonomy): Bacteria > Pseudomonadota > Gammaproteobacteria > Steroidobacterales > Steroidobacteraceae > FEN-1191. The sequence continues at coordinate 17,551 of JBAVRE010000238.1, read as the reverse complement.
GACCCGCGGTGCGATCCTAGGCCAGAGCGCCCCGATTGCCCAGCCTCTGAATCCGGCCCATCGCGGCTGAGGCCAAACTCCAGTACGATGCCGCGCTAATAGCATGGCGGGGGATGCCATAGGGCACATCTGTGAACGCAGACGCGCCTGAAGCGATGGCCAGATGGTAGCGTTTGCGATCCGGCCGGTACATGCCGCCACAAGGAGCCGTATTGGGTCAGTTTTTGTGATGCAGATCACGTTCAACAACACCGCGACAACGCTGGCCACCGGGGCCGCGAGATGAATCTGAAAGGCAAGCTGCAATGCGTAGGCCTGACGGACACCGGCCGCGTTCGTGAGCACAATGAAGACACGATCTCCTGGGATGCCAATCTCGGGCTGCTGGTGCTGGCCGATGGCATGGGTGGCTACAACGCCGGCGAAGTGGCCAGCGGCATCGCCGTCAAGACCATCGTCAACCTGGTGCGCGAGGCGCTCGAGCGCGAAGACCTGCAGACCGCCGACCCCGCCGCCGGCCTGTCGCGCCCGGCCATCATCCTGCGCGATGCCATTACCCGCGCCAACAAGATCATTTTCCAGACCGCGCGCACCCAGCCCAACTGCGAGGGCATGGGCACCACGGTGGTAGGCGCGTTGTTCCACGACAACCGCATCACCATTGCCCACGTGGGCGATTCGCGCCTGTACCGCCTGCGCGGCGCGGGTTTCGAGCAGGTGACGCTCGATCATTCACTGCTGCAGGAACTGGTCGACCGCGGCTTCTATTCACCCGAGGAAGCGCAGCGCGCGGCCAATAAGAACTATGTGACCCGCGCCCTGGGGGTCGAGCTCAACGTCGATGTGGAGATCCAGGAACACCCAGCCCAGCGTGGCGATGTCTACATGCTGTGTTCGGACGGACTTTCAGATATGGTTGAGGATGATGATATTCACTTAACGATCAACACCTTTGGTGCTAACCTTGACACGGTGGCGAAGCAGCTCGTACAGCTGGGCAACGACAATGGCGGCAAGGACAACATTTCTGTCCTGCTGGCGCAGGTCGTAGACTCTTTCCCGGCACGCAGAAGTGTAATGGACAGGATGTTGGGTTGGTTTAGCTGACCTTAAGGCGAAAATAATATGGCACGGCTGATTCTAAGTCTCGATGGCCAGGTAATGGCTGAGTACAACATGAACAAGGAGCGCTACACGATCGGGCGCCTCCCGGATAACGACATCCGTATCGACAATCCGGCGGTCAGCGGCCACCACTCGCTGATCATCAACATCCTGAACGATTCCTTCCTCGAGGATCTGAACAGCACGAACGGCACCTACGTCAATGGCAAGCTGATCAAGAAGCATGCCCTGCAGCACGGCGATGTCGTCACCTGCGGGCACCACCAGCTGCGCTTCGTCGAAGACGATAGCGCGCAGCAGGACGAATTTGAAAAGACCATGGTCATCCAGCCCTCGGCCCGTCCGGTCGAGAAGCTGCGGGCCGCGGTCGCCGGTGAAGAGCCGACCGCCACGCGCCGCACCCTGGGCAATGGCGTGCCGGCGATCAAGAAGGCGCGCTTGCAGGTGCTCTCGGGTGCCTTTGCCGGCCGCGAACTCGAGCTCACCAAGACCCTGACCACGCTCGGGCGCCCGGGCGTCCAGGTGGCAGCCATCACGCGTCGCTCGGAAGGTTATTTCCTGGTGCACGTCGATGCCGATACCGCCGATAACTTCCCGCAGGTCAATGGCGTGCAGATCGGCGCCCATGCGCGCAAGCTGGTCGACAACGATGTGATCCAGCTCGCTGGCGTGAAGATGGGTTTCTTCGAGGGCTAACGGCGAGGGCTAACGGAGTACGCCCTCGGCGTAGGCGTCGGCGGCGTAGTTCGAGAAGCGGCTGTACTGACCCTGGAAGGTCAGCAGAAAGGTGCCGATCTCGCCATTGCGGTGCTTGGCCATGTCGATCTCGGCGATGCCGCGCTTGGTGGTGTTCTTGTCGTACACCTCCTCGCGGTAGATCAGCAGGATCATGTCAGCATCCTGCTCTATCGCGCCGCTGTTATGCGTCACCAGACCATCCGCAAGCCAATTGGCGGTACCGGGCACGGTCAGATCGAATACGTCCTCTTCTCCATCTGGCGTTACCGCTACGACGCGATCCCAATAAAGATCCGAACTGGCCCAGGCTTTCAGTTCTTCACTCTTGAGCAGCCTGGCATAGTCCAACAGCATCGTGCGGCTCGGAGCGAAGCGGAAATGACTCGATCCGCCGTAGGAAGTACCGCGCAGCTGGGCCATTTGACGGGTTGTCACACCCTGCTCACGCATCAGCATGCGTACTTGCGAAAAGATTGCGAGCGGCAAAGTGTCCACGTTGGTATTGGCGTCCGCCAGGTGCGCTGCGTGGTAGGCGGCCAATGCCTCGATGGGTGCCGCTCTTGGGCCAAACCCACCGACCAGCACTGCAAAACGCATTTGCGATTCCATGCCGCTCACGTCCACCGTGAATACCGGCCGATAATTCGCCTTGTGCACGGACCGCAAGCGCGCGACCACTCCCAAACGCAGCAGCAGCGCACTGACGTCCTCGGCCAGACGCCGGCTGCAGGTGGAGAAATAAACGCGCGGCATGCCCCGTTGACCCGGTTTGCGCAAAGACACACAACCGTCGGTCGCCCACAAGTGCTGCAGCAATAGCGCAATCTGCTCGTCGCTCAGCGTAAATACTTCGGCTGGCAGGTGTTTCTCATGCGAACGCTGCCCCCAGATGCCCAACTGCCGCAACCAGGCGCCGACTCCCGCCGGGTGCCAGCGATTGCCGTTGCCGCTGATGACCAGCTGATGCCATGCGCCGCGACCCTCATGCCGGGTGACGCGCGCCCCAAATGCCTCAGCCGCGCCGCGCACGGCCTCGCTATTGGCAAGCGATGCGGTCGTGTAACGCAAGGGCTGATGATTGATATAGCTACCATCGCCAACCAGGTGTCCGAGCAGAATGAGCCAGTATTCGGGCCAATGGGTGACGGTCTGCGGCTGCGGAATCCGGCGCACCGAGGCCAAGCGGTCACCTGCCTTAAGATCGGATACGGTCTTCCAACCTTCGCCTTCCAGCAACCGGTGCTCGGCCGTGGCACGAATGCTGCGACCGCTCGCGAGTTGCACCTTGAACACCGGCTTACGGCCCACAAGCCAGACCTGGTCGGAGCGCGCGGCCACGATGCGTTGCCGCTCATCGACCGACCAGACTTCCGGTTGGCTGCCCACCAGATCGCGAATCGGCAGGCGACGGCCGTCCATCAGACACACCAGCGTGCCCCCGGTGACACACTCGCGCAGGTCTGACATCACCGGTTTCTTTTCGGTACGCTGCTCAACGCCGCGATTGAGCTGCGAGAGCGCGATGACCGGTATCGCCAGCTCCTTGGCCAACGCCTTGAGGCCGCGCGAAATTTCGGCGATCTCGGTGGCGCGATTCTCCTTGGTGCCCGGCACCTGCATGAGCTGCAGGTAATCGACCACCACCAGGTCGAGGCCGTGCTCGCGCTTCACGCGCCGCGCCCGGGCGCGCAGTTCGGTCGGTGTCAGGCCCGGCGACTCATCGATGAAGATGCGCGCTTCCGACAGCTGGCTGGTCGCGGCCGTGACCCGCACCCAGTCTTCGTCCGATATCTGCCCGCTGCGGATCCCGTTGAGCGGCACCCCGCCGATGGAGCTGAGCATGCGGGTCAGCAGCTGCTCGGAGGGCATTTCCATGCTGAAGATCGCCACCGAAGCCTTGGTGCCCGGATGCACGGCGGCATATTCCGCAATATTCATCGCCAGCGTGGTTTTGCCCATCGAGGGTCGACCGGCCACGATCACCAGGTCGCCGGGTCGCAGGCCGCCGGTCTTGCGGTCAAAATCGGTAAAGCCCGTGGCCAGGCCGCGCAGCGCGTTCGGATTGGTGTGCCACTCGTCAATGCGATCGATCAGCGCGGGCAGCAGCACGTTGACGCGCACCGCGCCTTCGCGGCGGCCGGTGCTCTGCTCGGCGATGGCGAATACCTGGCGCTCGGCCTCATCGACCAGATCGCGCGCCGAGCGGCCATCGCTGGCCAGGGCGGCACTGGTGATCTCCCGGCCAGCGTGGATGAGTTTGCGCAGCAGCGAGCGCTCGCGCACGATCTGCGCATAGGCGCGCACGTTGGCGGCTGTGGGTGTATCGCGCGCCAGGCTGCCGAGGTAAGCCAGGCCGCCGGCATCGGCGAGGCGCCCCTGGCGTTCGAGCTGCTCAGCGGTGGTGACCACATCGGCGGGCCGGCTCTGCGTGATGAGTTCGGCAAAGGCGGTGAAGATCAGTCGATGGTCGGGCCGATAGAAATCATCGGCCACCACCATGTCGCCCACCTGGTCCCAGGCGGGCGGGTCGATCAGCAGGCCACCGAGCACCGCCTGCTCGGCTTCGACGGAATGCGGTGGCGTGAGCGGTTCGGTCATCAGCTGTGATCGCGCTTGAGGCCCGCTGCCGCCCGCCCTGCCGCCGGCCCTGCCGTCTAGGCCTGTTCTTCGGCGACGATGGTCACCGAGAGCATGACTTCAACGTCGGTATGCAGATGCAGGGTGACCTGATGCTCGCCCACGGCGCGCAACGGGCCAGCCGGCAGGCGTACTTCGCTGCGGCTGAGCGCAAAACCAGCTGCCGTGCAGGCCTCGGCGATATCGGTGGTGCCGACCGATCCGAACAGTTTGCCTTCGCTGCCCGCCTTGGCGGTGATGTTCAGGCGGAATTCCGCCAGCGCCGCAGCGCGCCGCTGCGCGCCACCGAGCTCTTCACCGGCGGCCTTTTCCAGCTCGGCGCGGCGCACTTCGAAGCGCGCCACATTGGCTGCAGTCGCCAGCGTCGCCTTGCCGGCCGGCAGCAGGAAATTGCGGCCGTAGCCGCTCTTGACGCTGACCCGATCACCAATGGTGCCGAGGTTGGCTACTTTCTGCAGAAGAATGACGTCCATGGCGCAACCTCAATGTTGATCGGTGTAGGGCAGCAGCGCCATGAAGCGCGCGCGCTTGATGGCGGTGGCCAGCTGTCGCTGATAGAAGCTCTTGGTGCCGGTGATGCGGCTGGGCACGATCTTGCCGGTCTCGGTGATGTAGTTCTTGAGGGTGCCGAGATCCTTGTAGTCAATCGAGGTGACTTTGTCGGCCGTGAAACGACAGAATTTCTTGCGACGTACGAAGCGTGAAGTATTCATTGATTTATTCCTGGATGAATTTCTGGGCGGTGCGAACCGGACCTATGCATTGAGGTTGAGCGAATCGTCGTCGTCGCCCATGTCGTCGCGATCGCGACGCGCCTCGTTTTCATCTTCGCCACGCGCCATGGGCGAAGGCTCGGTCACCGCCGCATCCATGCCGACCACCAGATGGCGCAGCACCGCGTCGCTGAAGCGGAACGCGCCGGTCAGTTCGGTCAGGGTTTTCTGGTCGCATTCGACGTTCATCAGCACGTAGTGCGCCTTGTGCACCTTGCTGATCGGGAATGCCAGCTGACGGCGGCCCCAGTCTTCAAAGCGGTGCACCTGGCCGCCGCCACCGGCAATCATGCCGCGGTAGCGCTCGACCATCGCCGGAACCTGCTCGCTCTGATCCGGATGGACCAGAAATAGGACTTCATAATGCCTCATGATTAACTCCCTATGGGTAGGTAAGGCCGCCCGTCTGAGGCATCAGGCAGTGCGGCAAGGAGAAGCCTGAAATTCACCCTTGCGGGCGGGTCAGGCTGCCAAAAAAGGCCGGCAAGGATACTCGAAAGGCGCGCCGATAAGCAACGATCGCTCGCCGCGCTAGCCGCGCTGTCGCAGCGCCTCATAGAGCAGCATGCCAGCGGCCACAGAGACATTGAGGCTCTCGACCGCCCCCAGGGCGGGCAGGCTCGCCAGCCAGTCGCACTGGCGCCGGGTGAGCTCGCGCAGCCCCGCGCCCTCCGCCCCCATCACCAGGCAGCGCGGGCCAGTCAGATCGATGGCCGAGGCGGGCTGCGGGGCCAGGGCGTCAGCCCCCACGATCCACAGGCCGGCGTCCTTGATGATCTGCAGGCAACGCGACAGGTTGGTGACCGTGACCACCGGCGTGCTCTCGGCGGCGCCCGCCGCCACCTTGCGCGCCGTGGCGTTGAGCGTCGCCGCGCGATCGCGCGGCACGATGACCGCCAGCACGCCGCAGGCGTCGGCCGTGCGCAGGCAGGCGCCCAGGTTGTGCGGATCCTGCACACCATCGAGCGCCAGCAACAGCGGATTCTTCGCCGCGGCCAAAAGCGCGTATAGACCGTCTTCACTGAGCGCGGCGAGCGGCTCGATCTCGGCCATCACACCCTGATGCGCCACCTCGCCGAGCAGGGATTTCATGCGCGCGGCGTCGATGCGTTCCAGGGGCCGACGCGCGCTGGCGGCGAGCGCCTCCAGAGTGGCCGCGCGCTGATCGTCGCGCCCGCGCTGCAGATAGACGCGCAGCACCCGCTGCGGCGCGCGCGCCAGCAGAGCACTCACCGTATGTATGCCGTAGACCCGCTCCATGGCTGCGCTCAGCTGGCCGCCAGCTCCAGATCCACCAGGCCTTCCACCGGATTGACCGAGATCACCTGGACGCGCAGCCGCATGCCCGGCGCAAAGCGCCGGCCCGTGCGCTTGCCGTGCCACTGGCCGCCGTCGCGCGTCATCACGTAGTCATCGTCGCTCATGGCGTTCATGTGCAGCAGCCCGTCGACGTTGACTTCGAGCAGCTGCACGAAGCAGCCAAACTCGACCACCGTGGTTATCAGGCCCTCAAAGGTCTGGCCGACGCGATCACGCAGGTAAGCGCATTTGAGGAAATTATTCACGTAGCGATCGGCTTCATCGGCGCGCTTCTCCAGACGCGAGAGCTCGGCGCCGATGCCGGCGAGCGAAACCTGATCGGCCGAAGAATCGCGCGGCGCCAGACCCAGGCCGGCGCGCAGCGCGCGATGCACCAGCAGGTCCGGATAGCGGCGGATGGGCGAGGTGAAATGCGCGTAGTCGGGCAGCGCCAGGCCAAAATGCCCGATGTTCTCCGGTTGATAAACCGCCTGCGCCAGCGAGCGCACCACCAGCGATTCGACGAAGGGCCGCAGCGCCGCATCACGCACGCGCGGGGCAATGGCCGCCAGATCGCGGGTGCGCACGCCCTCCTCCGACAGCTGCAATTCGATGTTGAGAATATGCAGCGTGGCGCGCAGCAGATCGAGCTTGCGCTGCTCGGGCGGTTGATGCACCCGATACAGCCCCGGCACGTGCAGACGCTGCATCTCCTTGGCCACGGCCACGTTGGCCAGCACCATGCACTCTTCGATCAGCTTGTGCGCCTCGTTGCGCCGCTTGAATTCGATGCTGTGGATGCGCTCGGCATCAGTAATGACGAACTTTGCCTCGGGTGCATCGAAATCGAGCGCACCACGCCGGCTGCGCGCCTTGAGCAGTGCACGATAGACACCGACCAGCGGCTCGAGTTGATCGCTAAGCGCACCCAGCTGCGCCCGCGCCGCCGCGTCGCGCGTGAACAGTACCTCGTAAGCCTGCGCATAGGTTAGCCGCGCGGCCGAGCGCATCACCGCTGGATACACCTTGCAGCCACGCAGCGAGCCGCGCTCGCTCACCTGCATGTCGGCCACCATGCACAGGCGATCCACGTGGGGCTGCAGTGAGCACAGATGGTCGGAAAGCGCGGTCGGCAACATCGGCAACACGCGGGTCGGGAAGTACACCGAGGTGCCGCGGGCCATCGCTTCGGTATCCAGCACCGTGCCCACGCGCACGTAGTGGCTCACATCGGCAATGGCAACCAGCAGCCTAAAGCCATCGCCTTGCGCTTCGGCATACACGGCGTCGTCAAAGTCGCGCGCATCCTCGCCATCGATCGTGACCAGTGGCAAGCCGCGCAGATCGACGCGCCTCGCGGCTTCGGCCGGGTCGACGTGATGGCCCCAGCGCTGCGCCTCGCGCTGCGCGAGCTCGCCAAAGTCCACTGCCAGGCCGAAGCGTGCGATCGCCGCTTCGGTCGCCATCTCCACCGGCCGCTCGGGATCAAGGCGCTTGCGCACCCAGGCCTCGCCACCGGCATCGGCGGACGGATAGCGCTTGATATCCGCGATGACCCAGTCGCCAGGTTTCGCTCCCAGGGTACTGCCGCTGGGAATGGTGCACACCACTGCCAGACGTCGGTCAGCCGCACGCACCGCGAGCTCACGCCCGTGCGCTTCGATCACCCCCAGGAAAGCGGTGAGTCCGCGCTCGATGATGCCGGTGACGCTGCCCACCCAACGGTTCTGCGCATCCTTGTGCAGGGACAGGCTGACGCGATCGCCCTGCACCAGCCCCGCCATCTCGCGCGGCGGCAGAAACACGCCGCCTTCGATGCCGGCCACGCGCGCGAAACCGAAGCCTGCCCGGTTGGGCGAAACGATGCCTTCGGCGACTTGCGGCTCACCGCGCGCAGGCTTGTGTCGCGGATGACGCGTATCCTTGCGCGCCGGGTGGCGCACCGTGCGATGAGATTTCTTTTTACCCTTCAATTGACAGCTCCCCGGCCCTTACGTACATTGCGCCGCCCATCTATGCCCAGGTGGCGGAATTGGTAGACGCACTAGTTTCAGGTACTAGCGGGTAACACCGTGGAGGTTCGAGTCCTCTCCTGGGCACCACTAAAAGTCTTTTATAATCAATAACGTACAATCAATACTTCCAGTTGAAAATAGATCCTTCGAGTCCCTGCTTTTTAGGGCGCGCACAGTAGCAGTTTTCCAAGTCCGCGTGGGGAATGGGATATTTTTGACCGGTAGTCCCAGTTGGCGTCACGCAGCCCAAGGCCGATCTGGGTAACTTTGCGGGCAACAAAGTAGTTAGAAGTCCCTGTTACCCACATTGCTGAGGCGTGGGTCTCTGGGCCAGCGGGTGCCTGAGTCCCCCGGGATCTGTGTCAAGCGGTGTCAGGGCGTCTCACCCCGACTCATTAGTGGAGTGTGACGGCGCGACCGGTCGTCCCGTCACGACTAAAGTCGAAGCGAATCTGCATCAGGCGTCGGGACTGAATGTTGACCGGGGGAAACGTCCATTGCTTGGCCGCCTCGATTGAGAGGCGCTGAAAATACCTGCTGGGACCCACTCGATCCGCGGTGGCGGCGTACACCGAACCGTCCTGCTCGACGATGACTCGTACCCACACTTTGATATGTCCAATGATGGTTCGACGGGCGCTCTGAGAAACATCAGGGATCACCTCATGCAGCGCCGTTGGTGATGTGGCCCGGTCGCGGCGACTCGGTTTCGAAGGCAACATCGTAGAGATGGATTTCCGCGCATCTACCGTATTTGGTGCGGTCGCGCCTGGCGTCTGTGACAGTGAGCCTTCCGGACCTGGAAGTGAACCCGCGGTACCGTGCGATCTGACCATACGCACTCCGATCCAACCCAGCGCAAGAATCAAGACTCCTCCGAGCACGGCGGTGAGCAGGGCCGACGGTTTCGGGGGCTTCGTCACGGACGGCGCGGCCCGCGGTGGCGTCGGCTCGGGTGTCCGCTCAATGGTCGCGTCGGGCGCAGAGCCCGCAGGTTGACCGCGGGTCCAAGCCACGAGCTCCGTCACGCTGGGGCGGTTTTGCGGGTTGGGGCTCAGGCAGCGGGTAACGATGTCTCGGAATGCCGGCGAGAAATCGCTCGGCAGCGCGACGGCCTCGCTGCCTTCGCCCAGACCCGAAGGCGGACGGCGAGTCAGCGCTTCGAACAGGCAGACGCCGAGCGCCCAGATATCCCCGGCAGTGGAACTGCTGCCATGCCGCGCTTCCGGAGGATCGTACACAGTAAGTGCCTTGCCGCTCATCGGGCCTTCAGTGACGCGACGGATCGTGTCGCTTGCCAGCTTCAGTTGATCTCCGACCACCAGGATGTTTGCTGGCTTCAACTGTCCTTGCACCAGGCTTTGGCCGTGCAAGAACGCGAGTGCGTCCAAGGTCGGCCGCAACATCTCTCGCGCTTCGTCATCCGTCAGCGCCCGGCTTTGCAGCACCTGCGCAAGGGTCTGATCGGCGTACTCCATGACCATATACAGATAGGGCAGCCGGTCCAGCTGACACCCGCCCGACTGCAACGATCTAAGCAGGTGCGGATGAACGATGCCGACCGCCCTCTTCCATCGCGGCAGCTGAGACTCCGCCAGGGCGCGATCGGTCGGAACCAGCTTGAGCGCGACTTCAGAAGAGTCTGGCGCCGCAGACCTGGTTAGGAAGACGCCGCTGCGATCCGAACAACCGAGGAAGCGGCCTAAAGGGAACACGTCGTGAATGACGTGACCCTGCCACCGCGTCCAGACCTCGCTCATCAATTCACTTGGTTCCACGCTCATATGCCCACCAAGTCGCAGCTCAGCATCAGATAGGGTCCAGTATTACACCGGCGTTGACTGCATCGGGCGTTGTCGTCTTCCCACGACACGGCATGCCACGACACGCCCACCCGGTGTCACCGCAGCCCAGATTCAAGGCGGGTAACTTTGCCGGTAACAACCCAATGTGTCGTGGACGCTACGAACGAGATTGCCCACGGTCGCCAACTACCCTATGCGATTACTGTCGATCACTGAACGGACTTTACCTCCAAAGTGCTCGACGAGTGCTGCTACCTGCACGGAGTGAAGCTCGAGTTCATCCGGCCCGGCAAGCCAACCGAAGACAGTCTTGATATGTCCTTTAACTGGCGGCTTCGCGACGAGTGTGTGAACGTAACCGCGTGTGCTGCGCTTGAGAGGGCGCGGGAGGTTTTGAGGTCATGGCCACATGACTACAACCACCACCGTCCACACGGATCATTTGGCCACCTGACCCCCAGCGAGTTCGCATTGAAAGGTCAGAAGGCCGACCCAACGTCGCCAGCGGGCTCGGCCATGGCACCCATGGCCTTCTGGCAATGCTCAATCGCAGCAGGCGTTGATATCTGCCAGCCTATGCCTCAGTTAGACTTGACAGCTTTGGCTTTCGCTTTTACTGCATCCAAATGTGCATTTGCCTCGTCTTTGCAAGTCCTTTGAGCATCACCCTCAAACGCCTGACACTTCGCCAGAGCGATTTTTGTTTCGCCCTCAGCTTGAGTAACCGCAGAGTCCGCTATAGCGCCGACACTCTTGTCAGCCACCTTGGCTAACGCATCCGCCCGGTCTTTGACGCCCTCGGCCTCGACTTGCTTCACCTTCTCGTCCGCCTTGGCGTTCGCCTCGACCGCATTGCTCTGGGCTTTGGCAACGTCCGCTTGAACATGCTCGGGAGATTCGGCCTTGTTGCAAGCGGACAGGCACAGTAATGCGCTGGCAAGCAACGCGCAGCTTAACGCTAGTTTCATTTGAATCCTCCGATTTTCCACTGGACATGGTGGAATGTTAATGGCGAACATACGCAGCACCCACCACCTGAAGCCGACTTGCGGCATGAAAAATGTATACCACGCACCGATGCGCGTGGTCAGTGCGGTAGCGCACCGAGGCTGGAAGTGAGGTGCGGTCGCTCGCTAAGCCAGGGCAAGTACCTGACCCAGAACTCCCGCTCGCGACTGGCCGCTTTCGGAAGCCCTAAGCGTTGACAGCCATGCGCGCCACCGAGCGCTGCATTGAAATCATCGGTGTTGCGGGTTGGTGCGATGCATGCGGTCGAGCTGGGCGACGAGGGCATCGCTCGAGACGGGGCGACCCAGGAAGCGACGTAACAACTCGGGCGTGTCGACCGAGACGCCGAAGCGAAGCAGGTTGCGGGCCGTGTACCGGTACCACTTCGGATTGCCGGCATCAAAATCCCCGATCGCCGCGCGAATTCGCGCGCGCAGATCCGCGGTCAGTACCGCGCCGAGACCATAGTTGATCATGTAGCCCGGAAGATGGACCAGCTGGACCCGCAGCGCCCACCATGCGAGTTCCGGGTGGGGGCGAATGTTCAGGTACGTGGACGTAATCGCGGTCCACACGGCGTTTGGATCGGCATCGGGGTCGCGGAACATCCGGAGCTCGAACAGCCCCCAGGCGACGTCGAGCATAACGTTCGCGTACAGGGCGCGCAGCGCCGTCTGCTCGTCGAGCCCGATTCCAAGGTAACGCCGCTGCCACGAGGGTTCGAGGACACTCCAGGACGGGACATCCGCGAACGCCTCGACAAACAGGTCATCGCCCCACCCGACAAACGCGGGACGGGTGCGAATACTTGAGATCTGCACCGTGTGGCCATCCTCGTGCACGATCTCATTGAGCGTGAACAAACCACCGCGCTCGACGTTCGCCGACACTCGCGTCCGGGCCGGGCGCCAGCCGGCGGCGGTCGCTCGCCCGATGCTCACAAAGTCGGCGTAGGCCAGCGGCGCCTTGCCCGGTCGGACCTCGAGATCGTGCATCACTCCCAGTGCCTCCAGGTCGACACCCAGATCGCGGTAGAAACGCCGGCACAGCGGCGTAATCGACTCGGGCGGAACCCGCGCATCGAGCGGATGTGTGTCGCTGGTGTAGCGACTCCAGTAGTCCCAGGGCTCGAGCGGAGCGCCGGGGTTGGCAGCGCGCCAGTGCTCGAGGATCGTTACCAGCCACGACTCAATATCCTCCGGCGTCGCGCCGACGGTGTGCGCGGCGTCGCTGATCGGTGAGCGGCCGCGGGCGCGCGCTTCGGCGACCGCGGCACGGATCAGGCGGCGATAGGGGCTCGACGCCTCGCCGCCGCCGTTGATGTGGATCCACAGCGGCTGCATGGCGGCGAACAGCGTCCGGCGCTGTTCGGCGGAATCGAGTTGATGCAGTAGCTCCAGCACGGTTGTGCGGGCGATTGTCCGGCCCTCAAACGCGACATGGTTCCCGAAGTGCTCGAAGCACGCATAGAGCGCCCGCGAAAGCTCGGGCCGTCCGAGATCGATCTGGCTGGCGGCGGCGCAGCGCTGGGCTGCATCGTCCGGCGATGTCGCGGCCGGCGCACTCGGCGGCTCGGCGAGCGTGCGCAGCATCGTGGTGCGTGCCCGCTCGTCGGTGCCCCCGAGCTTGAGCGACTTCACCCGCTCGAGCGCCGCGACGAGCTCGTTGCGCCGGGCCGCCAGGATCTGCAGCCACGCCGCGCGATCATGGCCATCGAGCGACTCCGCCGGGCCCGCGGTGACGGTCGTGAGCGCGTAGCTCGCATCGAGCCAGTCGGCATAGCGCTGCTCCGCGGTGGCGAGCGCCGCCGGTGTCGCTGCTGCGGCGGACCCCGCCGCGAGTATCAGCGTGGCCACCGTCGCGCAGCGGATTCGCTGATGAAGATCCATGGCGAGCAGCAGCGGCTGCCGGACAGGATTCATGCGGGCGGGATCGGCACGCCGGGACGGGAACCGCCGTCCGCACCCACCTTGAGCCGCGACAGGTACTCGCGCACCGCCTCACGATATCCTTCGCTGCTGGTGACGGTGCGGCCACCGCTCAGGACCAGGATGAAATCCCCACGCGGCGTGCGGCTGAGTTCGCGCAGATGATTGATATTGACCAGGCAGGAACGGCTGATGCGCAGCATGGGCTCGCTCTGCACGCTCTTTTCCGCCTGCGCCAGAGTGCTGCGCACATGGTAAACATTCCGGCCGACGGCGAGTTTGACGTAGTTTCGATCCGCTTCGAGCATCTCGACCTGCGCGACATCCAGCATATGCAAACGACCACCGCTTTCGGCCAATACCCGCGGCCGACTGTCGGTCGCGGCCCGAGCGCTTTGTTCCAGCCGCGCCAGCAAAGCGGCCAGTTCAGCGTGCCGCTGCTGGGCCCCGGAGGCGGCGGCGCGGCGCTGAACCCGGGCGAGGGTTTGCTGAAAGCGCTCTTCATCGAAGGGCTTGAGCAGGTAGTCGGTCGCGCAGACCTCGAAGGCTTCCAGCGCGTATTGATCGTAAGCGGTCACAAACACGATGAGCGGCAGCGTCTCAGTATCCAGGGCGCGCGCCAGCGACAGTCCCGTCATGCCCTCCATCTGAATATCCAGGAACAGCAGGTCCGGCGGCTGGGCGCGAATAGCCTGCAAGGCGGCGCGCGGATCGCCGAATTCGCCCACCAGCGTGAGCTGCGGTGCGTTAGCGCAATACTCGCGCAATGCACGGCGCGCTGCCGGCTCGTCATCGACGATGATAACGTTCACTGCCGACCCCTAAACGTCGCCCCTGGAGTTCAACTTGCCGAGGCGCCCGCATCGCGCAGCTCCGGCAAGAGGATTTCGGCGCACCATACACCGCCCTCGGCCGCGCGTGAAACAAAAGTCGCGCGCGCCCCGAACTGCACCGCCAGGCGCTCGCGCACATTGCGCGTGCCAATACCTTCGCCGCCGCCGATTCCGACGGCGGCAGCGGCCGTGTTGACGACACGCAAAATCAGCTGCCGGTCCGCGAGCTGCGCCTCGATTCGTACCGTTACCGGCCCGCCGTGTCCGGCCAGCCCATGCACCACGGCGTTTTCCACCAACGGCTGCAAAATCAGACTGGGTACCCACACCGCGGGCAGCGACTCAGGCATAGGTAGCAGCACGCTGAGGCGGTCCGCAAAGCGCTGCTGCTGCAGATCCAGATATAGTCTCACGAATTGCATTTCATCGGCGAGCGTCGAAAAATCCCGCTCGCCTGCCTTGAGCAAGCGACGCAGCAGATCGCCAAGCTTCACGATCATGGCCTGCGCGGCTTTGGGCTCCCAGGCGATCTGGCCGTGGATGGCGTGCAGCAGATTGAACAGCGTGTGCGGCGAGAGTTGCATGCGCAGCGCCGCCAGCCGCGCCGAGCTGAATTCACGCTCCAGCGCGGCGACTTGCAGCTGCGCGGCGGTGTAACGCTGGAACAGCGAGAATCCGGTGACCAACGCCACGCCGAATCCGTAAGCCAGCAACATGCTGGTGGCGCTCGCCAGCCAAAGCGCCAGGGTCGCACCCGAGATCCAATCCGACCAGCCCGTGCTGGCCATATGGGTCATCTCGTGTTCTCCCAGCAGCATCTGCGCGCCTACCAACGCGGGCGCCCCCAACGCGGCAAAAACCGTGGCGATGAGCAATTGCAACGGCAATGCTCCCCAAAGCGGACGCCACCGGATCTTCAACGAGGCCCAGACACTCGCCGCCAGCGCCGGATACAACATAGCATGCTGCGCCACTCGCACATCCCAGGATGCGAAGTAGCGCTCGGTACTCATCGCATCGAAGCCGGCGTTCATGCTGTTCGCGTACAGGATATTTGACAGCGTCACGTACACCCAGTAGCCGGTCAGGATGCCCAGCGACGGCCAATATGAGGTTGCGGTCGATGATTCCGGTTGATCGTTCATGAGCTGTAGGTTACGGCATACGCGGCGGAATTGGAGCGCGCACCGGCTGTTCGGGGACGAACTCGTAAGCTGCGGGGACGAACCCGTGATCCGCCCGCAGCAATGCACCGGCCCGAAGGAGTTTCATACACACATCGCCGAACACGGCGAAACGCAGCGAACACCAACCCAACTGGAGAGATGTATGAAAAGCGCAGAACTGACTCGTAAGATTGCCAGCCGCGGCGCGGCCGCATTGCTCGTACTGACGGCTTCCTTTGGCGCTCTGTCCAGCGCCTCCGCGGCGACGCCGGACAACAGCATACCGTCGGTCACGGTACGCTATGCCGATCTGAACCTGTCGACCGAGGCTGGAGCAAAGGCCCTGTATCGCCGCATCACTTTTGCCGCGAAACAGGTTTGCCCGGCTGACGACATCCGCAACCTGTCGACGCTGGACAAGGCGCGCGCCTGCCAGCAGGCGGCCATCGAACACGCAGTGCGTTTGATCGATAACCCGCAATTTGCGGCCGTCCACGCCGCTGCGATGCGTCACGGTTGATCCTCGGCATGAAGCCGGCGCACCGACAGAGAAATCGGGCGCCGGCTGCCTACCAGATGCCGCCCAGCGCCACCGTGATCGCCTCCCCATTCACCCCCCCGGCGGCATCGGTGCACAGGAACGCGATCACCTCTGCGACCTCGCGCGGCTCGAGCACCCGGTTCTGCGGATAGATGGCGGCGCGCTCGCTCCACACCTGCTCGACACTGATGCCGCGCTGTTCGGCCGCCGTCTTGGCCGAGCGCTCGGCCATTGCCGTCCGCACCCAGCCGGGCAGCACCGCGTTGGAGGTGACTCCGAAGGGCCCCGCGTCCTGCGCCACGGCGCGCGCGAGCCCGATCACTCCATGCTTGGAAGCGGTGTAGGCGCTGCCCGATCGCTCTGCTTTCTCACCCGCGGTCGAACTGGTGAACACCAGCCGGCCGAAGCCGCGCTTGCACATGCCGCCGACCGTCAGCCGCGCGAGTTCGAATGGCGCGTCGAGGTTGATGCGCATGGTCTCGCGCCAGACGGCAGGATCCTGCTCCCACACCAGCCGCTCGTGCGCCGAACCGATGCCATGGTTTACGACCAGAAGATCAATCGGTCCCAGTCGCCGCTCGGTCTCGGCCACGGCCAGCGTGCAGCCTTCGGTAGTGCCGAGGTCGGCGGCGACGTGATCGAGACCAACGGATGCCAGTTCCGTCGCGCTGCGCGCCACTATCATCACGCGCGCTCCCGCTGCCGAGAGCAGCAGCGCAGCCTCGCGGCCGATGCCGCGGCCACCACCCGTCACCAGTGCTACACGTCCTTTCATCTGTTAACTCCTGTACTCGTACCAGTCTTTACTCGAGTTGACGACCTTGACCACCAGCAGCATCACGGGCACTTCTATCAGTACACCGACCACGGTCGCAAGCGCGGCACCCGAGTTGAACCCGAACAGGCTGATGGCCGCAGCCACTGCCAGCTCGAAGAAATTGGAGGCGCCGATCAGCGCCGAAGGGCAGGCAACGCTGTGGGACTCTCCCGCGCGCCGGTTCAGCCAGTACGCGAGCGCCGAGTTAAAGAACACCTGGAGCAGAATCGGAACCGCCAGCATGGCGATCACCAGCGGTTGCTTCAGGATCGCCTCGCCCTGGAACGCGAACAGCAGTACGAGCGTGGCCAGCAGCGCGCAGATGGACCAGGGCCCGATCCTCGCCAACGCCGCATCGAACGCCGCCTGGCTGCGCTTCAGCAACGCGCGGCGCCACCACTGCGCCAGCACTACCGGTATGACGATGTAGAGCACGACCGAGGTGATCAGCGTGCTCCATGGCACGTTGATCGAGGAAATGCCCAACAGCAGGGCCACGATCGGCGCGAAGGCAAAGACCATGATGGTGTCGTTGAGCGCCACTTGCGACAGCGTGAACAGCGGATTGCCTCCGGTCAGCCGGCTCCACACGAACACCATGGCCGTGCAGGGCGCCGCGGCCAGCAGGATCAGGCCGGCGACGTAGCTGTCCAGCTGTGCCGCAGGCAAATAAGGGGCGAAAACATGGCGGATGAACACGTAGCCCAGCAGTGCCATTGAAAACGGCTTGACGGCCCAGTTCACGAACAACGTGATGCCGATGCCGCGCCAGTACCGGCGCACCTGGTGCAGGGCGCCGAAATCCACCTTCAGCAACATCGGGATGATCATCACCCAGATCAGCAGGCCCACCGGCAGGTTGACGC
>JBAVRE010000237.1:0-1709 GCA_049694695.1 Steroidobacteraceae bacterium | reverse complement strand
CATGCGCGGTGCCGCGCGCGCCGCCGCCCGAGAGCACGAGGCCAATGCGCAGCGGTGCCGGGGCCGCTTCGGCCGCGCCCGCCATGGTCGGGATCAGCAATGCGCAAATTAGAAGTGCCGGGAATCGCATATCACCTGCGCTGCGCATTCGGCGCTGCAATTACCCGCCAATGGTAGCACGCGCGCGCCGCGCTTCCGTTGCGCTGCCACCTGCCCTTATGCTTGCCGGCATGAGCCCGCTATTGCTGATCTCCTATGGCCTGCAGGTGCTGCTGGTCGTGCACTGCCTCAAGACCGGCCGCAACACCATGTGGATCTGGGTACTGATATTTGCGCCAGGCGTCGGCGCTGTGGCCTATCTCGCGGTGGAAATCATTCCGGAGCTGTTTCGCTCGCGCAGTGCCGGGCGTGCGGTGCGCGGCGTACGCCGCGCCATCAATCCCGGTCAGGACCTGCGCCGTTTCGAGGCCGAGGCACAGCGCACCGGCGATGTCGCCAGTCATCAACGCTACGCCGATGAACTGGTGCGCCAGGGGCGCGCTGGCGAGGCCGTCAACGTTTACCAGCGGGCCCTGCGTGGCCTGTACGAGCATGACCCCAATCTCCTGTTGGGCCTGGCGCGCGCGCAGTTTGCGCTCGGCGATGCGGCGGGCACCCGCGGCACGCTCGATACCCTGATTGAAAAGAACCCCGCGTTCAAATCACCTGAAGGGCACCTGCTGTACGCGCGGGCGCTGGAGGGTGAAGGCAACAGCGCCCGCGCCCTGGAGGAATACCAAGAGCTGAGCGGCTATTACGCCGGTGCCGAAGCGGCCTTGCGCTACGCGCAGCTGCAGGCCCGCAGCGGCAAGCGGGTCGAGGCGCGCAAGACGCTGGCAGACCTGCTGGAACACGCGCGCCTGGCGCCGCGCCATTACCAGCGCGCGCAGGCCGAATGGCTGAGCCAGGCGCAGCGCGAACTCGAGGCGCTGAAGAACTGAAGCACCCGCCTGGAGCGCCGGTCGCAGCGCAGCCCTAGCGAACCCTGATGCGGCGCGGGTCGAATTTTGGCGGAGGGAAGCGCAGTGACAGGCTCTTGAGGGTACGCAGCATGATCTGCGCCACGGCCAGGTCACGCAGCCACTTGTGATCGGCGGGCACGACGTACCAGGGTGCCTGGACGGTATTGCAGCGCCCCAGCATGTCGCCGTAGGCGCGCTGGTAAGCGTTCCAATGGTCGCGCTTCACCAGATCTTGCGGATCAAACTTCCATTGCTTGCGCGGCTCGTGAATGCGCTCTTCGAAGCGGCGGCGCTGCTCCGCCTTGCTGATATGCAGGAAGATCTTCACCACCGTGATATTGCATTGCGTGAGCAGGCGTTCGAAATCGTTGATCTGCGCATAGCGTGCCTGCCAGACCTCGGGCGGCACCAGCTCATCGACGCGCACCACCAGCACATCTTCGTAGTGCGAGCGGTTGAAGACCACGATCTCGCCGCGTGCCGGCACATGCTGGTGGATACGCCACAGATAATCGTGGCGCAGTTCCTCGGCGCTCGGCGCCTTGAAGGCACGCACGCTGCAACCCTGCGGATTGAATGCCGAAAAGACGTGGCGAATGGTGCTGTCCTTGCCGCCCCCGTCGATGGCCTGCAACACCACCAGCACGCCGTAACGCCCGTCGGCATATAACTGGTATTGCAGCTCCGCCAGCTCGGCGGCCAGCCGCG